>DASWMO010000332.1:0-1637 GCA_036399715.1 Rubricoccaceae bacterium
GGGCTCGACGCCAAAGAGATCGAACGGGAAGGCCCGCAGAAACGGGCTCTCAATGGCGTCCTTGACCGCGTCCAGCCCGCGGTCCACGCGCAGCGAGACGAGGTCGTCGTAGGCCACGCCGAGGGCGTAGGCGAGGTCGACGAGCTTCTCGGCGCGCGGGTACTTTTTGCCCTGCTCAATCTCCGAGAGGTACGAGACAGAGAGTCCCGCCTTCTTAGCGACGGCCTTCAGCCCGAGGCCCCGGCTCTGCCGCAGCGAGCGCAGCTTGACGCCGAGGATGAGGCGGAGGCGGTCGGGCATCGGGGCACCAGGAAGGACCCCGAAACTACCCGGCGGCACGCGTCGCCCGCTAGGCGGCGAGCAGGAGCGCGAGCAGGATCGGCGCGAGCACGGCCAGCGAGACCGCGCCGAGCGCCGCCACCTGGCGCCACGCGACGCGCGCGAAGAACGGCGGCTCGTCGATATAGAGGGCGTCGTCGGGGAAGCGGGCGCGGTCGGCGGTCGGCGGAGTCATCGGAGCAGGAACGGGCAGAAGCGGAGCGGGCGTCCGGTATGGACCAGACCCGACGGGGACTAAAGGGCGGGCCGCAGCGGGCACGGAGAAGGTCACGTGAGACCGGCGGAGGGGTTGCGGGGTCCACGTGAAGAGATCTCGCGCGAGAAGGGAATCCGTGTTCGTGTCCTGTGTTCTGACCGTGTGTGCCGGTGTGAATCCTCGTCCGGGGCGAGGCGCAGCGCTGGCGGGCAAACGGTCGGGCACCGGCCGGACTGATCGGCGTCTACACGCCCCCTCACCTCCGACGCCCGTGTCTGTCGTCACCCGACTCATCATCAACCCCTCGGCCGGCAGCGCGAGCGGCGCTGACCTGTCGATCGCCCACGACGCGCCCGGGATCGAGGTCGTCGAGGTCGAGACCGAAGACCAGACGCGCGACGCCGCGACGCAGGCCGCCCGAGACGGCGTCGCGAAGGTCGTGGCCGCGGGCGGCGACGGCACGCTCCACCTCGTCGTGAACGGCCTCATGGCCGTCGGCGAGACGGCCGCGGACCGGCCCATCCTGGGCCTGATCCCACTCGGGACGGGCAACGACTTCGCGCGCACGCTCGGCCTGCCGCTGGACGACATGGCGACGTGCTTTCGCTGCATCGGCGAGGGCGTCTACCAGCCGCTCGACGTCATCCGCTACGCGCACGAGGGGCAGTCCGGCTATGCCATCAACGTCTGCGCGGGCGGCTTCTCGGGCGTCGTCGGCGACACGCTCACACCCGAGTTCAAGGCGTCGTGGGGGCCGCTGGCCTACCTCATCGGCGCGGCCAAGCTCCTGCCGGACCTGACGGGCTACTACACGGAGGTCGCGTGGGACGGCGGCGAGTCCGAGCGTGTCGAGGCGTACAACGTCGTCGTGGCCAACGGGCGAACGGCGGCGGGCGGGCAGCCCGTCGCGCCACGCGCCAACCCCGAGGACGGCTTGCTGGACGTCGTGATCGTCCGCGCCGGGACCGCGCTCGACATCGCGCGCCTCGGCGCTCTGGTGCTCGCGGGCGACTACATCACCGACGACGCGATCGTGTTCCGGCAGGCCCGCCGCGTCCGCATCACGTCCACGCCGGGCATGTGGTTCAACGTCGACGGCGAG
>DASWMO010000333.1:0-1959 GCA_036399715.1 Rubricoccaceae bacterium
GCCGAACGTCGCCGGCTGCATCGCGCCGAGGTAGGCCGCGAAGACGCCGCCGAGGCTCGTGCCGAGGATCACGCGCGAGTCGCGGTCCGCGCGCGTCCTGTAGGCCGCGTCGATGGCGGGCACGAGGCGCTCGGCGACGAACGACGCGTAGGCGGGGTTGTTGACGAACAGCTGCTGCCGGCGGTTGGTGCCCGAGGCGACGCCGCCGTCGCGCGGGTCGATGAAAACGACGACGCACGGCTCGATAAGGCGCTGCGCGATGGCATTGTCGAGCACGATCCGCATCGCGCCGAGCGCGTCGTCGGCGTACTCGTGGCCGTCGGTGACGTAGACGACGGGCAGACGGTCCGTGCCGGCAGCGTAGCCCGCGGGTGTCCAGACGCGGTAGACGACGGGGACGGGCAGGCCCGGGCCGGTGAGCGTCGCGGCCGCGCCGAGCGTGCCCTGCGGGACGCCGGCCGTGCGGACCGTCAGCGGCTCCATCTGCCATGCGGGCATCCGGAGCTCGGAGTTCGGGCCGGCGCCGCCGGACTGGCGGTGCGGGTTGGCTGGGTCCAGAATCCAGTTCGAGCCGCCGAGGACGATCTTGTAGTCCACACGTGCGGCCGGGTCGAGACGGTCCATGCGGAGCCACAGGTCGCTCTGACCCTGCCGCGCAAGGGCGCCGTCCGGGCTCCAGCCCGTGTGGTCGCCCGCGACGGCGGCCGTCGCCGCGGTCCCGCGCCACACGAACACGGCTGTATCGCCGGCGACGTACGGGACGCGGCTCGTGGCCTCGCCGGGCCGCAGCGACGCCCACAGTGCCGAGACGGCAGCGGCGCGCTCGGCCGGGTCCGCGATGGCGCCGGCCTGCGCAGCCGCGTCGAGGAGCGCACGCGCCGAAGCGGGCTGCGCCGCAGCCGGCTGCGCCAGCGCGGCGGTCAGGACGGCGAGGAGGACGAAACGCATCAGGGTCGCGGCGGGAGGGCTGGCCAAACTACGGGACTACTGCGCCGGGTCAGCAAGGCGTGAGTGGAGTCGCACGGCTCCGTCGTCGACGACAGCGAGCGTCCAGCCCGCCGCCCCGCCGGCCAGAGCGGGGTCGATGCCCGCGACCGTCGTCGTGTCGCCGCCGGAAGCGGCCGTGAGGTGGACACGCGAGTCGCCCCGACTCTCCCACGCGAGCCACACGCGGCCCTGTCCGTCGCGCGCGGTGCGTGTCTGCCCGAGCGCGGCGCCCGCGCCGAGGGCTGTAGGATCGGCGAACGTCTCGCCGCCGTCGTCCGAGACGGCGTGCCAGAGGCCGGCGCGGCCCTCGGCGCCGGTGTACCACGCGACGTGGACGCGCCCGTCGGCGCCGGCGGCGACGGACGGCCCGGCGTGCGGACAGCCGTCGATGGCCCACTTGTCCTCGTGGACGCGCACAGGCGCGCCGAACGTCCGCCCGCCGTCGCGCGACGTGGCGATGGCCGGGTCGCGCTCACCGCCCGGCCACACGTGCCGCCAGACGACGCGGACGGCGCCGTCGGGGGCGATGTCGAGGGCCGTCCGGCAGCACGGGCAGACGCCGCCCGCGACGGCGACCGGCGCGCCGAACGTGCGACCGTCCTCGGAGCGGGCGACGACGAGCGTCGTGCCGGGGCCCTCGCTGCTGTGCATCATGCCGCCGTGCGCCGAGGCCTCGTGGTGCGGATCCGGCTGCCCGGCCGAGTCGCCGTGTACGCCGCCCGCCTCGGACGGCGCGGGGCGGGCGGCCTGCCACGCGTCCTGCGCCGTCCCGTCGAGCCACGACACGACGACGGCTCCATCGGGTCCGACGGCGACGTCGGCGAACGTGTGGCCGGTTGGGACGCCGCCGTCCGGGCTGACGCGCGCGGGCGCGCCGAACGTCCGTCCGGCGTCGGTCGAGCGTGCGAGAAAGAGGTCCGAGGCCGGAAAGCGCCGCCCCGGGACATCCACGTTGACGGCGTAGAGCACCAG
>DASWMO010000334.1:0-7460 GCA_036399715.1 Rubricoccaceae bacterium
CCGTCGGGCATGACCACGCTGGCCGCGCTCCGGAACGAGGGGGACGAGAGGTCCGATAGGCCGTCCACGACGGTCCACGCCGCCCCGTCCCAGTGCGAGATCGGCCCGCCGAACCCGTAGATGTCGTCGGTGTCGAGGACCGCGAAGGAGCCGACGGGCGGGGCGGAGACCTCGGTCCACGCCGCGCCGTCCCAGTGGGCGACGAACCCACCGCCAGTGAGGTAGGCCCCCGCGATCCAGACGTCGCCCGGGCCCGTCGTCTCGACGTCGTAGAGCTCGATGGGAAGGTCGTTGAACGGGGTTGGGACGACGGTCCAGCCAGAGCCGCTCCACCGCGCGACGAGGGGGTGGAATGCCCCGATGACGTCGCGCGAGATGCCCACGGTCCACACGTTGTCCGGCGACGAGCCGTGGACGGCCGCCATCTCGTTCAGCCGGTTCCCGACGACCGGGACGAGGTAAGGCGTCCACGTGCCCCCGGTGCGGAGGGCGGTGTACCCCCGCGTGAGGGGCCCAGGGGCCCCCTCGGACTTGAACCCGACGGCCCACACGGCGTCGGGGCCGACGGCGTACACGTCGAAGAGGGCGGCCTGCCCGTTCGTTGGGGCCGGGAGCGGGGGCGCTCCCTGGTCCTGCCAGGTGTTCCCGTTCCAGTGAAGCAGGTAAGGTTCGGCCGCGCCGAAGAGGGACTTGATGCCGACAGCCCAGGCGTCGTCCAAGGTGAGAGCCTCGACGGACCAGAGGTAGGCCCCGTAGCCGGCCGGGCGTGGCGGGTCGGGCATCTGGGCCCACGCCGCGCCGTCCCAGTGGAGGATCAGCGGGGTCTGCACAGGCTGGGAACCCGACCCGGAGTCGAAGTCGCCGACGGCCCAGGCGTCGCGGGTGCCCACGCCGTCGATTCCCCGGAGGACGTTAGAGCGGGGGCTCGGGTTTGGCGTCGCCATCCGCTCGAAGTCGGAGGGCGTCTGTGCCGCGAGCGCGGGCGCGTAGGCCGCCGCGAGGGCGACGAGGAGCCGGACGAGCGGGGAGAGGGGAGAAGCGAAGAGTCTCATGGGAATGAGCTGAGAAAGGAAGCGAAATGCTCAGGGAAGGAGTTGACTTTCGAGCGCCGTGCTAAGTGATGTCTGACAAACGCTGTGCCACGCCTTGGAGGTGGGATGCGCTACTTAGAGGGCACTGAGCCACTCGGTTGAGGAGTCTGGGACGGTGGCTGTGCAAAGGGTGCGGTTCATGTGCATCCCATGCGCACCGAAGGGCGAACGAGAGGCCTTTGACCGCCTTGATGTCGGATGAGGCCACGACGTAATCGACGACACTAGGGTGGACTTGCTGGTTGGGTCTCGGCGTACCGAGTGGGCCCGCCGTGAACACGTTGAATACGACGTCGAGGGCAGCCGCATGGGCGGTGATGAAGCGGACGCGCGGCTCGGGTGGGTCCAGGCTCGCCGATGAGAGGGCTAAGCCGTGGGCGGCCATGGAGAGAAAGCTAGGTGGCTCTGCCCGCACGGTCCCGTTCGTGTCACGAGCAGCGACTCAGGGTGATGAACGGGTACTGGTCGCCCTCAACCGCGACCGGTCCCTGTTGGCGGCTTCGGTGCACCCTGCCTGTAGCCCCCATTCGGGCGGTTCGCCGCGTCCGGGCCTGTACCCTACATCCTGGCCTTCTAGTGGGCACGTTAGATTCGAGACGGCCTGACCAAAGCGGTTTTAGACGTCCACGCTCCCGGGTACCTAGCCCCTCCGAATCCCATGAGCCATACGAACATGGTCCTCGCGCCCCTCGGCGTGCTCTTCTTGCTCGCGTTCGGAACCGGCGAGCCTCGTGCTCAGCAGGCGGCTACGTCCGACAGCCTCTTCCGGGCTACCATCGCGGCGAGTCGGCACACCCTCGCCCTCGACCGCGGGCGGCTCACCGGCCCCGGTGCCGAATTCCTCCTCGGGGAGGGAGCCCGGGCCCGGTTCTTCATGGTTGGCGAGGAGCACGGGGTCGCGGACGTCCCCGAGTTCACGGCCGCCGCGTTGCGGGCTCTCCGTGAGCATGGGTACGACCGGCTCGTCGTCGAGACGAGCCCGACCACATCGGCCGCGCTCGACCGGGCCGCCCGGGGCGGGCGGGACTCCCTCTCGGCCCTGTTCGCCCGGTTTCCCCTCGCCGTCCCGTTCTACGACCTGCACGAGGAGGCTGACCTCCTCGTTGGTGCCGTCGAGGAGGCTGGCTCGGCCCCCGTCATCTGGGGGGTCGACTACGAGTTCGTCTTCGGGGCCGCCCTCGCGCTCACCGAACTCGAGCGGGCGGCTCCGACGGCCGAGGCCCGCGCGCTCGCCGGCCGGTACCGAGAGCAGGCCGAGGCCGGGCAGCGCGCGTTCTCTGGGGCGGACCCGGGCCCCCTCTTTTTCGTCCAGGCGGGGCCGGGCGACTTCGCCGCGCTCCGGGCCGTCTTCGCTGCAGACCCCGGGGCGGTAGCCCTCGTCGATGGTCTGGAGGCGAGCGCTGAGGCCTGGCGGCTCCAGTTTGCGGGCGAGAACTACCGCTCGAACGAGGCGCGGACTGCCCTGCTTCGGGCCAACTTCGCGGAGGCGTACGGCCGCGCCTTCGGGGACCCGGGGGCCGGCCACAAGGCGGTCCTGAAGTTTGGGGCGAACCACCTCTTCCGCGGACACACGCCCGTCCACGTCCTCGACCTCGGGACGACGGCCTCGGTGCTCGCGGAGGCCGAGGGTGACCACACGTTCAACGTGATGGCCGTGGCCGGGCGGGGCTCAGAGCAAACGTACTTCGACCCGACGAGCCCCGGAACGAGACCGACCGAGATGGCTGCGTGGATGCTCCCGCTCTACGACGCGGCCGACCCGGAGCGGTGGACGGTCTTCGACCTCCGTCCGCTCCGTCCGCTCCTCCACGCCGGGAGGATCGAGGTGGCCCCCGAGCTCGAGCGGCTCATCTGGGGGTACGACGCGTTCCTCATCCTCTCGGGGAGCCGACCGGCCGGGTTCGGCCCGCGCTCCGGCCCAGAGTAGGCCGACCGAGCACGTGTTAGCGACGGCCCCCATCCACGAGGGCCCCCCTGCCGTGACAGCCTCACGTAGAAGGGCACAGGCTTGGGTGCTGCGGTTCCGGGCTCTTGCGGCCGTCACCTCGTCTAGCCGAGCGCTCGGAGGCCCCCGTCGGTCTTGTTCGCGAGCGCGCGGCCCACGGGTCCCGCCTGGGGCGATCGTGGCCTGGGGGCCCATCCGTGCCAGGCCCCGAACGGCCCTCCGTTCGGACTGACCACTCTGTGCTCTGGATGCAAGCCGGCACCGTGTCCTCCTCGGGGTCAGCGTCTACTTTCGCCCCACCGCAGCACTGCGCCTCGACCGGCCGCTGAGTAGCCATCTGTCATGCAGCAGGGAACAGCCCCTCCTTTCAGATTCGAGGTCGTCCCGTATGACCCGCTCTGGCCGCAGGCGTTCGAACGAGCCTCCGTCGAGGTCGCCGCGGCGCTGGGGATCAACGTGCTCGCGGTCCACCACATCGGCAGCACGTCGGTCCCCGGGATGCACGCCAAGCCCGTCATCGACCTGCTCGCCGTCGTCGCCGACGTGGCCGGCGTGGACGAGCGGGCGGGCGCAATGGGACGGCTGGGGTACGAGGCGATGGGGGAGTTCGGGATCGAGGGGCGCCGCTACTTCCGCCGCAACAGCCCGACGGGCCGACGGACGCATCAGCTCCACGCCTACGCTGAGTCCTCGCCGCACGTCCGCCGGCACCTCGCGTTCCGGGACTTCCTGCGCGCTCATCCGGCGCTCGCCGGGGAGTACGGCGCGCTGAAGCGGGAGTTGGCGGCGGCCCACCCCCACAACGCCGCGGCGTACGTGGCCGGGAAGGACGCGTTCGTCAAGGAGGCGGAGGGGCGAGCGCTCGCGTGGGCGACCGCGTCCGGCGGCCGTACGGTCTAGCGACCGGGGAGCGCCTTTCCGTGCGGGCTCTCCACCCGCTACCCGTCTCCCCGCTCAGCGCGGGTGATCCCGCCGTTCTGGTGGACGACGAGAGCCTCAACGGTACCGGCAGCGTCGTGAACGAACTCGATGATCACGTTGGGAGCGCTCCGGGCGAAGAACCGGGTCGCTGACTGCGGGAGGAGTTCCTCGCGGCTCTGCTCCGGCGGGTGAATGAACAGTCGGTCACCATCGCGGGTGACCTCTACCTCGCCTGCCGGGGCAATCTGGTAGAGACCCACATAGTCGTCGTAGACGTCTGTGTCGATGTCGGCCACTACAGGCGCCACGTACGGCTCCCACGTCCCGCCCCAAACGCTGCGCACAAGTTGGCGGTAGAGATTCTGACTGTAAGGACTGGCGTCGTTCGTGGCCCATAGGATGACCACTTCTTCGTCTAAGTAGCGACGGAC
The DNA here is from genome assembly GCA_036399715.1 of Rubricoccaceae bacterium. Taxonomy (GTDB): domain Bacteria; phylum Bacteroidota; class Rhodothermia; order Rhodothermales; family Rubricoccaceae; genus DASVSE01. The sequence goes on from DASWMO010000334.1 coordinate 4,389, forward strand.
GTCGGCGAAGAACGCGGCGTTGCCTCCGTCGTGGGCGGCGAGGCGCGTCCCGCGTGCAGTGGTAAAGAGCGTCCAGCCGTAGCCGTAGAAAGACGAACTGTCGGCGTTCTCAGGAACGTGCGGCGTGAACATGAGGGCCTGCGACGCTGACGAAAGGACATTGCCCCGCATCAGCGCCCGGTCCCAGCGGTAAAGGTCGGCGAGGGGGGCTATGAGTCCACCATTGGCCCGGAGGTGCCAGTACGGGCCATCGTCCGCCCACGGTTTCTCCGTCGGGCGCCCCCACTGCTCGCCGTCCTTGTATCCCACCGCGACGTCAGCCTCGGCCCAGCCAGGGAGCACGTAGCCGGTCTTCTCCATCCCGGCCGGGAGGAGGACGTGCTCGCGGAGGTAGGTCTCGTATCCCAGGCCGGAGACGCGCTCGACGATTGCGCCGAGGAGCGTGTATCCGACGTTGGAGTAGCGGTACCTCGTGCCCGGCACCCACGCCAAGTCTGAGGCCATCGCGAGCCGGACGACGGAGTCGCGCGGCGCTACTTCGTAGTCGCCCCCGAGGGCGTCGAGGAGGCCCGCCGAGTGCGTGAGGAGGTGGTGAACGGTGATTTCGCGTTTGTCCTCCGGCACGTCGCTAAAGAACCGCGTGATCGGGTCGTCAACGGAGAGGAGGCCCTCTTCCTGAAGACGAAGGATGGCAGCAGCCGTAAACGGCTTCGTGACCGAGCCAATGTCGAAGGCGGTTTCCGGAGTAACGGGGACGCCATGCTCGCGGTCGGCGAGGCCGTAGCCCTGATGGAGGAGAACCGTGTCGCCGTGGGCGAGGAGAACAGCGCCGGAGAACCCGGCCGCGGCGGCGTCCCGGAGATGGGCATCGAGTCGCTCCGCCAGCGGACCACGGATTACGGGCCGCATGAGGTCGCTCGCAGGTTGTGCGAGGGCAACTTGAGTAGCGAGAAGGAGGAGTGTGGGGATAAACCTTCGCATGAGGGGGCGACACCGGCCGCGCTGATGTGAAAGGGTGGGCATCGGCACCGAGGGCGTCGAGGCTAGGCGCGGTCGGTCGAGAGCGGGACGGGCGGGCGCTTCAGCGTGGGAAGAGCATCCGAAGGACCCCGCGTAGGGTCTCCTGCGCCTCGTCCTCTGTCGCGTTCGAGAGCGCGATCACGACCACATCCTCGTCGATGTACTGGTACATCCCGGCGTAATGGCCCAACCCGGACTCCGCCCCGCCGTGTGAGACGAGTGTGGTACCCCGCGGGGTGCGCGTCACCTGCCACCCGTACCCGTAGGCACCCCCACCGGGCTTCTCCACCTGTGGAGCGAACGCCTCCTGGCGTGTGCTCTCTGCCAGCACGGTGTCTGCAAGCAGCGCGAGGTGCCAGCGGTAGAGGTCGCCGGCTGTGCTGCTGAGACCTGTCGCACCACGGAACCCCCAATTCGGTGCGGTCGATGTGGCCCGGCCTGCCGCAGCCAGCACAGCGCTCGGGTTCGGTTCTCCCCAAAACCCTGTGTTCACCATCCCCGCTGGACGGAGGACCGCCTCGCGGAGATACGTTTCAAACGGCTCTTCTGAGGCTACCTCGACGATGGCGGCGAGGAGGTTGTACGCGTCGCCGGTGTACCCGTAGCCTGCACCGGGGGCGCGCTCGAGTGGGCGGGCGAGAATTGCCTGGACGGCCCCGTCGCGGTCGGTTATACCGTCGGCAGCATAGTGCTCGCCGAGTCCCGCCGTGTGGGTAAGAAGTTGACGGACCGTGATCGCCCGCTTGTCAGCGGGGATGTCATCGAGAAACCGCGTGATCGGGTCCGAGAGCGAGAGGCGTCCTTCGTCGCGGAGGCGGAGGACAGCCGCCGCAGTGAGCGTTTTGCTCACCGACCCGATCCAGAACGCAGTCTCGGGCGTGAGCGCCCGGTCGCGACTGTAAGCTCTGTGAAAGACGACCTCGCCATTTTGAGCGACGAGGACGACGCCGGAGTACCCATCAGCGACGCGGCCTCGGAGGTAGCCGTCGAGCCGGGCAGGGAGGTCGGCCGGGGGACCCGTGATAGGGACTGCGTCTGGAGGGGCCGGGAGTGTACCGCACCCGACGAGAAGAGCGAGCGGGAGGAGACAAAGACGACCGACCGACATAGGCAGTGTGGCAGGATGGTCCCTGTTCACGCGCGAGCCGATGAGAACGTTACACCGTCTCCACACTTATCTGGGGCCGATACGCAGCGGTGCTTCATCGGTCGGCATGGCCACCTCCTCTATGAGTTTCGCAGACGAGGTGGAGTGCGAAATCCAGTTGCGCAGATTAGCCGGAGTGCGAAACCAGAGAGGCCCGCCTCGACGTGTTCGAAGCGGGCCTCTCTCCAGTGAGCCGGACAGCCAATGGCCGCCTACGACTCCTCGGCCGGAATGCAGGGGTCGATGAACCGCTGGGTCGTCTTGAGTGAGAACTTGACGACACCGTTGTACGTGCCGCCGCCGCCGCCGCCGGTGAAGAAGCCTCGGCCAGCCGTCACCGTGAGCGGCGACCCCGCCGCGACCGTGTTGACGCGGACCGTTACCGGATCTCCGGGGTAGGCCTCATAGGAGTACGACTGCCCGTTGACGTTGATCGAGCCGACGATCAGGTAGTCGCCGGCCGTGCCGGTCGCCTGGGCCGTGAGCCGGAGGTAGCGCGTCGCCGTCGACGAGTTGAACGTCGTGCTGTAGTACGTCCCGAAGTCGTTCGCTCCGAAGTTGCCCGTGTAGCACCCACTGATGTTGGCGAACGGGGCCGGAGGGAGTTCCGAGTTCGCCGTGACGGCGGTGGCGCTGGACTCGGGGGCAGCCGAGTCGCAGCCAGCGAGGACGACGAGGGCGACGGCAAGCGTGCCTGCAGCCCGGAAGAAACGTGGGGTCATGGTGACCGCGGAAACTGGAGAGCCGACGTCGTCTCCCCGAGAGGTAAGAGAGCGGATGGCCTATCCGCGAGGAACTCGTGAGGGAGCTGGGTCAACGTAGAGAAAGCGTGATCGGGAGTGCCTTCACATATGGCCGTCGCAAGATTATCTATCTGCTCCCGAACTGGAGGGGACCGCTTCTTT
>DASWMO010000335.1:0-8953 GCA_036399715.1 Rubricoccaceae bacterium
GCCGCGCGGCCGCTCGTCCGCCTGACGGCCGGTGCTCTACCCGAGTTGCTCCCGACGGTCGGGACGCCGTTCTGCGACCTCGGCTGGGTCGTGAAAGACGGCGCCGCGGGCGCGCACCTCGTCGTCGGGTTCGCGCTCGACAACCTCGTCAAGGGCGCGGCCGGGCAGGCCGTGCAGAACCTCAACCTCGCCCTCGGCCTGCCCGAGACGGCGGGCCTCCTCCCCACGCCCCGATGACCGACACGGCCCTCGACCGCACGGCGCTCGACCTCGAAGACGCGTTCACGCTCCCGACGTATGCCAAGCCGCCTGTCGCGCTCGTCCGCGGGCAGGGCACGACCGTCTGGGACGTCGACGGCCGGGCCTACCTGGACTTTTACGGCGGCCACTGCGTCGCGCTTCTCGGGCACTGCCCACCGCGTGTCGTTGCCGCCGTTCAGGAACAGGCTGCGACGCTCATGTTCTACTCGAACGCGATGTACAGCCCGGCACGCGCCCGCGCCGCCGAGGCACTCGTCGCCCTCGCGCCGGACGGACTGGGCCACGCGTTCTTCTGCAACTCGGGCTCAGAGGCCAACGAGACGGCCCTCAAGCTCGCCCGGACGCACACGGGCCGCCCGGGCATCGTCGCGATGCACGGCGGCTTCCACGGCCGGACGCTCGGCGCGCTCGCCGTCACCTCGGGCCGCGGCTACCGCGCGCCGTATGCAGCCGTCCTGCCCGAGACGCGCTTCGTGCCGTTCGGATGGGAAGGCGCCGTCGAGGAGGCCCTCGCCCCCGGAGATGTCGCGGCCGTGATCGTCGAGCCGATCCAGAGCATGGCCGGCGTGACGGAGGCGCGGCCGGACTACTACCGCGCCCTGCGCCGCCTCTGCGACGCGGCCGGGACGGTTCTGATCTTCGACGAGGTCCAGACAGGGGTTGGCCGCACAGGGCGCTTCACCTACGGCGAGCACGTCGGCGTGACGCCGGACCTCGTGACGCTCGCCAAGAGCCTCGGCGCGGGCGTCCCCGTCGGCGCCGTGTTGGTGTCGGATGCCATCGCAGCGGGTGTCCGCTCGGGCGACCAGGGCACGACGTTCGGCGGCGGCATGCTCGCGATGGCGGCCGTCGAGGCGACGCTCGCGCAACTCGTCGATGACGGTCTGATGGCCCGCGCCGAGACGCTGTTCGAGCGCCTGAAGTCGGGCGCCGAGGCGATCCGGGGCGTCGTGTGCGTGCAGGGACGCGGCGGGCTCGTCGGGATCGTGCTGGACCGCCCGACGAAACCGGTCGTCGCGGCCCTGCGCGGCCTCGGCGTGCTCGCCGGCGGCTCGGACGACGCGCACACGTTGCGCGTGATGCCGCCGCTCACGACGACCGACGCTGAGGTCGACGCCTTCGTCGCAGCCCTCGCCGAGGCGCTCTCGGTGGAGGCGTGACGGTGGCCAGCCCCAAACGTGTTGCTGGGCCTGGACGCAGACGAGCCGCGGCGCGTCTCGACAGGTGCCTTCATCTGACCGGTCGATCCGAATGAACCACCTCACCAACTGGGCCGACCTGCCCGACGCCGTCTGGGACCGCTGCCTCGACCGGGCGCTGGCACACGGCGCGGACCGGCGCTGGACGGACGCCGCGCGCGGCCGCGCGCTCGGGCTGCTCTTCCTGAGCCCGAGCCTTCGCACGCGCGTCTCGATGGAACTCGCCGCCGCCCACCTCGGCGCCTTTCCGACCGCGCTGACGGCCGGCGCGGGGACGTGGGCCCTCGAAACTCGCGACGGTGCGGTGATGGACGGTGACCGCGCCGAACACGTGCGCGAGGCCGTCGGCGTGATGAGCCGGTACGTCGACGCGCTCGGCGTGCGCTCCTTCGCGACGCTCACCGACCGCGCGGCCGACGAGGCCGACGCCGTCCTCGCAGCCGTCGTCGCGGCGTCTACCGTCCCGGTCGTGAACCTGGAATCGGCTCGGTGGCACCCATGCCAGGCCCTCGCCGACGCGGCTGCCATTCGCGCGACGGTCGGGGATCCGGCCCGGGAGCGCTTCGTGCTGACGTGGGCGCCGCACCCGAACCCCCTCCCGCGCGCCGTCCCCAACTCGGCCCTGCTGATGGCCGCGCGCCTCGGGATGGACGTGACCGTCGCCCGGCCCGATGGCCTCGCGCTCGACGCCGACGTGATGGCGCTCGCCCAAGAGACGACCGCGCGCCACGGCGGGACGGTCTCCGAGACCGCCGACCGCGACGCGGCCTTCGACGGCGCCCGGTTCGTCTACGCCAAAGCATGGTCGGGCGCCGACGTCTACGACGACCGGCCCAGCGAGGCGGCCCGCCGCGCCGCGCACGCCGACTGGCGCGTGACGCCCGCGGACATGGCCCGGACCGACCACGGCGCGTTCATGCACTGCCTGCCCGTCCGCCGCGGGGTCGTCGTGGACGACGCCGTGCTCGACGCGCCGCCCCACGCCGACGGGCGGCCGCGGACGCTCCACCTGCTCCAGGCGGAGTACCGGCTCCACGCGCAGAAAGCGATCCTCGAATGGATCTGGAAGCTCACATGAGGCCGATTACGCTCGTCAAGCTCGGCGGCGCCGTCCTCGCCGACCCCATGGCTGTCGGCGCGGTGTGGGACGGCGTGGCGGACCTGCGCGCGGCCGGCACGCCCGTCGTCGTCGTCCATGGCGGCGGGCCGCAGCAGACCGAGATCGCCGCGCGCCTCGGCCACACGCCCCGCCTCGTCGCAGGCCGGCGCGTCACCGGGGACCTCGACCTGCGCATCGCGCTGTGGACGCTGCGCGGCGAGATCAACGCGGGCCTCGTCGCGGCCGGCGTTGCGCGCGGCGTGCCTGCAGCCGGCATCAGCGGCGCCGACGGCCCGACGGTCGTCGTGACACGCCGCCCGTCGCAGGATGTCGACGGCGAGACGGTCGACTTCGGGCACGTCGGCGATGTCGTGCGCGTCGAGACGGACCTCATCCGGGCGCTCCTCGCGGCCGGCATCGTGCCCGTCGTCGCGCCGGTCTCGACCGACGCACGCGGCGGCCTCTTTAACGTCAACGCCGACACGGTCGCGATGGAGATCGCCGCTGCGCTCGGCGCGGGCCGGCTCGTATTCGTCGCCGAGGCGGGCGGCGTCTTTCGCGACCTCGCCGACCCGGCGTCGCGGCTCGCCCACCTCTCGACGACCGAGGCGGCCGCGGGCGTGGTGGCAGGCTGGATCGCGGATGGGATGCGGCCCAAGCTCGATACGGGCTTCGCCGCCCTCGCCCGCGGCGTCGCGGCCGTCCGGATTTGCGCGCCCGGCGCCCTCGCCGACGACACGCTCGGCACCCGACTCCTGCCCGCATGACGCCCGTCCTCGCCCTCCACGACGCGCTTGTCCGCTTCCCGTCGCTCAGCACGCAAGAGCGCGAGATCGCCGACTTCGTCGAGGCGCACGCCCGCGCGGCCGGCCTCCACGTGGGCCGCCACGAGGACAACGTCTGGGCCGCCCTCGGCGAGGGTGACGACGTGCTGCTGTTCGCCTCCCACCTCGACGTCGTCCCGCCCTCGGCCGAGCACCCGTTCGAGCCGTTCACGCCGACGACCGTGGACGGCCGGATCTATGCCCGCGGGGCCGTCGATGCGAAGGCGTCGGGCGCGGCGATGCTGCAGGCGCTCATCGACCTGCACCGCGGCGGCTTCCGTCCCGACGGCCGCCTCGTCGTCGCGCTCACGGCGTGCGAGGAGACCTGCGGGCCGTACAACGGCCTTCAGGCGCTCCGCCCGACCCTCCCGCCCGTCTCGGCCGCCATCATCGGCGAGCCCACCGAGTTGCGGCCGTGCCTCGCCCAGAAAGGCCTGCTCATCCTCACGGCCACGGCGCGCGGGCGGACGGCCCACGCCGCGCGCGCGCACCTCGGCCAGAATGCGCTCACGGGCATGGCCCGCGACCTGCTCCGCCTCGACGCGCTTGCGTTCGACCGGCCCGACCCGTTCCTCGGCTTCCCGACGGTGACGCCAACCGTCATCGCCGGCGGAAGCGCCAAGAACGTCGTCCCGGACACGTGCACGGTCACGCTCGACGTCCGCTCGACGCCCGCCTACTCGCACGCCGACCTCACCGCCCTCATCGCGGACGCGCTCGACAGCGAGGTCACGGTCTACTCCGACCGCCTCGTGCCGTGCGCGACGGCACCCGACGCGCGCATCGCGACGGCGACCGCCCGCGCCCTGCGAGGCCTCGGCCTCGACGACACGCCCTTCGGCTCGCCGACCGCGAGCGACTGGGTCTTCGTCGCCGACGTGCCCTCGGTCAAGCTCGGCCCGGGCCGCTCCGAGCTCTCCCACACGCCCGACGAGCACGTCGACGCCGCCGAGGTCGAGCGGGCCGTCGAGGTGTATTCCGGCATTGCCACCGCGTACTTCTCGTAATGACCGACCCGACTCCCGCCCCGCGCGCCATCTGGCAGAAAGACACGTCGGCCGAGGCGTGGGTGACCCGCTTCACTGTCGGCGACGACGCGCTCTGGGACACGCGCCTGCTGCCCTACGACGCGCTCGGGACGCGCGCGCACGCCGCCGCGCTCAGCACCATCGGCCTGCTCACGGCCGAGGAGGACGCTGCAATCGCGGCGGTGCTGGACGACATTCGCGACGACGCCCTCGCCGGCCGCCTCGTCGTGACGGTCGCCGACGAGGACTGCCACTCGGTGGTCGAGCGCGTGCTGACCGAGCGCCTCGGCGACGCGGGCAAGAAGATCCACGCCGGGCGCAGCCGAAACGACCAGGTGCTCGTCGCCCTCCGGCTGTGGCTGCGCGACGCCCTCGCGGCCGTCGCCTCCGAGGCAGCCGACGCGGCCGGCGCGCTCGTCGGTCTCGCCGAGACGCACGACGGCGTGCTGATGCCGGGCTACACGCACGGCCAGCAGGCGATGCCCTCGACGGTCGGCCTGTGGGCCGCGGGCTATGCCGAACTCTTCGCCGACGACCTCGCGGGCCTCGCCGAGGCGCGCGACCGGGCCAACGTCTCGCCGTGGGGCAGCGCCGCCGGCTACGGCGTCCCCCACCTCGACCTTCCGCGCGACGCCGTCGCCCGAGACCTCGGCTTCGCGGGCGTCCAGACGCACGTCACGGCGGTCCAGCTCTCGCGCGGCAAAGTCGAGGCGGCCGTCGTGCACGCGCTCGTGCAGCTCGGACTGACGGCCAATCGCCTCGCCTCGGACCTCGTCCTCTTCGCGACGGCCGAGTTCGGCTTCGTCTCTCTCCCAGAGGCCGCCACGACGGGCTCGTCGATCATGCCCCAGAAGCGCAACCCGGACGTGCTCGAACTCGCCCGCGCGAGCGTCCACCGCCTCACGGCCGAGCTGCACCTCCTGCTGACGCTCCCCGCGAACCTCGCGGGCGGCTACCACCGCGACCTCCAGCTCACCAAAGAGGCCGTGATGCGCGCGACGCTGACGGCGCTCGACCTGTTCACGGCCCTCCGCCACGCGCTCCCGGGCCTGCGCTGGAACCAGAGCCGCCTCACGGCCGCCCTCTCCCCCGGCCTCTTCTCCACCGCCGACGCCCTCGACCGGGTCCGCCAGGGCGTCCCCTTCCGCGACGCCTACCGCGCCGCCGCCGCGGCCATGCCGGACCTCACCGTGCCCGACACCGCCGACGCCCTCGCGGCCTACGTCACGCCCGGCACACCGGGGAACGTCCAGGGCGCCGCGCTCCGCGCCGCCCTCGCCACCGCCCGCGCCCGCTTCGACTCGTAGCCGCGCCTGGCATCGCTCGCTGTGCCGAGCGGCCCGTGAGAACGTATTCCTAGAACGGCTGTCATCCTGAGTGAAGGCCGCAGGCCGCAGTCGAAGGATCTCGACGCTACGGGTCCAGCCGGGCGCTTCGCTTTGGAGGCGTCGAGATCCCTCGACAAGCTCGGGATGACGGCCTGGAAAGGCGTCTTGCCATCTCCAAGAGGGTGGCTCGATGGACAATTACTCGCCCAACACCTCCCGAACGACTTCCGGGTGCGACAGGAACGGGTAGTCGAGCGCGTCCCGACTCGCAAACCGGTGGCGGACGGAGGTCTCCTCCATCGGCTCGGTCCACGCGGCATCCGCCATCTCCGCGACGATCAGGAGCAGCGGCCCGAACTCATCCGCCGTCCCATCGAAGACGTGCGGCTCTCCGTCGTACCACGCGACGAGCAGCGTCGAGAGTGCGTCGTAGCTAAACGAGACCTCCTGGTGCGGGAGGTCGAGCCGGAGGCCCGCGGCGAGCGTGCTGAGCCGGTCGTACAGGTCGTGCCGACCGTGCGCGACGAATCGGCCGAGCGGGACTGTATCGTCGCCTTCCAGAACCCAGAACGTTCCGGAGGTGTCGATCTCCGCGTCCATCACCGGACACCCCATGAAGCAGCCGCCGAAGCGAATCGCGATCCGCTCTGGACGACGCGCCCGCGGCCGAGTTGGAAGGCGCTCGTAGCGTTCCCACTCTCCCTTGTCTAGATGGCGCGTCAACGTGTCTCTGGCGAGTGACCAGTTCGACCAGGCCGTATCCGGCATCATCTCCCATGCCTGGGCCCACGATGGATCTATGCGAGCAGAGATGGATTGCAGCGGGTTAAACATGCTGTCCCCGCGGATCGTGAAGGTAGACCTGTACCAACCAATCTCTCTAAACTCGACGCTGTCCCCCGTCTGAATCCAGTCGCCCTGAAGGTCGGCCGTCGCAAGTCTCCGCGGCGCCTCGCGGCACCCGGCGACGGCGAGCAGGGCGAACAGACCGGCGAGGCGCACAGGAGGTCGGGCGGGCGAGCCGCCAACCTACGCGCCGGGCGCCTCGACCGGCGACCGGCGGAGAACGACGCCGAACAGGACCGCGCCGAGCAGCAGAATCCCGAACCCGATGCCTGCCGCGACGCTCGGCCCGTCCAGCAGGTGGCGCCCGAGCACGAGCGCCCCGACGACGGAGAACGTCTGGTTGCCGGCCACGACGGCCCGCCCGTAGATGCCGCCGATCACGAGCCCCCGCGCGGTCCACGTCAGCGACGCGAACCCGAGAAACGCCGCGCCGACGAGCTGCGCCACGACGGGTGGCTCGCTGCCGACCGCCTCGGGCGCGAACAGCAGCACCAGACCGGCGACCGCGAGGAGCCCCGCGTATCCGCCGAGCAGGGCGATGCGGCTAGCGCCCACGTCCACCCCGGCCAGCATCGCGACCGCCGCCGGTCCCGCGCCCGGCCTGGCCGCCGGCTCCGCGGCCGCCCTGGCCGCGTCCGCCGCCCGCCGGGCCGCCCTTGGCGCCGCGCGGCGTGCGCGCCCTCGGCGGTCCGCTGCCGAGTTCGTAGCGCCGGTCGACCGGCGCCGCGAGGTCGCGCGGCGGCGGGACGAAGTCCGGGTAGCGTGCCTCCTCGATGGCGCGGCCGGTGTGCTTCTCGATGCCCCGCAGGTTCGGCGCCTCCTCGGGCGAGACGAACGAGATGGCCTCGCCCGTCGTCTCGGCGCGGCCCGTCCGGCCGATGCGGTGGATGTAGTCCTCCGGCACGTGCGGCGTGTCGAAGTTGACGACGTGCGAGACGCTGTCGAGGTCGATGCCGCGGCCGGCGAGGTCGGTCGCGACGAGGACCTTGAAGTCGCCGGCCTCGAAGCCCTGGATGGCGCGCTGGCGCTGGCTCTGCGAGCGGTTCGAGTGGAGCGCGACGGCGCCGTAGCCCGCGCGGTCGAGCAGCTTCGTGATCTTGTCCGCGCGGTACTTCGTCCGCGAGAAGACGATGACCTTTTCGACGCCCTCGGCGTCGAGGATGTGGTGCAGGAGCGCCTGCTTGTCGTGCTCGGCGACGTGGACCGCGCGCTGCGTAACCGTCGCCGCGGGGTCGCGGCGGTTGCCGATCTCGACCGTCTCGGGGCGGTACAGGACCGTCTTGGCGAGCTGCTGGATCTCGGCCGGCATCGTCGCCGAGAAGAGCATCGTCTGGCGCTTCTCGGGCACGGCCGCGATGATGCGCTTGACGTCCTTCAGGAAGCCCATGTCGAGCATCCGGTCGGCCTCATCGAGGACGAGCACGTCGATGTGCGTCAGGTCGATGGCGTTCTCCGAGAGAAAGTCCAGCAGGCGGCCCGGCGTCGCGACGAGGATGTCGCAGCCGCCGCGGAGCGCGTCGCGCTGCCCGCCCTTGCCGACGCCGCCGTAGATGGTGACGCTCTTGAGGCCCGTGCGGGCGCCGTAGGTCTGGACGGCCTGCTCGACCTGGATGCACAGCTCGCGCGTCGGCGTGACGACGAGCGCGCGGGGCACGCGCTTGCCGCGCGTGGGCTCCTTGACGAGGTAGTCGAGGATCGGGAGGACGAACGCGGCCGTCTTGCCGGTCCCCGTCTGGGCCACGCCGACGACGTCGACGCCGTCGAGCGCGAGCGGCAGCGTCGCCGCCTGGACGGGCGTCGGGGTGGTGTAACCCGAGTCTTTGACGCCCTGCAGGACGGACGGAGAGAGGCCGAGGGAGTCGAACGAGGTCATGCAGACAGACGTGTGGAACCGCCCCCAGACTACCGCCAGCCGCCGCGCGGCGCGGAGAAGAGGCGGGCAAGTCGCCCGGGCGCACGGCTCGGCGTGCCGGCTACAGCGTCGGCGGCGTGCCCGTGAGGGAGCGCTCGACCCACAGCACGGCCCGCTGCACGAACTCGGGCGCGTGCTCGATGCCCATCTTCTTCTTGATGTTGGCGCGGTGGCTCTCGACCGTCTTGGGGCTCAGGCCGAGGCGCTCGGCGATCTCCTGCGTCGTCCGGCCGCGGCCGAAGTGCTCGAAGACCTCGATCTCGCGGTCCGTGAGCGGGTCCACGGCCGACGCCGCAGCCGGGGCCTGCGTGAGACGGCTCAGGATGAGCCGCTCGCGGAGCTTCTCGGAGAGGTAGAGGTGCCCCGCGAGCACACGCCGGATCGCGTCGACCACGTTGCCCGCCGACTCGTGCTTCATGAGGTAGCCCCGCGCGCCGGCGGCGAGCGCGCGCTCGG
>DASWMO010000336.1:0-7062 GCA_036399715.1 Rubricoccaceae bacterium
GACGGCATTCGTGCTGACGGCCCTCGCCGCCGAGTACGCGCTCGTCTCGGCGCCCGTCGGGGTGCCGTGGCTGCTGCTCGGCCACACGCAGGTCGAGGCGCTCCAGTTCGTGCAGACGGCCGACATCGGGGGCGTGCTGCTGCTCTCGCTGTGGGTGCTGCTGCTCAACGTGACGGCCTTCGCCGCGCTCCCGCTCGTCCCGGTCCCGGGCAAGGCCGGCGCCGCAGAGGCTGCCGGCCGCCGCGACGTCGCGTGGGCGGCTACGATCGGCGACAGCGGCATCGCGGTCGCCCTCTTCGCCGTCCTGATCGCCCTCCCGGCGGCCTACGGCGCCGTTCGCGCGGGCCAGACCGAGACGCCGGTGGGCTACGCGCGCATCGGCATCGTCCAGCCGGGGATCGCCCCGACGGCGTGGGACGCCGAGGCCGAGGGCCGCGTGGACCTGCTCGCCGAACTCTCGGACCGCCTGCTCGACCGCTGGAACGCGCCCGACACGTCGCGCGCGGGTGCCGCCGAGGAAGGCTCGATCCTCCGCGTCGCCGACCCGCCGATCCGCCCGCACGGGCGGGCGGGCGATGAGGCCGTCGGCATCCTCGTCTGGCCGCAGGGCACGCTGCCGTGGATGGGCTCCGACGCGCGCGAGGCGGCGACGCTGGCGCGTCTTGGCGAGTGGTGCCGCCGGCGCGACGTCGCGCTCATCACGGGCTCGACCACGCTCTCGCCGGGCGAAGGCACAGACCGCGCCGAGACGACGTCGGCGCTGCGCGTCTCGCCGACCGGCGAGATTCTCCGCTACGACCAGATGCGGCGCATTCCCGTCGCCGACGCGCCAGCAGCCCTGGGCACGGACCGGCACCTGCTCCCGGTCGGCGGGGTCCGCGTGGCCGCTCTGCTGGGATTCGAGTCGCTCTTCGGCGACCACGCGCGCCACTTCGCGCAGGACGGCGCCGACCTGTTCGTCGTTCTCGCCCGCAGCGACCGCTGGGGCCAGTCCAGCGGCCCGTACCAGCACCTCCACGCGACGCGCCTGCGGGCGATCGAGACGCGCCGCTCGGTCGTCGTCGCCTCGGCCGGCGGTCTGTCGGCCGTCGTCGCGCCGTCGGGCCGCATCGAGCAGACGTCGGGCTGGATGGAGCAGAACCTCGTCCCGATCGACGTGCCGCTCTACCGGACCGAGACGTTCTACGCGCGCCATGGCGACTGGGTCGGGCGATTGGCGCTCTGGGGGGCGCTCCTGCTTTACGCCGCCGCGGCCGGCGTCGCGTTCGTCTGGCCACGGCTGGAACCGCGCCTGCGGTAATCCCGGGTCTGCGGGAATCGCGAGCGGGGCGATCTTGCGGGTCCGCCCGCCCTGCCGCCGTGATTTCGCTCCGCGTCCCCCTCGTGCTCGCCTCGGCCTCGCCGCGCCGCCGTGACCTGCTCGCGCACGTCGGCGTGCCCGCGGACGTGTGGCCGAGCGGTGCCGACGAGACGTGGCCCGGCGGCGACGAGGGCGCGGCCGTCGAGACGCTCGCGCGGCGCAAGGCGGCCGCCGTGCCCGCGCCGGGCGCGCTCGTCCTCGCGGCCGATACGGTCGTCGTCCTCGACGGCGACGTGCTCGGCAAGCCCGCCACGCCCGCCGCGGCGCGCACGACGCTCCGCCGCCTTTCGGGCCGCACGCACACGGTCTACACCGGCTTCGCCCTCGCCTTTGACGGCCGCACGGCGTCCGACCACCGCGCGACGCGCGTGACGTTCGCGGACCTCTCGGACGCCGAGATCACCGCCTACGTCGCCTCGGGCTCGCCGATGGACCGCGCCGGCGCCTACGGCATCCAGGACGACGCCGGAGCCCTCTTCGTGACGCGCATCGACGGCGACTACCCGACGGTCGTCGGGCTGCCGCTGCGCGCGCTCTACGAGGCCCTCACGGTGCACTTTCCCGATCTTCTCGCCCCGCCCGCCACTCCCCCACCGTGACCCGATTCGCCACCTTCGCCCTTCTCGTCGCCCTCGCCGGCTGCGGCGATTCCACCCCCGACGCGCCTGCAGCTCCGGCCGCGGACACGCTCGCCGCGGCGCCCGGTGGGCCGGCCGCGGCGTCCGCAGAGGACACCGACACTGTGCTCGGCATCGCCGCGACGTCGGCGGACCTGACGACGTTCGTCGAGTTGGCTCGGCTCGCCGGGCTCGACGCCGTCCTCGCGGACACGGCGCGCACCCTGACGGTTTTTGCGCCGAGCAACGCCGCCTTCGAGACGCTCGGCGACGAGGCCCTCGCGGCCCTCCGCGCCGACCCGGCCGCCCTGCGGACGCGTCTCGCGAACCACGTGCTCGCCTACCGCCTCTTCGCGGCTGACGCCGACGCCGAGCAGACGGTCGAGACAGTCGGCGGGAGCGAGATGACGCTCGTGCCGGGCCAGCCGCTCGTCGTTCGCGCCGGCGGCCGCTCGGCGCAGGTCGCGACGCCGGACCTCGACGCGGGCAACGGGGTCGTCCACGTCGTGGATTCTGTTCTGGGCTCGTAACCGGGGCACGCCGGCGTGCCGTATTCTTCGGCCCTCCACACGCCTCCACGCCCATGCCGAAGCCGACCTCTGTGTTCGCCGCTGCGCTCGCCGTCGCCGCGCTCAGCCTCGGCGCGTGCGATCGCTACGAGGATTCGACGCTCGCCCCGCCCGTTGCCGCCCCGCCCGTTGCCGCCCCGCCGGCCGCGGCCCAGGACGAGATCTACATCAAGGGCAGCCCGTCCGTCAAGGTCGGGGTCCGGTACGAGTTCCGCGCGCAGGCCGTTGAGGGCGTCGTGTTGTACGTGTGGTCGTCCGTCGGGACCGGGGGGACGGTCGTGAACACGAACGGCAACGCACGCACCATTTCCCTGACGGGCACGCGCCCCGGCGCGGCGGTCGTCCGCGTGACGGCCTACGACGCGTCCGAGCGCGTGCTCGCGACCGGGCGCCGGGACATCACGATCGTCGAGTAGAAACCCCGACCCGGGGCGGCCGTTGGCGTCTGCTCCCCCTGCCATTCCCCATGCCGACGTATTCCTACCGCCGCGAAGACGGAACTGTCTTCGACGTCTTTCAGCGCATCACGGACGACGCACTGACGGTAGACCCCGAGACGGGTCAGCCGGTCGTGCGGGTCATCTCGGGCGGCGCCGGTCTTCAGTTCAAAGGCACCGGTTTCTACCTCACAGACTACGTCCGGAAAGACTCCAAGAGCGAGTCGTCGGACCGCACGTCGCAGGCGACCGGCACGGCTGCGCCGAAGCCGGAGGCCAAGCCGGATGCAAAAACAGGGGCGGCCTCGAAGGCTACCCCGGCGCCATCCACCTCGCCGACGCCCGCAGCCCCGGCGAAGAAAGACTAACCGGGCGCGACGAATCGGGCCCGGCTAGCCCGCCGCCGCCACGATGGCGGCGAACGCCGTCGCGTCCAGGCTCGCTCCGCCGACGAGCGCGCCGTCCACATCGGGCTGCGCGAAAAGCGTCGCGGCGTTGCCGGCGTTGACGCTCCCGCCGTAGAGAAGCGGGACCGCCCGGCCAGCGGCGCCGAAGCGTTCCGCGAGCGTCGTCCGGAGTGCCGCGTGCATCGCCTGTGCCTGCTCAGGACTCGCCGTCCGCCCCGTCCCGATGGCCCACACGGGCTCGTAGGCCACGACGAGCGCGCCGGGCGCCGCCACGCCGTCCAGCGACGCGAGGAGTTGATCGGCCACGACCGCCTCGGCACGTCCACCGTCGCGCTCGTCCAGCGTCTCCCCGACGCACAGGACGGGCACGAGCCCGGCCGCGAGACACGCCGCCGTCTTGTGGGCCACGAAGGCGCTGCTCTCGCCGAGGATCGCCCGGCGCTCCGAGTGCCCGACGAGCACGTACCGGCAGCCCACGTCGGCGAGCATCGCGGGCGAAACCTCGCCTGTGAAGGCGCCCGACGCCTCGGGGTAGACGTTCTGCGCGCCTAGCGCGACGTGCGACCCGCGGAGGCGCTCCGCGACGGCGTCCAGCCACACGGCCGGCGGGCACACGCCGACATCCGCCCTTCCACCGGCGGTCGCGTGGACAACGTCCGACGCGAGGCGGACGGCCTCGGCGAGGCCGGTGTTCATCTTCCAGTTGCCAAGAACGAGCATTCGGGCGGGAGTCAGAGAGAAGCGGATGAGGCGGCGCCGAGGCCGGACTTGTCCCACGCGGCGAGGATTTCTTCGGCGTGGCTCGTCGTCCGCGGCCGCTTGAACACGTGCACGACTCGGCCGTCGGGCCCGATGAGGAAGGTCGTCCGCTTCACGCCAATAAGCAGCTTACCGTAGAACGACTTCTCGCCCCAGACGCCATAGCGCTCCATGATCGCGTGGTCGGTGTCGGCGACGAGCGGGAACGGCAGGCCGAAGCGGCCCGCGAAGCCCTCGTGGCTCTCGGCCGTGTCGGGCGAGACGCCGATGACGGCGATGCCGGCCGCGTCGAGCGCGTCGGTCCGGTCGCGGAGGTTGCAGGCCTGCATCGTGCAGCCCGGCGTGTTGTCGCGGGGGTAGAAGTACACCGCGACGGGGCGGCCGCGGTAGTCGGACAGGCGGACGGTCTCGCCGGTCTGCGTGGCACCCTCGAAGTCGGGCGCGGGGTCGCCGGGTTCAGGCATCATCGGGAGTCAGGGGCAGGGATCGAAATGCAGGCGGTCACGCCGCGTCGGTCCAGGCTCGAACGTGGTCGAGGGCGGCGTGGGCCGTGAGGTCGATGTGGAGCGGCGTGACCGAGACGTAGCCGTCCGAGACCGCCGCCGTGTCCGTCCCGACGCCGTCGTCGAGGTCGACGAAGCGGCCGCCGAGCCAGTAGTACGGGCGGTCGAAGGGGTCGCGGCGCTCGTCGAAGGTCTCCTCCCAGCGGCTGCGCGCCTGCCGCGTCGTGCGCATGCCGCGGACCGCCTCGGGCGCGCCGCCGGGGACGTTGACATTGAGGAGCACGCCCGGCGGGAGGCCGTCGGCGAGGACGCGCTCGGCGAGCGCACGCGCGGCGAGACCGGCCGCCTCGAAGTCCACCGGGCGCCAATCGCCGTGCGAGACGGCGATCGCGGGCAGGCCGAGGACCGTCGCCTCGGTTGCGGCCGAGACGGTCCCCGAGTAGAGCACATTGACAGCCGTGTTGGGCCCGTGGTTGATCCCCGACACGACGAGGTCCGGCCGACGGGGCAGCAGCTTCTGGACGGCGATCTTGACGCAGTCCGCCGGGGTTCCGGTGACGGCGCGGGCCCAGACCGGGCCGGCCGCGCCGGCAAACGTCCACGCGTGGACGCGGACGGGCTGGCGGACCGTGATCGCGTGCCCGACGGCGCTCTGCTCCTCGAACGGTGCCACGACGGCGAGCGTCCCGAGGCCGTCGAGCGCGCGCGCGAGGGCGACGAGGCCCGCGGCGTCGATGCCGTCGTCGTTGGCGAGCAGGATCAGCGGGCGGTCGTCGGGAGCGTCGAGCGGGTCGAACGGAGCGGACATGCGCGGGGCGATGGGCGGGGGTCAGAAATGCGGAGCCGCCGGCGCGGGTCCCCGTGAACGCGGGCTTCGCCCGAGCCTCTCAGTAGCTCTCGTCCGTGCTCGGGAACGTGCCAGCGCGGACGTCGGCGACGTAGTCCGCGACCGACTCGGTGATGGTGTCCGCGAGCGCGGCGTAGCGGCGGACGAAGCGCGGGTGGAACTCCTTGGTCAGCCCGAGCAGGTCGTGGGTGACGAGCACCTGGCCCGAGCAGTCCGGCCCGGCCCCGATGCCGATGGTCGGCGCGCGCAGCGTGGCTGTCGCTTCCTTGGCGAGCGCAGCGGGGATCTTCTCCAGGACGACCGCAAAGACGCCGGCCTCGTCGAGCAGGCGCAGATCCTCCCGGAGGGCATCCGCCTCGGCCTCATCCCGGGCGCGGACGCGGTACGTCCCGAACTGGTAGATGCTCTGCGGCGTCAGGCCGAGGTGGCCCATGACGGGGATGCCAGCGTCGAGGATGCGCGTGACGGATTCGACGACCTGCCGCCCGCCTTCGAGCTTCACCGCATGCGCGCCGGTCTCCTTCATCACTCGGATCGCCGAGGCGAGCGCCTCGCGCGAGTTGCCCTGATAGCTGCCGAACGGGAGGTCCACGACGACGAGTGCGCGTGTGACGCCGCGCACGACGCACTGCGCGTGGTACACCATCTGGTCCAGCGTGATCGGCAGCGTCGTCTCATGGCCGGCCATCACGTTGGACGCCGAGTCGCCGACGAGCAGCACGTCCACGCCGGCGGCGTCGAGCAGGCGCGCCGAGGTGTAGTCGTAGGCCGTCAGCATCGCGATGAGCGTGCCAGACGCCTTCATCTCGTGCAGCGTCTGCGTCGTGACGCGGCGCGTGGTGTCGTTGCCGGTCACGCCGAGCGGCTGGACGGCCGAGGCCGGTGTGCCGGAGACCGGCACGGTTTCCGTGCTCATCGGGGGGGCGGGCGGGCCGCAGCGGTGGGCCGGGAGAATACGCGTGCGGGCACCGGCCGGTTGGCCAGTGCCCGCACAGGAGGGCGCGTGCCCGAGATCAGTTGCCGACCGGCGCGGCCGGGACGCCCGGCGCGCCGGGCTGGGCGGGCGGCGTCTGGCCCGGCGCCGGCGCGGCGGGATCGATCCCGAGGCGGCGCATCACGGCCTCGGTGATGTCGACGAGGCGCTCGCTCGCGTAGAGCACGACTGGCGCGTTGTTGGCCGTGTTCGGCACGACGAGGTCGATGGTCTGCGCAGCCGCCTCGGCGCGGATGGCGCCGTCGACGCGGTCGAGGATCGGCTGATAGAGCCGCGCCTCGACGTACGAGAGGTACTGGAGGCCCTGCTGCTCGGCCTGCTCGATGAGGCCCTGGAGCTGGAGGAGCGCCGTCTCGCGCTCGCGGCGCGCCTCGGGCGTGGCGAGGGCGCTCGCGCGAAACGTCTCGTAGTCGGCGAGCTGCGTCTGGAGAACCGTGTTGAGCGAGTCCTGAACGAAGCGCACGCGCGTCCCGACGGTCTGCTGCTCCTGCTGGAGGCGCTGCTGGGCCTGGGCGTACTCGGGCGTGCGGACGACGATCTGGTCGGTGTCGATGTAGCCGACCTTGAAG
>DASWMO010000337.1:0-7582 GCA_036399715.1 Rubricoccaceae bacterium
CCCGACCACGAGGAACGGCCGCATGGTCCCGTTGATCGACGAGATCTGGACGAGCCCGGCGATGTGGAGAAAGTCCTCCTGGATCCCGCCGTCGGGCATGTAGAGGACCGGGAGGCGGAGCGAGTCCGACTCGGCGTAGCCCGCCGGGGCGTACACGTTGATCCGCCGGGTCTCGCCTAGGACCGGCGACTCGAGCGTGAACGTCTCCCCGATGACGAGGGGCGCGGGCGGGCTCCAGGCTTCGGAGCCCGGCGCCACGCTGGGCCAGATGGGCACAACCTGCTGCGACCGGGCGGAGCCGGCCGCCAGGAAGGCGAGGGCGACCGCGCCCGCCGTACACGCCGTCGTCCGCAGCGGCACCCTCTTCGGGACTCTAATTCGGGCGTCAACCCGCGAAGAACGATGGCGGAGCCCTGCCTCGCAGGGGGGAAGGGCGAACGGGGACAGGGATGATTCTGGCATGAGACCGTTGAGGCTTGGGGTGCGGCCGCATTACAGCTTGCGGCTCAGACGCGAGAAGGGCCCCGCCGCTAGCACGAGGCGCGGTAGGTAGGGGCGGGACGGGGCGGAGAGCCCGGGACGTCTCCTCGTCCGAACGGCGGTTTTCCGCTCTCTGGACGCGGGCCATCTCAATCGTCCGCGTCGTCAGGAACCCGCGTGTCCACCGCGACCCAGTTCACCTCCCAGGTCGCCCCCCCGTCTAGGGAGAAGGCCTGTTCGAACCGGCAGGAATCGGGCGTGACGTCCGAGATGACGAACCGGACGAAGATGGGCCTCCCGTCCATCGTCTCCTGCCCGAAGAACACGCCGCGCCCGTCCCGGAACTCGCCGACCATGGGGGGGAACAGGGCCCCGCCGCGGGCGCTGGCCGAGTTGAGGCTCCACTGCCGGGCTTCGGGGTTGTACAGCCGGAGCGACAGGACCTCGAGGCGGCCTGCGGGCCCCTCGACGTCGAGCTCGACGAGGTTGGCCCGGCCGCCCCAGACCTCCCGGACGGCCGTCGTCCCTTCGTACTCGACCCATTCCGTGGACCCCGTCAGGGGCCGTTGGAGCCGGGAGAGGTGAGTGCGCCAGGCGCCGATCTCGAAGTCGAAGTCGTGCTGCCCGTCCCGCCCGTCGGGGGCGTCTTGGGCAGAGACCCCCGAAGGGACGAAGAGGGCGAGGAGTAGAATCCGCATGGTGAGGACGGGGTGGAGACAGTTCCGGGAGGGCTCGTTCGGCTCGGATCAGAGGTAGCTCAGCCAGCCGTCCGTGCGCCGTGCCTTGAGGCCGGCGTACCACCGGCAGCAGGGATACGCGAGCACGACGACCGCCAACCAGATCAGGTACACCAGCGGCAGGCTGACCGGCCACCCTGGCGGCTGCGTTACGGGAAAGCGGTCGGGAGTCGGAGACTCGAACATCCAGTGCACGGCGTGGAACCGGACGGCGCTCGCCGCCACCGCGAGCCCGTGGATGACCAGCACGTGTAGCACGTAGTAGAAGAGCGGCACGCGGCCGAAGACGAGCACCGGTTGGAGGACCGTGGGCAGGCCGACGTCAGCGCGGTCCGGCCCACCGGTGCGGACGCGGCCCTCGATGAGGCGGAGCGCCAGCACGGCCGGCCCCAGGGTCATGAGCAGGAAGAGCAGCGACGGCGGGTACTTGTTGGTATTGACAAACGACAGCAGCGTCCGGAGCGCGCTCCCCTGCGGCGACCAGGGGAGCGGGTCACCGTACAGGTTCGTGGCCCTCAGGAGGACGAACGCGGCGACCAGGCCCACGCCGAGTCGCAGCAGGAACGCCTCACGTCGGCTAGCCGGCCAGGTGAACACGCGTCCGAGCCCGTAGCCGATGGCCGTCACCCCGATCCATGGAACGAGCGGGTACGCCAGCAGGACGAACGCGCGCTCGGTCACGACGAGGGGCCCGGGCTGGTGCGCCACGGACCAGAGAGGCGCCAGCGCGCCGAAGGCCGCCGGAGGGACAGCGTCCGCGAGGTTGTGGAGCGCGATCAGCGCTGCGCCCAGCGCCACGCCCACCCCGAGCGGGAGCCGGCTGATGCCGGCCAGGGCCACCATGGACCACCCGAGCGCCCAGAGCACGGTCAGGACCGTCAGGCGGTAGTCGAGGTTGAACTGCCACAGCGCCCGCATCACCGTCAGTTCCAGCACCACCAGCCACAGGCCCCGCGTCAGGAGGAAGCGCGAGAGCTCCGCCGGCGTCCGCCGCCCCCGCGAGAGGTACGCCCCCACCCCGGTCAGCAGGAAGAAGACGGGGGCGCAGAAGTGCGTCACCCAGCGCGTGAGGAAGAGCGCGGTGCTCGCGGTGGCGAGGTTCGTGGGGCTCGCGGCGGCGTCGCCGAAGTAGTCGCGGGTATGGTCCAGCGCCATGAGGATCATGACCACACCACGCAACAGGTCCACGGAGTCGATGCGGGTCCGCCTTTGGGTGGTGGGCTCCGCCGCTGCGGTCACGGACAGCGGGACGGTCGCAAGCGGCATCGTAGACTCCTGTGAGCGGATTGGGATTGGCTTTCTTAGATCGTCACGGCCACCGGCGCCACGCGGCTCCTCACAGAACATAGGCGGTGCCCGGAGATGCCGACAACGTCCCCGTTGCAGGCGGTAGGATCGCTGATGCGAACGGGGTTGGCGCCCAACCGGACGTGGCGGTATCTCAAGGGGTATCCCCGGCTGCACATCCTCCCGCCGATCCCGCCGAGCGACATGGCTGCCCCGCTGACGATGCCCACGAGTCCAGAGGTGGACCTCCGCCTGCCGCGGTGGTCCCTGCCGACGCTGCTGCTGGCGTGGAGTGTCCCGGCGACGCTGGGGGTCCCGTTTGCGCTCGTGTCGCTGCGCACCGCGCCGCCCGGCCTCGCAGCCTGGCGTGTGGTGGTCGTGGTGGTCGTCGCGTGGCAGGTCTGGGCGCTCCTCTCGGTGCCGGTGCTCGCGCTCGCGGACCGGCTCCCCGTGTCACGCCCCTGGCCGGTCCGCGCCGTGGCCGCGCACGTCGTGGCAAGCCTCACGGCGTGCGCGGTGCAGGCGCTCGCCACCGCCACGGTGTACCTCTGGCTCGTGGATCCGGGCGCGGCCACGCTCGGGGAGCTCTCCGGCTACATGTTCCTCCGGTTCGCTCCGTCCGGCGTCCTCGTGTACGCGGCGATCCTGGCCATCCGCACCTCGCAGGTGCATCACGCACGGGCTGTGGCCCGCGAGGCGGAGTCGCAGGCGTTGGCCCGCCGCCTGGCGGAGGCCCGGCTCCAGTCCCTGCGCTCCCAACTCCGGCCGCACTTCCTATTTAACGCCCTCAATGCTACCGTCGCCCTCGTGCGGGATGGCGAAAACGACCGGGCAGCGGACGCGCTGGTGGGCATCGGGGCACTCCTGCGCGCCACGCTGCGCGCGGATGGGCGGCATGAGATCACCCTCGAGGAGGAGATCGCCTTCGTCGAGCAGTACCTCGCGATCGAGCAGCTTCGAATGGGAGACCGCCTTCGCGTCCAGCTGGACGTGCCCGAGCGACTCCTCGACGCCCGCGTGCCCTCGCTCTGCCTGCAGCCGTTCGTGGAGAACGCCGTCCGCCACGGGCTGCGCGGTGTGGCCGGGGACGCCGTCATCGCGGTGTCGGCGCAAGAACAGGACGGCCGCTTGCTGCTCCGGGTGACCGACAACGGGGCGGGGCTCCCGGCCGGCCTGGATCTGGAGGGGACGTCTGGAATCGGGGTCAGCAACACACAGGCGCGGCTCGACCTGCTGCACGGGCCGGCCGCCAGCGTGCGGCTGGGAGTCGGCGACGACGGACGGGGCACGACGGCCGAACTCGTCGTCCCCCTAACACGGATCCCCCGATGATAGACTGGCAGCCACCGCACAGAGCCCACACGGGAATCGCCCGTCTGCTGCGCGTCGTGATCGTGGACGACGAGCCTCTCTCTCGCCGGGCGATGCGGCAGCTGGTGGACGCGCGCGACGACGTGGAGGTGCTGGCCGAGCACGATTCCGCCGTCGGCCTGGAGGGCACACTCGAACAGGCCGACGTGGTGTTCCTCGACATCGAGATGCCGGTGATGACGGGGATGGACCTGGCCCGATCGCTGTCACCCAGGGCGTCGGGGGCGGGACCACCGTTCGTGATCTTCGTGACGGCGCACGACGAGTACGCCGTCCCGGCATTCGACACCGACGCCGTCGACTACCTCACCAAGCCCGTGGCGCCGGCCCGCCTGGCCCGGGCGCTGGAGCGGGTGCACGAGCGGCTGGACGCCCTCACCCCTCTCTCGGACCGCCCCGGCGGAGGACTGGAACCGGTGGCTGCGGGCCCACCGACCTCGTTGGTGGCGCGCATCGGCGCGAGGGAGGTGGTCATCCCGCTCGCGGACGTCGCGCTGTTGGAGGCCGACGGCGTGTACACGGCGCTGCACGCGGGTGGGCGCCGGTATCTGGTCCGACGGCCGCTCGACGAGCTGGAGCAGGTCCTCGTCCCCGCCGACTTTCTCCGCGTGCACCGCTCGTATCTCGTGCGGCGTTCTGCCGTCGCGGAGATCCGGCCGGGGCGGGCAGGCGGCCTACGGGAGCTGGTGCTGGTCTCCGGAGAGGTCGTCCCCGTCAGCCGCCGGCGGCAGGCGGCCGTCGTCCGAAGGCTTCGAGGGGATCCTTAGGGCACTGGGCTGGGTCGACGCTGAAACCATCCTGCCCCATGACGATCGAGGTACGACCAGCGACCGTGTTCGACGACGTCAAGACGATGGTGGGGCCGAAGCGGCCAGACGCCAGCGTGTGCTGGTGCCTGAGCTACCGGGTTCCATCGAAGGAGAACGTGTCGCTCCGGGGCCCAGCCCGGGGTGAAAAGGTGGCTGAGCTCATGGGGCAGGGGCCGATCGGCGTGCTCGCGTACGACGGTGAGGAGGTCGTCGGCTGGGCGGCAGTCGCACCGCGCGTCCACGCAGCCTTCGCGCGGAGCCGCACGGTCCCCCACGTCGATGACGTAGACGTGTGGTCGGTGTGGTGCATCCGCGTGCGGCCGGGGCACCGCGGCCAGGGGGTCTCACATGCGCTGCTCTCAGGTGCCGTCGAGTACGCCCGCTCCCAGGGAGCCCCAGCGATCGAGGGCTACCCGGTCGATAACCACGGCGAGAAGGTCGATCTCACGATGGCGTACGTCGGTACGCGGGCGCTCTTCGAGAGAGCGGGGTTCCGCTGGGCCGCCGACACGACGTCGGTCCTGGACAGCTTCCCGCGGGTGCTGATGCGGTTGGACCTTCGGACTGAGGCTGCTCCGACGGTCGGCGGCCCCTGAAGCCGGGAGGCTCGACGGTGGCCCGAACACCGCCGGGCCCACTGGGCAAGAGTAGACGTCGACGTTGGACCGAACCACGCCGCCGGCCGCACTCGGGGCTCAGCCTCTTGGCCCTGCCCCGCGACTCGTGGCAGGGCGAGGTACCTTGGCCCCATGTCGTCGCGCCGCCCGGTTCTCGCCGCCGTCCTGCTCGTGCTCTCCGTCGTCGGGAGCGCGCTCGCGCCGGCCGCTCACTGGGCTGGCCATGCCCGGCATAGTGGGACCGGCAACCTCGACGCGCCCGGTCAGCCGGGCATGCACGATGCCGTCCACAGCACGACGTGCCAGACCTGTGCGGCGCTGAAGCACCGGGCAGCGCTAGCGGGCTCGATTGCCCGGGCGCTCGTTGGACCGGATCTGCCGGTCGTTCTGGAGGACATCACGCCCGTGACGCCTCCATTCAGAACGGCGCTCGCTCGGTACGTCGGCCGGCCCCCCCCGGCAGCCTAAGTCCCGTTCTGCCGACCGGTCTGGCTGGCAGACCTCGGGGCCGTTCGGCCGCCGAGGCGCTGATGCACGACGTCGTCTCGCTAGGCCCGTTGCCGGTCTATCTCCGGTATGTCGTGGCCCGTCGTGGGGCTGCCTGTTGGGGGCAGCTCTGTCCCCACCTCTCCCTCGTGCTTCAATGACCACAGATTCCACTATGGCCGACGTCCTCGTCGTCGGTGCCGGCCCGGCCGGCCTCGAAGCGGCCCTCGTCCTCGCCCGCGCAGGGCGCTCCGTCGTGGTGCTCGACGGCGGGCCAGGTCGCAACGCCCCGTCCGCCCACGCCTACAATGTCTTCACGCGCGACGGTACGCCGCCGGCTGAACTCCGCCGAATCGGGCGAGAGCAAGCCGAGCGCTACGGAGCCCGCTTCTTCAGCACTGAGGCCACCCACGCTACGGCCGATGCCGATGGCGTACGCGTGAGCCTCGCGGACGGCACGGAGGTCACCGCGCGCCGTCTTCTCCTCGCGACGGGTGTCGTAGACGAGTTGCCGGCGATCCCCGGTCTCGCCAAGGCGTGGGGCGAGACGGTCGTCCACTGTCCCTACTGCCACGGCTACGAGCTTCGGGGCCGGCCCACGGCTGTCTTGTCCCGGGGTGAGATGGCGGCCGAGTTCGCGCGCACGCTGACAGGCTGGACCGACCGCCTGACGCTCGTCACCGACGGCCCGGCCGACCTCACGGGCGAGCAGCGCGCCTAGCTGGACACGCTTGGCGTCGCCGTGGATGAGCGGCCCGTCTCTGCGCTCGACGTGGATGGCCGCGACGTGCGTGCGGTCGTGTTCGAGGACGGCGCCCGGCTGGATGTCACCGCCGTCTACGTCCGTCCGCCTCAGCGGCTGCGCGGGCCGCTCCCGGCCGCGCTCGGCCTCGACCTCACCGAGGCGGGCCTCGCTCAGACCGACGCCTCCGGGCGCACGAGCGTGCCCACGGTCTGGGCGTGCGGCGACATGACGACGCCGATGCAGGCGGTTCAGATGGTGGCCTCTGCTGGCTTCGCCGCTGCGGCGATGCTCAACCACGAACTCATCGCGGCCGGGCACGGCTACATCCCGCCGCAAGCATCCTGAGCACCCCGGTCGTCGACTCGCTCGTTGCCGGGTTAGACGGACGGTACACGAGCCTCGCCGAGCGTGTGTTCACCGTCCGTCGCCTGGGTCGGCACCGGAACGCTCGCGCCAGACGGGAACGGTAAACTGCGCGGCGACCACGTTCGGCCGCGGCGCCTAGCCAGAAGTCCAGACGCCTCACCCGAGAGGACCACCCCGTGATCCCCCACCTTCCCGGGCTCCTTCTGGGCCTGTTCCTCCTCTCAACGTGAGACCGGTGTGTCGCCGAGCCGGAGCTCTCGGCTGAAGTCAGACGGGGCCGAGCGCCGTCAGATGGCGGAGGCAACGTCCTCAGGATTCGATATCAGGCCACCCCTGCGAGTTTCGCAGAAGAGGTGGAGTGCGAAATCCAGTTTCGCAGAATAGCCGGGGTGCGAAACTGACGGCCGGTAGATGATCCAAACGCCCCGCTCCGGACTGATCCGGGGCGGGGCGTTCTGCGTCGGTTTCGCTCCACATCGTGGAAAGGGGCTGTCTCTCAAACGACCGTCTACTAGCGTCACTACGGACATCGGCTAACGGACAACGCAGGATCACCCCCCGACGCCGCGCATTGAAAAAGCCCAGAGTCATAACCGCGATGTCTAGCACCCCTCTTCCAACGTGCCGGGAGCACGGGCACGATCGCTACCACCACGCCGTGGACGCCGAGTTGGAATACACAGG
>DASWMO010000338.1:0-14757 GCA_036399715.1 Rubricoccaceae bacterium
CTCGACGTGGGCTCGGTACGCCTGACGGAGCGTCGCTTCCGGACGCGTCCGGTCGACGCCGCGTCCGTCGAGGCCGCCCGCGCGGACGTGCGCGCGGCCGTCGCGGGGGCCCCGAGCGTGCTCGGCGACGCCGTCGCCGAAGCGCTCGCCCAGGGCGCACCCGTCGTCGCGACGGGCAGCATCGCGCGTCTTCTCGCACGCCTCGCGGGACTGGACCCCGACGGGGGAATCCCGCGCGTTCCCTTGGGCGTCGTCGCCGAGTGGGAGGGTCGCCTCGCCGCCCTCACGCCCGCCGAGACGCTCACGCTCGATCCGGCCCGGCTCGCCGGCCGCGAGGACGTCGTCGCGGCGGCCGTGCTCGTGCTCGGCACCACCCTTGCCGCCCTCGGCGCCTACGCCTACGTCACCGCCCGCGGCGGCCTCCGCCACGGCCTCGCCCTCGCCGCTGCCGAGGCACCCTAACCGACTTCCGACATGTCCGATCCGACCCCGAGCCCCGGCAGCCCCGCGCCTGGAGGAGTCTCCGCCGTTACCCACATCGTCGCCGTGGCGTCCGGCAAGGGCGGCGTCGGGAAGAGCACTGTCTCGTCCAACCTCGCCGTCGCGCTCGCCGCGCGTGGCCTCCGCGTGGGCCTGCTCGACGCCGACATTTACGGACCGTCCGTGCCGCTCATGTTCGGCGTCCCGCCGGACGAGAAGCCGCGCGTCAACGAGTCGAGGGAGGTCGTGCCGCTCGTGCGTTACGGCGTCTCGCTTCTCTCGATGGGTTTCCTGACGGACGACCGCCGCGCCGTGATCTGGCGCGGGCCGATGGTGTCGTCCGCGATTCGCCAGTTTCTTGGGCAGGCCGCGTGGGGCGAGCTCGACGTGCTCCTGCTGGACCTCCCGCCGGGCACGGGCGACATCCAGCTCACGATCGTCCAGACGGTCCCGCTCGCCGGCGCGATCCTCGTGACGACGCCCCAGCCCGTCGCCGTCGCCGACGCCCGCAAGGCGGTCGCGATGTTCGGGCAGGTGGACGTGCCCGTCCTCGGCGTCGTCGAGAACATGGCGTGGTTCTCGCCGCCGGACCTCCCCGAGCGCCGCTACGCGCTCTTCGGCGAGGGCGGCGGGCGCCGCCTCGCCGAGGAGGCCGGCGTGCCGCTGCTGGCCGAGATTCCGCTCGAACAGGCCGCCCGCGAAGCCGGCGACGCCGGCCTGCCCGTCGTCCTCCGCGAGCCCGACAGCCCCGCCGCCCGCGCCTTCGATGCCCTCGCGACGGCCACCATGGCCGAACTCGAGCGCCGCGCCGACGAGCCCAAGGCCCCGCCCGTCGAGATCCTGTACCGGTGATCCGGGTCGAATCCCTGTGTCGTGCGACGCCCTGACCCCGCTGCCACGCCGCCGGCACCCGGGCGCCGTACCTTTCTGAAAACCGCCTCTAGAGCCATGGTCAGCGAAGCCCCGAACCCGACCGACCCCGCCTTCCTCAGCCGCATTGAGGAGACGCTGGACTCCATCCGGCCGTACCTCATGGCCGACGGCGGCAGCGTCCGCCTCCGGACCGTCACGGACGAGATGGTCGTCGAGCTCGAACTGCTCGGCGCCTGCGGGACGTGCCCGATGTCCATGATGACGCTCCGCGCGGGCATCGAGCAGGCCATCAAGCGCGCCGTGCCCGAGGTGTCGCGCGTCGAGGCCGTCGCACCCGTCGCCGCGGCCTGAACCGCCGCCGCGGTGCCCGGTGTGGGCACCGCCAGCTCACCCGTATCCCCACTCGATGTCCCTTGCGACGCTGCGGCCCTCCGGGCCGGATTCCGCCCTCCCTGACACGTCCGCCGCCCCCCCCGAGGATGTGGCGGACGCCGAGCGGCACCACGTCACGCGCATCGACATTGCGCCCTCGGACCGCTACCCGCGGCGGCACCCGACGCACGGCTGGCAGGTCCGCGCGCGCCGCGGCGGCACGCGCGAGTCCAAGTTCTTCGCCGACGCCCGCCACGGCTCGTCGGACGGCGCGCTCGCGGCCGCGCTCGACTACCGCGACCGCCTGCTCGCGAGCCGGCCCGCGGCCGATGCCGCGCCGCGCAAGGCGTGGTCCAACACGGGCGTCATCGGCCTGTCGGTCCGCGAGAAGGACGACGCCGGCCGGACCCGGCTCTACGTCCAGCTCAACTGGGTGGACGCCGGCGGCACGCGCCGCGCGTCGTCGTACTCGGTCGACAAGTGGGGCCTGCGGCGCGCGCTCTGGAACGGCTGCCTGCGGCTCTACCGCGAGCGGACGGCCGCCGGGGCACCGGCCGAAGAGCCGCACCTGATGTTCGCCCGCGCCCAGGAGCCGTTTGCGGACCACCTCGCCGCCGAACTCGCCCGCGAGCGCGCCGCGGCACCCGCCGACCCCGCAGCCGCCGAGACATCGGTGCCCGTGGTGTCGGTCCCCGAATCGCCCGCCCGTGTGGCGCCGGGAACGGCCGCGCCGCACCTCGTTCGCGTCGAGGCGACGGGCCTGCCGGCGGGGCCCGAGCGCGACGAGGAGGCTCTTCGCCGTCTCCAGGACGTTCTGTTCAGCTAGCCCGTGGCGGGATCCGTCACGGCCGCGCTGCCGCCCTACCGCCCGCCTGCGGGTTTCGGCAGCGCGACCGTGCAAACCGTCTGGGCGTCCCGCGTCCGCCGCGTCGACGGCGTCACGTACCGCCGCGAGACGCTCGCCCTGCCCGACGGCGACGTGCTCGACCTCGACCACGTCGAACCCGAGGCGCGCGGCCGGCCGGGGCACGTGGCCCTCATCGCCCACGGGTTGGAGGGCAGCTCGGACCGGACGTACGTCCGTGGCATGGCGCGGGCGCTCGCGCGGCGCGGATGGGCCGTCGTCGCGTGGAACCTGCGCGGCTGCGGCGGCACGCCGAACCGCCTGCTTCGGGCGTACCACAGTGGCGCGACCGAGGACCTCGCGGCCGTCGTCGAGCACGTCGTCTCCGGAGGCGCACAGCGCATCGGGCTCGTCGGGTTCAGCCTCGGCGGCAACCTCACGCTGAAGTACGTCGCCGATGCCGGCGCCGGGATCGACACCCGCATCGTCGGGGCCGTCGGTATCTCGGTACCTGTGGACCTTGCCGGCTCGGCAGCCGTGATGGAGCGCCCGTCACGACGGCCGTACATGACGCTTTTTCTGCGCTCGCTCGTCGCGAAGGCCGAGGAGAAGGCAACACGCTTTCCCGACGCCCCGTCGACGGAGGGCCTGCGCGCGATGCGGACGTTCCGCGAGTTCGACGAGCGGTTCACGGCCCCCGTCCACGGCTTCGCGAGCGCCGCTGACTACTGGGCGCGCGCCTCGGCACTGCCCGTGCTCGGCCAGATCCGCATCCCGACGTTGCTCGTGAACGCCCTCGACGACCCGTTCCTCTCACCCTCGTGCTACCCGAGCGGCGTCGGCAACCCGTCGCTGACCGTCCTGACGCCGCGCCGCGGCGGGCACGTCGGGTTCGTCGCCCGTGGCGGCGAGTACTGGTCCGAAACCATCGCGGCGCGCTGGCTGGACGCCTGCATTGCGTAACGGCACGGCGCTACGGGCCTAATCCGTTGCAATGGGGAGCGAGACGTACGTCGTCCCGCCACGGACGCGGCGGATCTGGGCGACGATCGCCTCGAAGTCCTCCTCGTTCTTGACAAAGTCCATCTGCGTCGTGTCGACGACGAGGAGCGGGCCTTTGCGGTAGTGGAAAAAGTAGCGGTCGTAGGCGGCCGTGAGCTCCGTGAGGTAGGCCGGGTCCATGCCCGCCTCGTACGACCGCCCGCGCTGCGCGATGTTGGCGAGCAGGCGCTCGACGGACGAGCGGAGGTAGACGACGAGGTCGGGCGTGGCGGACGAGGGCTCCATGATGTTGTAGAGCGTCTCGTAGAGCTGCAACTCGTCGCCCGTGAGCGTCACGTGGGCGAAGATGCGGTCCTTGTCGAACGTGTAGTCCGCGACGGTCGCGCCGAAGAGGTCGCGGTTGAGGAGAGCGCGCTGCTGCTTGAAGCGGGACGCCAGAAACGAGAGCTGCGTCTGGAACGCCCACCGGTCGCGGTCGGCGTAGAACGTCCCGAGGAACGGGTTGTCCTCGAACTCTTCGAGCACGAGACGCCCGCCGGCGAGCGAGGCGAGCATCCGCGCGAGCGTGGTCTTGCCGGCGCCGATGACGCCTTCGACGGCGACGTAGCCGACGTGGTCGGGGAACGGGGACACGGGCGCGGAGCGGGTAACGGGAGCGGCAAGATCGCACGCGGCGGAGCGGGCGCGGGCACCGAACGGTCGCCCCGGCCGGGTGACACGCGTCGGGTCATGCGCCTGTCGGGCCGCCCGATGGGGCGGCGAGGCGGAGAGGGGTCCGGGCGATGCGCGCCGTGTCCGGACACGCCGCGAGCAGGGCCGCGACGGTCTGCCCGAGGCCGGGCACGACGAGGCGAGGCGCGAGGTCGGCGAGCGGCGCGAGGACGAACCGGCGCACGGCGAGGCGCGGGTGCGGGACGCTCAGGTCGGGCCGAGCGAGCGTTGTGTCACCGACGAGCAGCACGTCGATGTCGAGCGGGCGTGCGCTCCACCGCGGCGCGGCCGGGTCGCGCCCGACGGCCCGTTCGGCCGTTCGGATGGCCGCGAGGAGCGCCTCGGGCGCGGCCGTCGTCTCGACCTGCGCGACGGCATTGAGGTGGTCCGGCTGCGGTGGCTGCCCCGGCAGCACGTGCGCCTCGGTCTCGTAGACCGGGCTGAGCGCGACGACGGTCCCGATCCGAGACAGGGCCGTGACGGCGGACTGGAGGGCCGCGAGGCGGTCGCCGGCGTTGGCGCCGAGGCAGAAGAAGACCGTGACCGGCCGCGCGTCGGGCGGCGTCACGCCGGGCCGAGCGCGAGCGTCACCTCGGCGCGGTCGCACGGCCCGCCGACGGGCGGGTTCGGCTTGCGGACCGTCACCTCGACGCGCTCCAGCGCCGGGTACGCCTCGCGGACGGCGCTCGCGATGCCCCACGCGAGGCGCTCGATGAGAAACGCGTTGGCGCCCGTGACGACCTCGCGCGCAATGCGGTACACACGCTCGTAGTCGACCGTCCGGTCCAGGCTGTCCGTCTCGGCCGCCTCGGCGACGTCGAGCGTCATCGCGACATCGACCTCGAAGCGCCCACCGATGACGTGCTCCTCCTCCATCACGCCGTGGTGCGCGTAGAAGACGGCGTTGACGAGGCGGACGGTTGCGAGCACGGTGGCGGGGGCGGGGGCGACCGCAATATCGCAGGCCGCCGACGCGCCGTGGTCCGGCCCGTACCGCGGCAGCCTCCGCAGCGCCGCGGATCAGGCCGGGCGCCGGGCGCGTACGCCGGATCCCTCACCCCCACGGTTATGCGTCTCGGAAGCGGTCGGTCCAGCAACGTCGTCGTCTCCCGCGGAGGGGGCGGCGGAGGCCGGGCGGGCCTCGGCATCGGCGGCCTCGTCGTACTCCTCATCGGGGCCTACTTCGGCGTCGACACGAGCGGCCTCGTCGGCGGGGGAGGCGGGGGCAGCGCCACGCCGCAGACGACCGAGCAGGCGGACCTTTCGGACGAGACGAACGCGTGGCTTGCGGCCGTCCTCTCGGACACCGAGACGGTCTGGGGCGAGCTCTTCCAGCAGAGCGGGCAGGATTACCCCGAGCCGACGCTCGTCCGCTTTACCGGCGCCGTCGACACGGGCTGCGGCGCGGCCGACGCGCGGACGGGGCCGTTCTACTGCCCCGCGGACCAGAAGCTGTACCTCGACCCGTCGTTCTTCGAGGAGCTGTCGCGCATGGGCGCGCCCGGCGACTTTGCCGCGGCGTACGTCATCGCACATGAAGTCGGGCACCACGTCCAGAACCTCGAGGGCACGCTCGGGCGCTCGCAGGAGGCGCGCTCTGAGCGCGAAGCGAGCCAGCTCTCGGTTGCGACCGAACTCCAGGCCGACTGCTACGCCGGCATCTGGGCGCACCACGCGGAGACGGACCGCGACGTGCTCGAAGATGGCGAGATCGACGAAGGCCTCGCGGCGGCGGCGGCCGTCGGCGACGACCGGCTCCAGGAGGCGGCCGGGATGGAGGTCCAGCCCGAGTCGTTCTCGCACGGCTCCTCGGCTGACCGCGCCGCGTGGTTCCGCCGCGGCTTCACGTCCGGCGACGTCGGGCAGTGCGACACGTTCGCGAACGTCTAGGCGGGCCTACGCCTCCTGCCACGCCACGGCCACGACGGCACCGCCGACGGTCGCGTACGCGACCTCCCACGCGCCGCTGAGGTCCGCGACGGCCCGCACACGTCCGGCCTCGGGCGTGCCGTCCGGCAGAGCCAGCACGACCGACCGCGCGCCGGCCCGAAAGCCCGTCCGCTGCCCTTTGAGGACGGCCTCTTTGAGCGCCCACAGGAGCGTCTGCGTACGGTCCGTCGGGCCGTTGAGCGCATCGAGGACCGCATATTCGGCAGGCGAGAGGAGGCGCCGCCACAGGTCGGGCCGACGCGCTGCAACCGCCTCGGCGTCGATCCCGACGGGGACCGGGGCCGTCGCCGCGACGCCGAATGAGGCTGTGCCGCGCCCGGTGTGAGCGATCGAGACGAAGCGGCCCGGCGCGACGGGCGACCCATCCGCCGCCACGTCGAGACGGACGTGCTCGGGAGGCTCGCCCGTCGCGTGCGCGAGCAGGCCGCGCGCGGCAGTCCGGCCGAGGGCGAAGGCGAGGCGGCGGTCGGGGCTCTGAAACCCCTCCAAGCGAGCCCGCTCGGCATCCGAGAGCACGTGCAGATCGGCCGCCGTCGCTGTGGCGACCGAAACCGATGGCGGGAGAACGAGGTGTGGAACGGAGATCGGCCCGTCGGCATCCGAGAGTTCCCGAACATAGCGTCGGCCTTTCTACGTTCCCGAATGACGGCCGCCCAACTGCCGGCCTATTTTCAGTCTCCCGCTTCCTTCGCCCGCATGTGCGCTCTTCCGCTTCGCCGCCTCGCCCCGTCCGCGCCGCCCGCCACGTCCGCGGGCTCAGCGTCGCTGTCGGCCCCCCGGGCCCGCCAGCCGTTCGCTGACTTTATCGAGCAGTACCGCGAGCGCCTGAGCCACCTGTTCGCCGAGCGCGCCTCGTGCGACGCGATCAACGCGGACCGTGGCGTGCCGCCGTTCGTGCTGGACCGCATGCGCGAGGTGGACCCGCTCTCGGTCTATATCGCCGAGGCCCACGGTGGCCGCGGCGGGCACATCCGCGAGGGCCTCGCGGTCCTGGAGGAGACCGGCTACCACTCGCTCGCGCTGACGCTGCTCGTCGGCATCAACGGCGGGCTGTTCCTGCAGCCCGTCGGGAAGTACGGCTCGGAGACTGTCCAGGCGCGCTCGTTCGCCGGCATCCTGCGCGACAAGCGCCTCGGCGGGCTCATGATCACCGAGCCGGGCTACGGTTCCGATGCGCTGAGCATGAAGACGTCGTGGCGCGCGACCGGACGCGGGACGGCCCGCATCGAGGGCACCAAGCACTGGGGCGGCCTCACGGGCTGGGCGGATTACTGGCTCGTCACGGCCCGCCCGCTCGCCGGCGACGGCAACCTCCGCCGCGACGTCGACTTTTTCGTGGCTGACCAGAACGCGCCCGGCGAGACAATCGCTGTCGAGGAGATCTACCCCAACCTCGGCCTGCGGATGCTGCCCTACGGTCGCAACCGCGTCGACATCGAGGTCCCCGAGTCGTCGCGGCTGGAGCCCGAGACAACGGGCGTCAAGATGATGCTGGACATCCTGCACCGCAGCCGGCTCCAGTTCCCGGGGATGGGCATCGGCTACCTCCGGCGCATGCTCGACGAGGCCGTCGGGCACTGCCGCGAGCGCTTCGTCGGCGGGCAGTCGCTGCTGGACTACGACCAGGTCCGCGCCCGGATCGCCAAGCTCCAGGCGGCCGTCACCAACTGCGCCGCACTCTGCCTCGACACGTCTGAGAACGCGGGCATGGACCGCGACCTCTCGGGCGAGTCCCTCAAGGCGAACGCCTTCAAGACGACCGTCTCGGACTGGATGCAGGAGGCCTCGCAGTCGCTCCTGCAACTCGTCGGCGGGAACGGCTACCGCGCGGACCACATCGCGGGCCGCTCGACCGTCGACAGCCGGCCGTTCCAGATTTTCGAGGGCTCCAACGACATCCTGTACCAGCAGGTCACCGAGTCCGTGCTGAAGTCCATGCGGCGCGTGAAGGAGACGCACCTTGGGCGCTACCTCGCGAGCGAGCCGCTCACGGCGCGGGCCGCGACGCTGCTCGGCGACGCACTCGCGTTCGAGCTTGACTGGAAGATGCCGCAGCGCAAGCTCGTCGACCTCGGCCGGGCCATCAGCCGCATCATTTCGATGGAGATGACGATCGAACTCGGCGAGCGCGGCTTCGCGGCCGACCTCATCGCCAACGCGCTCGACGACACGCGGACGGAGGTCCGGTCCATCGTCGAGGGCTACCGGACGGGCCGGCTCATCACGTTGCTCGAAGACGCCGCGCCGCCCGACTGGCTCGCCCGGACACGCCCGGCTCTCTAGGCTCAGGCGCCTACTCAACGACCCGCGCGAGCGGCAGGAACCCATCCTGCCGCTCGCGTCATGTTTGCGCGAGCCGTACTTCCTGGCGCCCCGCGTTACGGCGCCTCGACGGGGTGGACAGTGACGTAGAAGTCCTCGTCTACGCGGAAGGCGGCGAGGCTGGAGAGCGACGCTGCAGCGGCCTGCCAGTCGGCCGTGGGCGTGACGCGCGAGAACGTGTCGTCGGCGAGCGTCACGTCGACGGGCATCGCGAAGCCAGGGACGACGTTGGACCAGCGGTAGAACAGCGTCGGGCCGTCGAGGCGGACGTCGAGGGCCGGTATTTGGGTCGTTTCGAGGTACTGCCGGAAAATCGCCGAGAGGTCCACGCCGGTGAGGTTGGACATCGCGCGGCGGACCTCGGCGCCGGTCACGGTCTGGTGGCGGTAGCGCGCCTGAAGGCCGCGCAGCGTCGCCCGCCACACGACGTCGTCACCGACGACCTGCCGGATCGTGTGCAGCATGTTGCCACCCTTGTCGTACATGTCGGACGAGCCCTCGCGCGAGACGCCGAACGGGCCGACGATGGGCGCGTCGTTCTGGATGTTGCGCCGCGAGCCGACGGCGTAGCGCGACCCGGCTTCGGGGCCCTGCTCGCACTCGACGAAGAGGTACTCCGAGTAGTTCGTAAACGACTCGTGGAGCCACATGTCCGCGATGTCGGCGGCTGTGAGCGAGTTGCCCCACCACTCGTGGCCGGACTCGTGGACGATGATGAAGTCCCACGAGTCGCCCGTGCCAGATCCCGAGCGGTCGCGGCCGCGGTAGCCGTTGCGGTAGCCGTTGCCGTACGCGACGGCACTCTGGTGCTCCATGCCGAGGTGCGGCGTCTCGACGAGCTTGTAGCCGTCCTCGTACCACGGGAACGGCCCGAACCAGTGCTCGAAACACGCGAGCATCGGCTTCACCTGCTGGAACTGCCGCCGCGCGCGGTCGGCGTTGTAGTCGAGCGGGTAGAAGTCCAGCGTGAGCCGCCCGGCCTCGCCGTCGTACGTGTCCGAGAAGTGCGCGTAATGGGCCGCGTTGACGGCGACGTCGTAGGTGTTGATCGGGTTGACGACGGCCCAGACGAAGGTCGTCGTGCCGTCGCCGTTGCGGCGCGTCTCGCGGAGGCGGCCGTTGGAGACGTTGGTCAGGCCCTCGGGGACCGTGATGGCGACGCGCTGGCTGTCAGGCTCGTCGGTCTGGGTGTCCTTGACGGGCCACCACGCGGACGCCCCGAGGCCCTGCACGGCCGTCGCGACGACGGGCCGGCCGAGGCTGTCGGCGGTCCATACGAAGCCGCCGTCCCACGGCGCGTTGACGGCCTCGCGCGGCGTGCCGTGGTAGGCGAGCATGACGGTCCGCATCGCGCCTGCGGCCGGTGCCTCGGGGAGCGTGACGAAGAGCGCGTTGCCGTCGCGGCGGACGGCGAGAGCGGCACCGCCGAGCGTCGCGGCGTCGAGGACGAGCGGCTCCTGGAGGTCGACCTGTAGCGTCTGCGCGGGCTGGAGCGTGCGAAACGTGATGCCGACTGTCCCGCGGATCGCCTGCGCCGTGGGGTCGACGCGAACCGCGAGGTCGTAGTGGGTCACGTCCCACCACGCGCGTTCTGGCGTGACCGTCCCGCGGAGCGTGTCGGCCCGCGTCGGCGCGGCGTCGCCGGCGAGCGGCGTCTGGGCGCGGATCGGCGTGACGGCCAGCGCGAGAAGGGCAGCGGCGAGGGCGAGCGGGCGCATTGGTTCGGGTTCACCCGGCGGGGCGAGGGCAGGGACGACGGGGAGACCAGGACGGCGAAACGTACGCCACCCGATGGGCGGTGTCCCGTAGGCTGACGACGCCCGAGTAGCAGGCCCCGCGTCTCGTCAGGCCTGAGGCGGTCCGATGTGAGCCCGGAAGTTCCCGGAGGCCGGGAGGCTGCCGCGCGCGTGCTCCTGATTCCAAGAGTGGCCACGTCAGGAGGAGCACCAGCGGCCTTCCGGAGAAACCGCTGTCTCGGTTGGGAGGGATTCAGGCCTCTGATGAGGCCTGCCCTGTCTCCCGCCGGGACGCCGAGATCCTAGCATGGCTGCGGTAGATCATTGGCTCAGGGCGCCCCAGGGAGAGACGGCTGGCGTCGCGAAACCTGTGGGCTCGGTCTATGCCTCCTCACCGCCATGAC
Source organism: Rubricoccaceae bacterium (assembly GCA_036399715.1). Lineage (GTDB taxonomy): Bacteria > Bacteroidota > Rhodothermia > Rhodothermales > Rubricoccaceae > DASVSE01. Next base: position 10,695 of record DASWMO010000338.1, read on the forward strand.
ATCCCGCATCCGAAACGCCTTCGCTGTCGCCGCCCTCCTCGTCGTGGGTGGGGGCTGCGACACCGGGCCTGATCTCGAACCCGTCGGGGCGGCTCCATCTCCCGCGGTGGTCGCCACCGTGCGCGAGGCCGCGAGGCCCCTGTCCGGGGCAGACGACGACTTTGCGGCGCTCGTCGAGCAGATCGGCGATGCCCGCGTCGTCCTCCTCGGGGAGGCCACCCACGGAACGCACGAGTTCTACGAGGCGCGCGCCCGAATCACCCAGCGCCTCATAGCCGAGCACGGATTCACCGCCGTCGCCGTCGAGGCCGACTGGCCCGAGGCCGCCCCGGTGAACGCGTACGTGAGGGGCATGGGAGGGGCGTCGACTGCCACCGAGGCCCTGTCCGCTTTCGAGGGCTTCCCGACCTGGATGTGGCGCAACGCCGACGTGCTCGCACTCGTGGAGTGGCTCCACGACTACAACGCCTCCACGGCCTCCGAGGGGGCCCGCGTCGGGTTCTACGGCATCGACCTCCAGACGCTGGGGCCAGCGATCGAAGGAGTAACCCGTTTTCTAGACCAGGTCGATCCAGAGGCCGCCGCGCGAGCGCGGGAGCGGTACACGTGCTTCAGCCCCTACGAAGACGACCCGGCGGGCTACGGCGAATCGGTCACGTATGGGTCCATGCCCGGTTGTGCCTCGCAGGCCGCCGAGCAGGTCCAGGAGTTTGCCACGAACCAGGCGGCCTGGACGTCGAGAGGGGGAGCCGAAGCGTTCTTCAGCGCCGCTCAGAACGCCCGGCTGGTCCAGGGAGCCGAGCGGTACTTCCGGAGCCAGTTCGACTACGGCGTCTCGTCGTGGAATCTCCGCGACACGTACATGGCCGACGTGGTCGGCACCCTCCTGTCGAGGTCCGGGGGGCCGCCGGCCCGTGTCGTCGTTTGGGCCCACAACTCCCACGTCGGGGACGCCCGGGCGACCGAGCGGGCCGAGTACGGGGAGCTGAATCTGGGCCAGCTCGTCCGGCAGCAGTGGGGCGAGGACGCCGTCCTCGTCGGCTTCACGACGTACTCCGGCTCCGTCGTCGCGGCGTCCGAATGGGGCGGTGCGCCGCAGGTCAAGGCCGTACGTCCGGCTCTGGTGGGGAGCTACGAGCACCTCTTTCACGACGTCGGAATCCCGGCGTTCTATCTCCCCCTGCAGGGCGCTGTGGCCGACGCCCTCCGGCCGCCCCGACTGGAGCGGGCCATCGGGGTGCTCTACCTCCCCGAGACGGAGCGGACCAGCCACTACTTCCAGGCCGTGCTCCCGGAGCAGTTCGACGCCGTCCTCCATTTCGACGAGACCCGGGCGGTGGGCCCCCTCGATCCCCTGGGGGCGGCGCCCCGCGACGGGGCCACGGCTGGGCTGCGGCGAGTCCCGGTAGGGAACGCGCTGCGACTCGGCGACCTCTCCCTGTGACCAGCGGTCCAGCGCGCAGTGCGAGTCGAGCTGCCTTCTCAGTGTGGCTGTAGAGGCTGGGTTGACGGTGATCGTTTTGGTCCGGGTGGGGACGCCTGTGCGCGGGGCTATCCCAGGCCTAAGGCACCGCCTCTGTTGGCGGTGCCTTAGGCCTGAGGCTTCAGGCCGAGCAGGCATAGCGTCTTTCAGCGCCCTCAATGTGTCGGCCCTGCCGGGTCTCCGGGCCAGGCGTGCTCGCCTTCCTCCTCCACTCCCGGGAGACCCCCGAGGCCTCGATCCCTCCCTCCTAGCCCACGTTGGGGCACGTCCCTACGAACCGACCTCCACGGTGCCCGGTTAACCCCTCACATCTGAACACAACACCTGCGGGCTGACCAATGGAAATCTGGGGTGGAATCGAATGCACCGTAAACCGGGTCAACTGCCGGTTTAGCGATCAGCTTGCACAGAATGGACACTGCGAACGGACGGACGACATCGACCGGATCGCCGACCTGGGCATTACCGCCCTCCGGTACCCTGTCCTCTGGGAGACGGCGGCGCCCGACGGGCCAGATAAGGCAGACTGGTCGCGGTCCGAACGGCCGCTCACGCGGCTGCGCGAGCGGGGCGTCCGGCCTATCGCTGGGCTCGTCCACCACGGGAGCGGGCCGCGCTACACGAGCCTCGTCGACCCCGCCTTCCCCGAGAAGCTCGGGGCCTACGCGCGGGCCGTCGCCGAGCACTTCCCCTGGCTCGAAGACTACACGCCCGTCAACGAGCCGCTCACGACGGCCCGGTTCAGCGGGCTCCGCGGGCACTGGTACCCCCACGGGCAGAGCGTCCGGACGTTCGCCCGCGTGTTCCTCAACGAGGTCCGCGGGACCGTGCTCGCGATGCGGGCGATCCGCGACGTCAACCCGGCCGCGCGGCTCATCCAGACCGACGACCTCGCCAAGATCTGGAGCACGCCGCTGCTCCGGTACCAGGCGGACCTCGAGAACGAGCGTCGCTGGATCACGTGGGACCTCCTCTGCGGTCACGTCGTCCCGGCCCACCCGATGTGGGACTACCTCCGCGAGGGGGGCGCCTCCGAGGCTGAGATCGCGTGGTTCGCCGAGAACCCGTGCCCGCCCGACGTCATCGGGGTCAACTACTACCTCACGAGCGAGCGCTTCCTCGACGAGCGCGTCGAGCGGTACCCGGGCGAGCCGCGCGGGGACAACGGGCGCCACGACTACGCGGACGTCGCGGCGGTCCGCGTCGCGGCCGAAGGCGGGGCGGGGCTCCAGGAACTCCTCACGGACGTCTCGGCCCGGTACGGGCTCCCCGTCGCGGTCACCGAGGCCCACCTCGGGTGCACGCGCGAGGAGCAGATGCGCTGGCTCCTCTACGTGTGGCGCGAGGCCGAGGCGGCCCGCCGCGCCGGGGCCGACATTCGGGCCGTGACGGCGTGGTCAGTCCTCGGTGCGCACGACTGGAACAGCCTCGTCACGGTCCAGGCCGGCTACTACGAGCCGGGCGTGTTCGACGTCCGCGGGCCGGCCCCGCGGCCGACGGGGATCGCGCACGTCGTCCGCGCCCTGGCCGACGGGAAGGAGCCGGACCACCCGACACTTCCGGTCCCCGGCTGGTGGGAGCGTCCGTTCCGCCTGATGTACCCCCCGGTCCGGATCGGGAGCGGCCCGACGCGGCTGCCCGACCGCGACGGGGCTCCCGGAGCCCGCCCCCTGCTCATCACTGGCGCCGCCGGCATCCTCGGTAGCGCGTTCGCCCGCCTCTGCGAGGAACGTGGGCTCCCCTACGTCGCGCTCACCCGTCAGGACCTCGACGTCTCCGACGCCCCCGCCGTCGCGGCGACGCTCGACGCGCTCCAGCCGTGGGCCGTCGTCAACGCGGCCGGCTGCGGCCGCCCCGACGCCGCGGAGCAGGACCCCGTCGACTGCTACCAGTCCATCACGGTCGGGGCGGTCACGCTCGCGACGGCCTGCGCCGAGCGGGACATCCAACTCGTCACGTTCTCGTCCGACCTCGTCTTCGACGGGGCGAAGGGGATGCCGTACGTCGAGAGCGACCGGCCCGCCCCGCTCGGCGTGTACGGCCGGTGCCAGGCGGAGGCGGAGGCGGGCGTACTGGCCGTGCTCCCCGGCGCGCTCGCCGTCCGGACGAGTGCACTCTTTGGCCCGTGGAACGGCCGCGACGTCGTCGCCCGGGCGCTCCGGGCCGTCGCGGTGGGCCGGTCGGTCGCGGTCCCCGAGGACGTCTACATCTCGCCGACCTACGTCCCCCACCTCGTCCACGCCGTCCTCGACCTCCTCATCGACGGGGAGGGCGGGCTCTGGCACCTCGCCAACGGCGGGGCGATGCCCCTGGCCGAACTGGCCCGCCGGGCCGCCGAGGTCGCCGGGCTGGACCCCGATCTCATCGAGGGGTGCACGGCGGCCGACATCGGGCTGGCGGGGCCCCCCTTCGGCGCGCTCGAGAGCGAGCGCGGCGGGGTGATGCCCTCGCTGAGCGAGGCGCTCGTCCGGTTCGCGTGGGAAGGAGCCTCGCTCTGGACGGCACCCATGCCCCTCCCGGTCCGGGTCGGCACACGACAGGCGGCATGAGTGGATTCCGGAACTGTCGCGGCGCCCCGGG
>DASWMO010000339.1:0-26788 GCA_036399715.1 Rubricoccaceae bacterium
CGCGTCCTCGGCGTCGCGGTCGTACCAGAGGCAGATCGTGTTCTTGGCTGGAGTCGTCATGGGGCGTGGGGGTGCGTCGCTCGGAGACGGAGCGACTGGTGGTGAGTGGAGAGAGAAGCTCCCCGCGCTCGCTGACAGCACCTGTTCACACGGTCTCCCTAACTGGCTCAGCCGCCCTGGTCTTCATTCTCTTCGAGCCACCGAACGGCCTCGGCCCGCGTCACGAAGCAGCGGAAGGCCGTGCTCCGGTTCGCCTCTCGTGCGAACGCCTGGAACGAGCCCGAGTGGACGGACGGGTCGGGGACGACGGCGGCCATCGTCACGCCGTAGAGCGTGAGACGCCGCAGGACGTCGCCGGCCACGCCCGAGCTGAGGTCGAAGAACCCGGGCAGGAGCGCGCCGTCGTCCGCCAGGAGCGCCGAGGCCCCGGCCTCGATGCAGGCGGTGACGAGAGTGTTCGGGTCGAACGGGCCGGAGCCCGCAGGCTCGAAGTACGAGAGCATCGGACTGAGGCGGGGTGAGCGTCGCGGGAGGGACTGGGGCCCTACGCGCGGTGGCGGAGGAAGGATCGGTTAGCCCGCTCCATGGGGTGATAACGCCAGCTCGATCTGCTCGATGTGGTGCTGCCAGTGCTCCCACCGCGTGAGGTTCGGCGCGTCCGGCCTCGCCTGCACCGCCGCCAAGAACGCGGGCGATGCGCTGGAGATGTAGGCCGACACGGCCTTAGCCGCCTCCAGCGTGAGCGGCCGGCCTCGTGCGGCGGGACGGCGGCGATGAACGGGCCGAGCGCGTCGTTGAACACGTCGGGTGGGTACACCGACGGCTCGAACCCATGCTCGTGCCACCGGGGCAGGATTGCGAGCCGCTGGCGGTCCCAGAAGGCGAGGTGGGCAAGCGCCGATGCGACGGTCCACCCGTTGGGCAGGTGCGCGGTGAGGTCCCGCTCCGAGAGCGCGCCGACGGCGGTGCGGAGGAGGCCGAGCCGGCGGTGGTTATCGTCGACGTCGGGCAGGGACATGGGCGAAGAGGTGGGGGCGCGGTCAAACACATGCCCGCTCACCGGCGGCACAGGCACGAGGTAGACGCCAGCACGACATCGGCCCGGCCGTTTGGTGCAGAGGCCAGTTCTGCGGCGCTTCTGGTGGGCTCAACACCCTGGAGGGCTCGTCCAGCATAAACGTGGGGCCTCGGCGGGCCCACCGGCCGCCTGCGGCGCTCACGGCCGAAGGCCGGTTACCCCTCGATATAGACCGGGTCGCCGACGGCCACGTGTCCCGGCTCGACCGTCGAGCCGTACACGCCCAGGCACGACTGACGCTCGCGGGCGATCGTGCGGAACGTCGATGGGTCCGACCGACCCGGAGGACGGGCTTGGTCCACGTGTCTTCGTGGAATGCCGCGCCGCCCGGGGCTTCGACGAGCAGGGTGCTGCCGGACCCGTCGGACATCGAGTTCGGCATCGGCCATCGCTCCGAGGCCGGTACCCGTCTGGGGGTGATGAGCGAGAGGGGGGAGGTGTCGAACACCCCGCGATTCTGTTTGATGACGTGCGTCGGGCCAACTCGGCAGATAACGCCGGGTCGACGACGACGGGGACGTCGTCGCCAAGCGTTGCGTCAGGGCCTCTCGGGCGTTGCTCACAAAGATCTCAGGAGTCACTCACGCCGCTCATGCGGCCTGTTCGGACGTTGGGCGCGGAAGGAGACAGAGCAAGGGCATGGGGCGATTCAGACGTTGTCCGGGATAGGACGGTGGCATGACGCCCTCCTCCCCGGGAGGCGTGGGCCTCGCACTCAGACCGCACCTCCCCTTTATCCCTATTACACCTTTATCCCATTACATCTGAGGCACGACCATGGAGAAGACAATGACGGGTAACACAGAAACCGACCGTATCGGGCGCGGGAGCTGGTTGAGGACCGCATCCTGGGCTGCCGCCGCGCTCATCCTGCTGCTGCCCTTGGCCGCGATGCAGATCACAAACCAGGTCGTCTGGACTGCGTCCGACTTTGCCTTTGCCGCCGTTCTCCTCTTCGTCCCCCTTAGCCTGTACGAACTGGTTGCAAGGAAGACGGGCAACACTGCGTACCGAGCGGGGGTCGCGCTCGCACTGGTGGGGGCGTTCGTCATCGTCTGGGGGAGTGGCGCCGTCGGCATCACCGACAGTAACGCCGACATGCTGTACTTCCTGGCGCTCGTCGTGGGATTCGTGGGCACCCTCGTCGCCCGCTTCCGGTCCAGCGGCATGGCTCGCGCGATGGGCGCGACGGCGCTCTCTCTGGCGTTGGCCGGCGTGATTGCGCTGGGCGCTGGAGTCGTCCCCGCGCCCACCTCTGCGGTCGAGGTCTCGGGCATGACGGGATTCTTCGTCGCGCTCTTCGTCGGATCGGCCATGCTGTTCCGGGAGGCGGCCCGGGGGAGCGACCGGGCCACGAAATAACCCGTTCTTACCCCAGCGAAAGATCCCACCGCTCGCGCTTCGGCGACGGGCGGCGGACCTAGTGCCTGACATCCTCATCCACCCTTGAAGAACGATGAACTCTGAAAACACGGCCCGAGACGCCAGCGCGAAACTGAAGGTGCACACGATCCTGTCGGTGCTGACCTTTGTAACCGGGCTCCTGCTATTGATCTACATGGTTTCTGTCGAGAGCGAGCCGGGCGCGCTCCCCCTGCTCTTGGTCGTGGTCGGCACGGTGTGGTACGTCGTCACGCGAGCGAGAATCCGGTCTCATCCCGGATAACCTCACCATCCGATTGACCGGACAAGCGAGGGTGGTCCCGGTAGAGGGCCCTCGACCTAGCCCGAGTGCTTGGAGCCGGACATCGGGCGGAGACTCGCACGAGTGAACTCGAGCGGATGGACCGGGCGGGGCCACACCGGCGGGTCAGTCGTCCGGGAGAGACCTCCCGAGCAAGGCGAGGGTCTGTTGGTCTGGCACTCCCCGGAAGTACCGGTCGAGCAACCGGTGGAAGACGGACCCCTCGGACGACACGGCTGCGAACAGCGTTGCGCTCGACCGCAGCTTCAGGTCGTCCGGCGTCCCGAAGACGTCCTGCGCCGAATGGCCACTCGCGCGGAGGGCGGCCGCGGCGCACTCGGCTAGGCGGGGCCCGAGGACGGGGTGCCGGAGGTAGGCCTCCGCCTCGGCGGCACTCTTGATCGCATACCGCTTCGCCATCGGGCTGAACCCCAGCCCGTCGATTTGCGGGAAGATGTACCACATCCAGTGCGTCCGCTTCTGCCCGCGCTCGATCTCCGCGAGTGCCCGTTTGTAGTCGTCCCTCTGGGCGAGCATGAAGCGGTTGAGGTCGTGCGGGTCGCTGGGAGGGTCCGTCTGGTGAGGCATGTCCGAGCCGCGAGGCTGAGCGAGGGATCCTCAGTTTAGACAGGCGACGGCTTGGCCGAAGCTCAGCCCTGCCTCTGTCTCCAGCGCACCGGCGGCGTCCGGCTGTTCGCGCGCCCGTTCCACAGGTTTTCTCTCCGGTGCACGCCGGCCGGCCTGGTCTACAGGACCGGGTTCGAGCACCTCGGATGAGCAGGAGGACCTGGAACGCGGTGGACTCCAACGGACTACAACAGCACGAATGGACGGCCGCGCGACCTTGGAGATGGCCCTGTTGCAAACGTCCCCAGATATCACGTAGGAGGTCACCATCACGTTCAAGGTCCACGATGAGTAAAGCTCCCAAACTGCCAGACGCCAACTCTTTGGCGCGAAAGGCGATGTGGGCAACCATGTCGGAGCCGACCAAGACTCGCATTCGTGCTCTGACCAACGTGCTGAAGGGGGCCGCGGCACGTGGCGAACGGTGCGTTACGGTCACGTTCGCGTACCAAGACGCACCGGCAGTGCTCAACTACGTCAAGACGTTCGGCTACCAGGCCACGACGGCACGGGCAAACCACGTAGGGGATCTGCTCACGGTACAAGACGTCATAACCATCACGTTTTAGGCACGAGCGCCAGGGTCACAGCGGGAGCGCGTCGCAGGCGCTTCCATGGAGTAGACGAGGTCCTCGTCGCGGTGTGGTACGGCGGGACGGCTGCGGTGCGAAGGAAGGGGATACCCGGGCCGTCATCTGGGGACGAAGCCCTTTACGGCGTTCGCCCGGGCCTGGCACGTGATCAGGCCCGTGGCATCTGACGGCAGGCAGGTGCGCATCCGCTCCCTGAGGACCGCGAGGCCCTCAGGTCCCATCGCCGCGAGCGCCGGAACGACGCTCGGCCCCCCGAGGATGGTCGCCCAGTAGTCGTCGAAGTCGGCGAACGTCCGCTCCACGGTGATCTCCCGCGTCTCGACGGCCGCCAGGCCCGCTCCCGCCCACAGGGCCCGCATCGCGTCGATCCGGGACGCCTCCGGGCTCGGCGGCATGGGGACGGGGAAGCCCGACGCCCGCAGCTCGGCGTGCAACGCCTCGTACGGGAAGCCCCCGCCCTCCATGTCCCACGCGTAGGCCGAGACCGTCCCACCCGGGCCAACGACACGGGCCATTTCGGCGACACCCCGGGCCGGGTCGGGGACGAAGAAGATGACGAGCGGCATGACGGCCGCGCCGAACGCGTCGTCGGGGAACGGCAAGGCCATCGCGTCGCCGCGGCGGAAGTGCGCGTGCTCCAACCCGAGCCGCGTCCGGGCGTAGGTGATCTGGTCCTCCGACGGGTCGACCCCCTCGACGGAGCCCGGCCCGCACTGCCCGACGAGGAGCTCGGTGAAGGCCCCGTTCCCGCAGCCGACATCGAGCCACCGGAGGCCCGGCTCTAGGGCGAGCCAGTCCAGGAACGTCTCGCCGGCAAGCCGGCTCCACTCGCCCATGTACCGCTCGTAGGCAGCCCCGTCGTCGAAGCGGATCTGGTCGGTCGCCATTGGTGTTCTCCTTGGGGTGAGCTTGCTCCGAGATGTAAAGCTATATCGCGATGGATCCTCCAACATCACGAATGGCTGATCAGCGGCGTCAAGGATGAGAGTAAGCCACCGCGCGACGGCGGCCGAGCCGTCTGGTGCTGCGGCGGGCCTGGTGGCTGGCGGTGTCGTCGCCGGTCAAACTTCTCGGACAGGAGGTCATGGGTCTGGAACTCCTCCGCCGATGTCCCGCTGGCCGCCGCTTTGCTCGCTGTGAAAGGTCACCTGTGATGCGAGCCCACTCGGCCCCTGTCACTCGCTCTACTCGTGAACGGCCCCAGACGGCCCCTCTCCGCTCTTGTTTGCCCGGACGTAGCTGTCGACCCCGGGAACGGACATGGCGCCACCCGCGCTCCGGACCGTCCCCTCTGCGCAGGACTCCCCGCCAGTCTGTATCCCCTTGAACGCGTCCCGGTACGCCTCGTCGAGGAGCCCTCGGTCTAACCTGCCGAGGTACCGCTCGGCGACCTGGACCGAGGAGTGCCGGAGGACCTCCTCGGTCGCGCGGGCCCCGTACCCGGCGTCGATGAGGTGGGCCGCGAGTGAGTGGCAGGCGATGTGGAACGCCAGTGCGGCGGGGTCGGGTAGGCCCATCCGCCGCGCCAACTTCTTGAGCGCCTTGTTCGCGGAGGCGTTACAGGCCCAACGACCGCAGCACCTGCGCGCGCGAACGGCTCACCGGAACCCGTGTGCCATCCGCCAGCTCCGCTTCGAGATTGCCACGCGCGTCGCTCCTGAACGCGCGAACGTGGTCGAGATTCACGATGTGCGCGCGATGCACCCGGACAAAGCGCTTCGGGTCGAGCCGCGACTCGAGACGGCCCAGTGAGAGGTGGATCAGGTGCCGCGTGTGCTCCACGTGGGCGGTCACGTAGTCGCCGTCGACTTCGAACCACGACACGCGCTCGACGAGCAGCGGGACGAGGCTGCCCCCCACCCGGACGAACAGGCGGCTGATCGGCCCTGCAGTCATCGCGCCCGCCAGCCGCTCAAGCGCGCTGACGCCTGAAGGCTCGCCGATGGCAGAGCGGACCCGTTCCAGTGCGGCGGCCAGGCGCGCGGGCCCGAACGGCTTCAAGAGGTAGTCGACCGCGCCAAGCTCGAACGCGCTCACCGCGTGCTGGGAGTAGGCGGTCGTGAAGACGACGAACGGCTGCTGTTCGATCCGGCGCAGGACGTCGGTGCCAAGCAGCCCCGGCATCTGCACGTCGAGGAACACCAGCTCCGGTTGCAGGCGGCGGATCGCTTCCACGGCCGCCTCGCCGTCTGCGGCCTCCCCGACGACGTCCACCCAGTCGAACGCGGTCAGCATCGCGCGGAGTCCCGCACGCGCGAGCGGCTCGTCGTCGACGACGAGGGTCCGGACCTTCATGGCTTCCTCCGGCGACAGCGTGGGACGACGAGGACGGCCTCATAGCCCCCGTCCTCACGCGGGCCACACGTCAGCCGTGCCGAGGCGCCGTAGAGGACCGAGAGCCGCTCGCGCAGACGGGTCAACCCCGTCCCTGTCCCGTTCTCCACCCCACCTTGCGGCTGGCAGTCACCGGTGTTCGACACCGTGAGTGTGAGGCCTGCGGCTGTACCTGCAGCCGTGAGGACGACTTCCGTCGGCGCGACGCGAGGCGCCGCCCCGTGGCGCACCGCGTTCTCCACGAGCGTGTGCAGCGCAAAGGAGGGGACACGTTCGTCGAGGAGGTCCGGGCCCACTTCCGCGCGAACGCGGAGCCGGTCGCCGAAGCGGATCTGCTCGACCTCGAGGTATCGCGACGCGAAGGCCCACTCGTCACGGAGGGGCACCTCGTCGCGCTCTTCCTCCACCGTCGTGCGGAGGAGCAACCCGACGAGCTCTGCGGCCTCGGCAGCGCGGGCAGGATCGACGGGGATGAGGTGTACCACGGCGTGCAACGCGTTGAAGAGGAAGTGGGGGTGGAGTTGCGCTCGAAGTGCCGCCAGTTGCGCCTGTGCCTCTGCCGCCTCGGCGCTCGCGGCCCGCGCCGTCGCCTCGACCGCGTACGAGATCCCCGCCACGACGGCGTAGACGTACGCGCCCACGACGACCATCCAGCTGTTGTCGTCCTCCGGCCAGCCGATGATCAGGCGTTGGAGCACGCTCGTGGCGACGAGCCACGTGACGCCGCTGGCAGGTGCCGCCACCAGGTGGAGGAGGGCGAACCGGAGGCGAAACGGCCGGGGCCACGGCATCCGGCGGACGAGCCGGTACACGAGGAGGGTGAGGACGGCACCGACGGTCACGGATACCACCACGTTCACGATCTCGCTGAGAGTCCAGACGGCGCCGAAGGGGCCCGTGAGGAGGTCAGGTGGCATCACACAAGGGGGCTGTCATGAAGTGGAGGGCCGTCGCCAGAGGACGGGCACGGGACGCCGGATGGGCACAGGTCCCCGATGTTCGGGTCCGCGACGAGGAGCATACGGGCACGGTGGACACACCGTGCACGGGGCACCCGCCATTCGTCGGCTCCAAGCTGCCACTCGGCGATGGAGCCTGTCCCCACCCTCGATCTGCTGCCCACTTTGCGTTCGAGACGCTCACGCCCGACCCCGAATGCTCGACCTCCACGACGTCAGCCACGTCTACGCCAACGGCACGCGGGCGCTCGACCACGTCACCTTGTCCATTCCCCGCGGCATGTACGGCCTCCTCGGCCCGAACGGTGCTGGCAAGTCGACGCTGATGCGGACCATCGCGACGCTGCAGGCGCCGACGGAGGGGACGGTCCACTTCGGCGACGTCGACGTGATCGCCGAGCCGGAGAAGCTGCGGCGCACGCTCGGCTACCTCCCTCAGGACTTCGGGGTGTACCCGCGCGTCTCGGCCTACGGGATGCTCGACCACATGGCGGTCCTGAAAGGCGTCACGTCGGCGTCGGACCGCAAGGCGACGGTCGAGACGCTTCTTCACCAGACGAACCTGTGGGGCGTCCGCAAGAAGTTGCTCTCGGGCTTCTCCGGCGGGATGCGGCAGCGCTTCGGCATCGCCCAGGCGCTCATCGGCAACCCGGAGCTGATCATCGTCGACGAGCCCACCGCCGGCCTGGACCCGGAAGAGCGCAACCGCTTCCTGAACCTGCTCGCCAAGATCGGCGAGAACGTGGTAGTGATCCTGTCGACCCACATCGTCGCGGACGTGGCCGACCTCTGCCCCCGCGTGGCCATCCTCGCCGACGGGCGCGTCCAGCGCGACGGGCCGCCCCAGGATCTCATCCACGCGACCCGGGGCCGGATCTGGAGGAAGGTGGTCGAGCGGGGGGCACTCGCCGACTACCGGGAGCGGTACGAGATCCTCTCCACGCGCCTCTTCGCCGGCCGTACGGCCGTCCACGTCCTCTCCGACCGCGACCCCGGCGACGGCTTCGCCCCGGTCGACGCCGGCCTCGAGGACGTCTACTTCTGCACGCTCGCTCAGGCGCGCCGCGCCGCCTGATCCGCACCCATGCTCATCCACATCGCGCGCTTCGAATTCCGCTACCTGCTCAAGAACCCACTCCTGTGGGGAACGGCCGCCGCCACGTTCGCGCTGCTGGTCGCCGGGATGAGCGTGGAGGGGTTCGAACTCGGCTCTGAAGGTGGCCTTCTCATGAACGCGGCGTACGCGACGCTGCGCAACTACCTGGTCGTCTCGGTCTTTTTCATGTTCGTCACGACGGCGTTCGTCGCCGGTGCTGTGCTCCGCGACGACCATACCGGCTTCGGCCCGATCGTCCGTTCGACGCGGATCACGAAGTTCGAGTACGTCATCGGCCGCTTCCTCGGCGCCTTCGCGGTCGCGGCACTCTGCCTGCTCGTCGTGCCGGTCGGCATCTGGCTCGGATCGCAGATGCCGTGGGCGAACCCGGCCGCCCTCGGCCCGAACCGGCTCGCCGACCACCTCTACGCCTACGTCCTGCTCGCGCTGCCGAACGTCTTCGTCCACTCGGCCGTCTTCTTCGCGCTGGCGACGATCACCCGCTCGCTGATGGGGACGTACCTCGGCGTCATCGGCTTCGTCTCCGGGTTCTTCGTCCTGGCGAACGCCTTCGAGGACCGGCCGCAGCTCCAGACGGCGGTGGCCCTCGCCGATCCGTTCGGCGGGCGCGCTCTCGCCGACGCCACTCGCTACTGGACGGTAGCCGAGCGGAACGTGCTGCTGCCCGATTTCACTGGGGCGCTTCTCTACAACCGGCTGCTGTGGATCGGCGTCGGCGTCCTCTGTCTGGCGTTCGCCTACGCGGCCTACCGCTATGCCGACCAGGGGATGTCGAGGCGGGAGCGGAGGAAGCAGACGCTCGCTCAGCGGGTGTTCACGGAAGCCTCAGGGGGCGCAGAGGTCACCCAGCTGCCCTCTCCCCGATACGGCACTTCGGCCCTGCGCGTGCTGCTGTGGATGCGCACCCGGTTCGAGATGACGCAGGTCGTCCTGAGCCCCGCCTTCCCCGTCCTGATGGCGTGGGGGCTGTTCACGACGCTCGTCTCCCTGACCACCCAGCGCGACCCGGACGGGAAGCCGAGCTACCCGACCACGCTCTCGATGATTCCGGAGCTGGAGAACGGCATGGCACTGATCCCGCTCGTCATCGCCATCTACTATGCGGGCGAGCTTGTCTGGCGCGAACGCGACCGGCGCATGCACGAGATCGTCGGTGCGGCGCCGATGCCGAACTGGGGCTACGTGGTGCCGAAGACGCTGGCGATGGCCCTCGTGCTCGTGTCCATGTTGCTCACGACGGTCGTCGCCTCCGTCGCCGTCCAGCTCTCGCTCGGGTACACCGACCTGGAGCCGGGGAAGTATCTGCTTTGGTACGTGCTGCCCTTGACCTGGGACATGCTGCTCCTGGCGGCGCTCGCGGTCTTCGTCCAGGCGCTCAGTCCCCACAAGGCCGTCGGGTGGGGCGTCATGGTGCTCTTCGTCCTCTGGCAGCACCTCAACACGGGCATCGACCACGTCCTCCTCAACTACGGTGCCACGCCCGCGATGCCACTCAGCGACCTCAACGGCGCCGGCTCGTTCTGGAAGGGTGCGTGGACGCTCCGCCTCTACTGGGGCGCGTTCTCGACCCTCCTTCTCGTCTGTGCGCACCTGTTGTGGGGGCGCGGCACCGAGGTCCGGCTGAAGCCGAGACTAGCGCTCGCGCGGCGACGTCTGGCAGGTTCGCCCGGATGGGTCGTCGGCGGGGCCCTGCTGACGCTCCTCGCCACTGGCGCCTGGACGTACTACAACACCAACGTCCTCAACCGGTACCAGACGCCGAGCGCGAGCATCGCCGAGGCGGCCGAGTTCGAGAGGCGGTACTGGAGGTACCACGACCTGCCGCAGCCGTCGGTCGCGGCCATGACGCTCGACGTCGCCCTCTACCCGGAGGAGCGGCGGGCCGTGACGACGGGCCGCTACCGGCTCCGCAACCTGACGGCGCAGCCCATCCCCGACGTCCACGTCCGCTATCTGGCCGGCGACCTCGACCTCACCCGCGCCACCGTCGCGGGCGCACGGCTGGTCCTCGACGACCCCGAGCACGGCTACCGCATCTACCGCCTCGACCGGCCGATGCGGCCGGGCGAAGAGCGGGTCCTCGCGTTCGAGACCCGGCGCTGGAACCGCGGCTTTCGCAATGGGGCCCCGAGCACGGTGCTCGTCGAGAACGGCACCTTCCTCAACGAGAGCCAGATCGCGCCCTTCATCGGGATGAGCCCCTTCGGCCTGATCCAGGACCCCGCGATCCGCCGGAGGTACGGCCTGCCGGAGGCACCCCGCCAGCCGGTGCTGGAGGACCTCGCTGCGACGGCGAAGCCCGCGTTCGGCCGCACGTGGGCAACGTCGGATGTCACCGTGTCGACGTCGGCCGACCAGACGCCGCTCGCGCCGGGGGACAAGGTCTCCGACGTCACGCGCGGCGGACGGCGCACCGCCCGCTTCGTGTCAGGTGCCCCGATCCGGGCGCGCTTTTCGGTCCTGTCGGCGCGGTACGCGGAGACGCACCGCCGGCACGCCGGGGTCGACCTCGCCGTGTATTACCACCCCGCGCACGCGTGGAACGTCGACCGGATGCTCGACGCGATGGCAGCGTCGCTCGACTACTACCAGGCGAACTTCGGTTCGTACCAGTTCAACCACGCCCGGATCGTCGAATTCCCGGGCTACCACGACTTCGCCCAGGCGTTCGCCGGCACCATCCCGTACTCGGAGACGGTGGGGTTCATCTCGAACTACACCGCACCCGAGACGATCGACTACGTCACGGGCATGACCGCGCACGAGCTCGCGCACCAGTACTGGGCGCACCAGCTTGTCGGCGCAGAGATGGAGGGCGACGGGGTGCTGACCGAGACGCTCGCCCAGTACTCGGCGCTGATGGTGGTCAAGAGGCTCCGGGGCAGGGACCAGATCCGCCGCTTCCTGCAGTTTGAGCTCGACGAGTACCTCGATTCCCGCTCCGACGGCGACCCGCCGCTCGTCCGCGAGTCGGGTCAGCACCACGTCATCTACGACAAGGGGTCGCTGGTCATGTACCTGCTGCAGGAGCGGCTGGGCGAGGCGGCGGTCAACCGGGCGCTTCGGAAGCTGCTCCAGCGGTACCGGTTCAGGGGGGCGCCGTACCCCCGCTCGCTCGACCTCGTCGCGGCCCTGCGCGCCGAGGCGCGGACCCCCGAAGCGCAGGCGCTGATCACGGACCTCTTTGAGCGCGTCACGCTCTACGACTTGAAGGTCACCCAGCCGTCGGCCGTCCGCCGCGCCGACGGGAGGTGGGACGTGTCGGTGCCGGTCGAGGCGGCGAAAGTCTACGTAGACGGGCACGGCGTGGAGACGGAGGCCCCGCTGGCCGAGCGCATCGAGGTCGGCCTCTTCACGGCCGAGCCGGGCCGCGACGCCTTCGACACGGCGGACGTGATCCGCTTGGAGCGCCAGCCCGTCCGTTCAGGAGCGCAGACGCTGACGTTCGTGACCGACCGCAGGCCCACCTACGTAGGCGTCGACCCCTACAATTACTACATCGACCGGGACTCAGGGGACAACGTGGCACCGTTGAACTGAGCGTAGCACGTGCCTCCCCAAGGCCCGGGGCACCGCGACGGCAGACGTGCTAGCGGCCGCCCCTGGTTCACGGGCGCGTGCTTGGACGTGCCAGCGCCACTCTGCACACGGTCCGATCCGTCCCCGAGCACCAATGCACGAGGCATGGCGGGCCTGCTTTCAGAATCGGAATGAGAACGTGGTCGCCTCGTTGGGCACCGAGTGGACGGTCAGCGTGCCGCCATGGAGCCGCATGATCTGGCGGGCGAGCCCGAGCCCGATCCCCGACCCGCCCGCCTTCGTCGTGAAGAACGGGACGAAGACCCGCTCCCGCGTCTCAGGCGAGAGCCCGGGCCCGTTGTCGGTCACGTCGATCGTCGGGCGGCCGGACGGGCCCTGTCGGGCGACGACCTCGACCCGGCCGCCCTCCACGCCGTCGAGGGCCTGGACGGCGTTGAGGACCACGTTGACGAGCGCCTGCTCGAGCAGGTCCGGGTCGGCCACGAGCTCTAGGCCCGGCGGTTCGACGCGGAGCCCGAGCTCGAGTCCCTGGTCGCGGGCCGTCGCCCGGACGAGCGTCGTGACGTCGCCGAGGAGCGGTCCCGCCGGGACGACCTGGAACGACGGGCGGGGGAGATGCGAGACGCTCCGGTACGCCTCGACAAAGTGGACCAAACCGTCGCACCGGCGGCGGATCACGCCGAGCGCCTCCAAAGCGCCGGCCAGGGCCGTCTCCGGGCGGTCGTTTCCAAGGCGATCGCTTCCGAGGCGGTCGTCGCCGAGGAGGTCGCCGGCCGTCGCAGCGAGCGAGGCGATGGGGGCCACCGAGTTCATGATCTCGTGCGTGAGGACGCGCGTGAGCTGCTGCCACGCCTCGGCCTCCTTCTCCTCGAGTTCGGGCCGGATGTCCTGGAGCGACGCCAGCGTGTAGAGCGCGCCGCCGAGCTGAAACCGGGTCGTCTGGACGACGAGCGTGAGGTCCCGGTCGTCCCGGTCGACCTCGACGAGCGCCCGCCGGCCCGCCCGGACGTCGCGGAGCGCGTCGGCCAGGGCGGGCCGGCGGGCTGCGAGGGCGTCGAGCGTGCGAGGGGGGCGGACTCCCAGGAGCCGCCCCGCCGCCTCGTTGAACAGCGCGACGTGGCCGTCGTCGCGGACGGCCACGAGGGCGACGCCGACATGGCGGACGACCGTCTGGAGGTACTGGGCCTGCTCCTCCCGCTCGCTCCGGACCCGGCGGAACGCCTCGACGACGTCGGTGAGCGCCGCCCGGACGGCGTCGAGGAGCGGCCCGCTGCCGCCCGTGAAGCTCACCGACAGGTCGTCGTTGCGGACGCCGTCGAGGAACCGGACAAGGTCGCGGACGGGCCGCTCGACCGAGCGGACCAGGAACAGCGCCTGCGCCGCCGCGACGAGCCCGGCCGTGGCGGCCCCGCCTGCCTGCCCACGCGCGCCCAGCCACACCGCGACACCCGTCGCAGCGGCGACGCCGAGGAGGCGCCCGACGAGGCGGACGCGGTGCCGGACCACGACGCGGTCCAGCCGGTCGATCCCCGCGCGTCCGCCCCGGGTGGACGGCGGCAGGGGCGGGCGCGGGGGGGGCGTCACAGCCCGTACTTCTCGATCCGGCGGTAGAGCGACTTCCGCGTCAGCCCCAGCTCCGCCGCGGCCCGGCTGATGTTGCCGCCGTGCTTCGAGAGCGCCTTCAGGACGGCCGACCGCTCGATCTGCTCCAGGTCGAGGTACTCCGGGAGCCCGTCCGGCCCGCCAGGCCCCACGTCCGGGGCCGGAACGAGCGCGAGGTCCAGCGGTCCCAGCACGTCGCCGTCGGCGAGGACGACGGCCCGCTCGACGGCGTGCTGGAGCTCGCGGACGTTCCCGGGCCACGCGTGCGCCCGCATGGCCTCGACGGCCGCCGCGCTCAGGCGGAGGCCCGTCCGCCCGTACTTCCGGGCGTAGAGCGCGAGAAAGTGGGCGGCCAGGAGCGGGACGTCCTCGGCCCGCTCGCGGAGGGCCGGGAGGTGGAGCTCGACCGTGTTGATCCGGTAGAGGAGGTCCTGCCGGAAGGCCCCCTCGGCGACGAGCCTGTGGAGCGGCCGGTTCGTCGCCGCGACGACGCGGATGTCGACCGGGCGCGGGCGCGACTCGCCGAGCCGCGTGACCGTCCGGGTCTGGAGGGCCGAGAGGAGCTTGGCCTGCTGGGCCGGCCCGACGTTCCCGATCTCGTCGAGGAACAGCGTCCCCCCGTCGGCCGCCTCGAACCGGCCTGGCCGGTCGTCGGCGGCGCCCGTGAAGGCCCCCTTGGCGTAGCCGAACAGCTCGCTCTCGAAGAGCGAGCCCGGGAGGGCCCCGAGATCGACGCACACGAACACCTCGGCCGCGCGCGCCGACGCCTGGTGGACGGCCCGGGCGACGACCTCCTTGCCCGTCCCGTTCTCGCCGAGCAGGAGCACGTTGGCGTCCGTCGCGGCCACCTTCTCGACGAGGGCGAGGACGCGGCGGATGGCGGCGCTCTGGCCGACGACCTCGGGGAACCGGCCCGCCGGGGCTTGCCCGAGCGCGTCGCGCTGGACCCGGAGCCGGTCGGCCTCGGCCTGCGCCCGCCGGAGCCGGACGGCCGACGCGACGGTCGCGAGCATCCGCTCGTTCTGCCACGGCTTCGTCACGAAGTCGACGGCACCCCGCTTCATCGCCTCGACCGCGAGGTCGACGTCTCCGTACGCTGTCATCATCACGACGGCCGCCTGGGGGTCTAGGGCGAGCACGCGCTCCAGCCACATCAACCCCTCCTGCCCGCTGGAGGCGTCGCGGGCGAAGTTCATGTCCAGCAGGACCGCGTCGACGGGGTCCTCCTGAAGGAGTGTCGGGACGGCCGCGGGCGACGTGGCCGTCCGAACCGCCATCCCGTGCCGCTCGAACAGGAGCCGGAGCGCCGTCAGGACGTCCTCGTTGTCGTCGATGACGAGGAGCCGGCTCGCGGGTGGGGGCATGGGGGAGGGGCGACGGGGATTGAGGGCCGACCGCCAATAACTGTTCCGCCAGGATTCCGCCGGGCTCAGGCCCGCTCGGTGGCATGTCAGTGCGCGGGGGTGAGCGTCGGCGCACACCTCCCTGTGCGCGAGCGCACACCCGGGACCCGGCAGGCGGCCTGTAATACCCGTTTCGGGCAAGGTACCCTGCCCGGCACGGGCGTTGACAGCAGGGCAGATCTCCCTCCTGGCCCCGATGCCCGCGTCTCCGTCCACCGCCCCTCCGACGTCCCCGTCGAACCACGTGCTTTCGCGGCCTGCCGGGAGCCCCATCGGAACAGATGGGAGCGGGCCGGGGATGGACCGGAAAATCGAGAAGCGCCGGTTCCCGCCTCGCCGCGTCGCACTTGTGGCGATCGTCGCCGTCGTCGCGGCCCTCGCCGCGTACGCCATGTTCAGCCAGCGGGGCGGGCAGCGGCTCCAGGTCGAGCGTGACCGAATCACCGTCTCGGCCGCCCAGCGCGGGGCGTTCCAGGAGTACGTCGCCGTGACGGGCGGGGTGCTCCCCGGGCGGACCGTCTACCTCGACGCCGTCGTCGGCGGGCAGGTCGCCCAGCGGCTCGTCGAGGAGGGCGACATGGTCTCGGCCGGGCAGGCCCTCCTCGTGCTCACCAACGACAACCTCACGCTCCAGATGATGTCGAGCGAGGCCCAGCTCCAGGAGCAGATCTCGTCGATCCGGAGCCAGCGGCTCCTCCTCGACCAGAACCAGTTCAGCCTCGCCCAGCAACTTGTCGAGCTCGACTACGACATGACGCGGCTGCGGCGCGAGGAGGCGCGGTTGGACGGGCTCGTCGAGCAGGGGTTCGCTCCGGCTCAAGACATCGAGCGGATCGGCGACGAGCGGGAGTACATCCGTCGCCGCCGCGCGCTCACGCGCCAGAGCGCCCGCCAGGACTCGCTCACGCGCGCGCTCCAGGTCGCCCAGATGGACGCGACGCTCGGCCGGCTCCACCGCAACCTCGCCCTCGTCCAGTCGACGATGCAGAACCTGACGGTCCGCGCCCCGGTCGCCGGCCAACTCACGGCTCTCAGCGCCGAGGTCGGCGAGGCCAAGACGGCCGGGGCCCGGCTCGGCCAGGTCGACGTCGTCGACTCCTACAAAGTCCGCGTCCCCATCGACGAGCACTACATCACCAGCGTCGCCATCGGACAGACCGCCCGAACGACCGTCGACGGTCAGGACTACGACCTGATGGTCACGATGGTCTACCCCGAGGTCCGCGACGGCCGGTTCGAGGTCGACATGGCGTTTGTGGCCGACCCGCCCGAGAGCATCCGTCGTGGCCAGAGCCTCCGGCTCCGGCTCGAGCTCGGCGACCCCGAGCAGGCGCTCCTCCTCGCGCGCGGGGGGTTCTACCAGACGACCGGCGGGAACTGGGTCTACGTCCTCGCCGACGGCGGGCGCCGGGCCGTCCGCCGGCCGGTCCGGCTCGGCCGTCAGAACCCCCGGTTCTACGAAGTGGTCGAGGGGCTCCGCCCCGGCGACCTCGTCGTGACGTCGTCCTACGAGACCTTCGGCGACGCCGACGAACTCGTCCTCCACTGACCCCCGACAACCCCACCCGGTTCTATGAGCTTGACCCCTCCCGGCGTTTCCGCGCCCGACCTCTCCGACGCCCCTCCGGCGCCGCCACCAAGCGACGCCCTCATCCGGACCGAGGACCTCCGGCGCGTCTACGCGACCGACGAGGTCGAGACGTCGGCCCTCGTCGGCGTGACCGTCTCGATCCAGCGTGGCGAGTTCGCGGCCATCATGGGGCCGTCGGGGTGCGGGAAGTCCACGCTCCTCAACATCCTCGGCCTGCTCGACAAGCCGTCGGGCGGCGAGTACTGGTTCGACGGGACCGCGACGGCCGGGCTGGGCGAGCGCGGGCGGGCCGGGCTCCGCCGGGGGACGATCGGATTCGTGTTCCAGAGCTTCAACCTCATCGACGAGCTGACGGTCTACGAGAACGTCGAGCTCCCGCTCCTCTACCTCAACCTCAGCGCGGCCGAGCGGAAGGAGCGGACCGAGGCCGCCCTCGACCGGGTCCAGATGGGGCACCGCCACAAGCACTTCCCGCAGCAGCTCTCGGGCGGCCAGCAGCAGCGGGTCGCCATCGCGCGGGCCGTCGTGGCCAGCCCGCCGCTCATCCTCGCCGACGAGCCGACGGGCAACCTTGACTCGGCCCACGGGAACGAGGTCATGGGGCTCCTCGCCGAGATGAATGCAGCCGGGACAACGATCGCGATGGTGACCCACTCGCCCTCGGACGCCGACTACGCCCACCGCGTGATTCACCTGTTCGACGGCCACGTCGTGAGCGAGCGGTTCATAGAGAAGGGGTACGCGCTCACGCAGTAAGCACGAGCCCCTCTCCTCATCGCATCGACCGCCCTCATTATGCTCAAACACTACCTCCGCGTCGCGTTCCGCGCCCTCCGCCGGCAGAAGGGATACGCCGCCCTCAACGTGGCCGGCCTCGCGCTCGGCCTCGCGTGCTGCCTCGTCATCTTCCAGTTCGTCGCCCTCGAACGGGGCTTCGACCGGTTCCACGAGAACGAGCGCGACCTCTACCGCGTGACGACCACCTCGACCCAGGCCGGCGAGGAGCCAGCGGCCGGTGAGGACCCAGAGGCGGGGGCCTACACGCCGCACGCGCTGGCTCCGGCGCTTTCCGAGGCCGTCCCCGAGCTCCTCCACGTCACCCGCGTCCACCCCGAGTACGACGCCGCCATCGTGTCGAGCCCGGCGCTCCCGGACCGCGTCTTCGAGGAGGAGCGCGTCTTCTACGTCGACCCGTCCTTCCTGGCGATGTTCACGTTTCCGCTCCTCTCGGGCGATGCCGCCGCGTTGGGCCGGCCCGGGGACGCGCTCGTCTCCGAGGCGATGGCGCGGAAGTACTTCGGGGGGGCGGACCCCGTCGGGCAGACGCTCGACGTGGTCGGGCAGGTCGAGCGGAGCTACCGCGTGGCCGGCGTCTTCCGCGACGTGCCGGCCAACTCGCACCTCCAGTTCGACCTGCTCCTCCCGGTGGCCGTGCTCCTCCAGCAAGGCCAGTACGCCGACCCCGAGTCGGGCTGGAGCTACAACAACTTCGCCACCTACGTCCAGCTCCGCCCCGGAGCCGACCCGGCCGAGGCCGAGCGGAAGATGACGGCGGTGCTCATGGCCAACCTCCCGGAGATGTGGCGGGAGCAGGGGATGACGGTGCGTGCGGGGGCACAGCCGCTGGCGGACATCCACCTCAACGCGGCCATCACCGGCCCCGAGGGCCCGGGCGGCGTCGTGATGGGGGACCGGCGGACGGTGTACTTCTTCACCGTGATCGGGCTGGTGACGCTCCTCATCGCCCTCGTCAACTACGTCAACCTCGCCACGGCGCGGGCGCTCGACCGGTCGCGGGAGGTCGGCGTGCGGAAGGCGGTCGGGGCCGAGCGGAACCAGCTCGTGGCCCAGTTCCTCGCCGAGTCGGCCCTGACGATCCTCGCGGCCGCCCTCCTCGCCCTGGTGGTGGCGGCGGCCCTCGTCCCACTCGTGAACACCCTGACGGACACCCGACTCACAGGGGCGTCGTGGGCGAGCCCGGGCTTCTGGGCGGCGTTCCTCGTGACGCTCGCCGTCGGCACGCTGCTGGCCGGGTTGTACCCGGCGTTCGTGCTCTCATCGTTCAAGCCCGCCACGGCGCTGAAGGGAGGGACGGGGGCGTCTGTGGGCGGACTCGGACTCCGGAGGGGGCTCGTCGTGCTCCAGTTCGTCGCCTCGATCGTGCTTATCGGTGGGACCGTCGTGGTCTCGGACCAGCTCCGCTACATGCGCGAGATGGACCTCGGCCTCAAACTCGAGCAGGTGCTCACGGTGGACAGCCCACGTGTGCTCCGCGATGGGGCCGCCGAGGGTGCCTCGGAGGCCGCGGCGAACACGTTCGCCGAGGAGCTGCGGCGGCTCCCGGTCGTCCGAGGGGTCGCCACGTCGTCGTCGCTTCCCGGGCAGGGGTTCAACTGGAACGGGGCGAGCGTCCGGAAGGCGGAAGACGACCCGACGACGGCCATCCGCGGTGTCCTGACGTGGGTCGACACGAGCTTCGTCTCCCTCTACGGGCTGGAACTGGCGGCCGGGGACCTCGACGCGTTCCTCCTGCCGCCCGACTCGACCGAGTGGGACTGGACACTCCTCGCCAACGAAACCGCCGTCCGCGCGCTCGGCTTCGCCTCGCCCGACGAGGCCGTTGGCCGGGCGGTCGACTTCGGGGACAACGACGCGGTCATCGTCGGCGTGGTCCGGGACTTCAACTGGTCCTCGGCCCACGAGGAGCGGCCGAACGTCTTCTTCGGCCGCTCGCCCGGCGGCGAACACGTCTCCCTTCGGGTGGGCACGGCCGACCTGAGCGGCACCATCGCCGCCGTCGAGGCGACCTACGACCGGCTCTTCCCCGGCAACGTGTTCACCTACGCCTTCGCCGACGAGGCGTTCGACGAGCAGTACCGGAATGACGAGCGGTTCGCCACGCTTTTTACGCTGTTCGCCGGGCTGGCCGTCGCCATCGCGTGCCTCGGGCTGTTCGGGCTCGCCGCGTTCGCGGCGCAGCAGCGGCGGAAGGAGATCGGGGTCCGGAAGGTGCTCGGCGCGTCGGTCGCCGGCCTCGTCGCCCTGCTCTCTCGCGACTTCCTCGTCCTCGTCGCGCTAGCGGTCGTGATTGCCTCCCCGCTCGTCTACCTCGGGATGGACCGGTGGCTGGAGGGGTTCGCGTACCACGTCGAGATGGGCCCGGGCGTGTTCCTCCTGGCCGGCGCGCTCGCGCTCGCCATCGCGCTCGCGACCGTCGCGAGCCAGGCCTTCCGGGCCGCCTCGTCGGACCCCGTCAAGGCGCTCCGCTCCGAATAGCCCCTCTCCCACGACTATGCCAACCGCACTCCTCCGCTGCGCCGCGGCCCTCTTCCTCGTCGGTGCCCTCGCATGGGAGCCCGCCCTCGCCCAGGGTGCCGCGCTGGAGGGCGAGTGGGAGATCAAGCCGCTCGCATGGCGGGCCGTCCCGCCCGCCGATAGCGTTCAGCTCGCGCTGATGCAGGGCGGTCCGGGCCACTCCGTCATGGGCGACGCCATCCCCGTGCGGTGGCTGTCGGGTCTTGGGGCGTCCTCCGCGTCCGTCGAGGACGGCCCGGTCCGCTTTGACGTCCGCACGAGTGCAGGGGTGATCTCGTTCGAGGGCTCGTTCCGAGCACACCGGGGGACTGGCCGCTTCGTGTTCGTCCCTGACGCGGCGGTCGCGGCCGGGCTGGGAGAGCCCGGCCTGGAGCCTCCGACGCCTTGGGAACAGCTCGCCCTCGCCCTGGACGCCGTTCGGGACATGCCGCTCCGTCCCGGTCCCCGGCCCTAGACCGATCCTTTCCCGCGCCTCCGCGTCGTCACAACGAACGGGGGCGTGACCGTCGCCCGGAACTGACCGCCCCTACTCCACGCACCCGTGATCGAGCTCCGAGCCATCAGCAAGTACTATGCACGCGGGCCCGAGAAGGCCTGGGTCCTCCGCCACGTGAACTTGGCGGTCCGGCCAGGCGAGTTCGTCAGCGTCGTCGGCCCGTCCGGCTCGGGCAAGAGCACGCTGCTCCACCTCCTCGGGCTCCTCGACGAGCCGTCGGCCGGCGAGTACCTCCTCGACGGGGTCCCCGTCGGGACCCTCACCGTGAAGCAGCGGACGGCGGTCCACCGCGAGCGGATCGGCTTCGTGTTCCAGG
This sequence comes from Rubricoccaceae bacterium, assembly GCA_036399715.1. Classification (GTDB taxonomy): domain Bacteria; phylum Bacteroidota; class Rhodothermia; order Rhodothermales; family Rubricoccaceae; genus DASVSE01. The sequence continues at coordinate 20,656 of DASWMO010000339.1, forward strand.
CCTACCACCTCCTCGACGAGCTCACGGTGGCCGAGAACATCGAGACGCCGCTCCTCTACCAGAAGCGGCCGGGCGCCGAGCGGAAGGCCCGCGTGGCCGAGATGCTGGACCGGTTCGGGATGGTGGCCAAGAAGGACCTTTTCCCAGAGCAACTCTCCGGCGGCCAGCAGCAGCTCGTCGGCGTGGCCCGGGCGCTCGTCACGGGCCCCGAACTGATCCTGGCGGACGAGCCGACGGGGAACCTCCATTCCAGCCAGGGCGACATGGTCCTGGAGGCGTTCCGTGACCTCAACCGGCACGATGGCGTGACGGTCGTCCAGGTAACCCACTCGGACAGGGCCGCCGCCTACGGGGACCGCGTCGTCGAGCTCCTCGACGGTCAGGTCGTTCGGGACGCCGCCGTCGAGCCCGCAACGAACGCATGACGACCACACCGACGACAGCCCGCTGCACGACGGCGCTCGCACTCGCGCTCCTCCTGGCCGCCTCGTCAGTTCGCGCCCAGGAAGTCCGGACGATCACGCTCGACGAGGCCATCGCGCTGGCCCGGATGCAGGCCGTGACCGTCCGCCAGGCGGCGACGGGCGTGGCCGAGCGCGAGGCCGCTGTCGCCGAGGCGCGCGGCCGCTTCTACCCGGCCCTCTCGGTCTACACGGCCGGTGCCCAGAACTACGGGCTCTCGTTCGACGAGACGGCCGGGCAACTCACCCAGCAGCGGACCGAGGCCGTCCAGATCGGCGCGCAGGCCGAGTGGAGTGTTTACGATGGGGGCGCCCGCCGGGCCGGCCTCGCGACGGCCCGGGCCGACCTCTCGGCCAGCGAGTACGGCCGCGAACGGACCGCACAGACAGCCGTGAACGACGTGTTCCGGCAGTTCTACGAGGTCGTCGCGGCCCAGGCCGAGGCCCGCATTGCGCAGGCCAACGTCGAGGCCCATCGCCAGCAGCTCGCGCTCGTCGACGCGACGATCGCGGCCGGCGTCCGTCCGCGCGTCGAGCGGCTCCAGCAGGACGAGCGCCTCGCCGAGGCCGAGCTCGTCGTGCTCCAGGCCGAACGGGCCGAGCGCGCAGCCGGGCTCCGGCTCATCCGGCTTCTCGCCCTCGACCCGGCGGGGCGGTACCAGTTCGTCCCGCCGCCGGGCCCGTCGCCTGCGGACCCTGCCGGTGTCGACGCGGAATCCCTCGTCGCGGCGGCGCTGGAGCGCCGGCTCGACCTCCGCGCCCAGGAGGCGACGGTGGCCGCGGCTGAGGCGGACGTCCAGGCGGCCCGGGCGGCCGGCAGGCCGAGCGTCGGGCTCGTGTTCGGCTACGGCACGTCGTTCACGACCGGGGCTGAGGGTGCGTTCACCTCCCAGTTCGGGAGCAACCGGGGCGGCGCGCTCGGCATCCGGGTCGGGTTCCCCGTGTTCGACCGGGGCGTCACTAGGAGCCGCGTCGGGGCTGCCAGCGCCCGTCTGGAGCGAGCCCGCCTCGACGCCGAGGACGCCCGGCGCGGGGCCGCCACCGATGTCCGGGAGGCCGTTCTGGAGTTGGACCTCCTGGTCGGCGAGGTCCGGGTCGCTGAGCGGCGGCTGGCGGCGGCCCGGACCTCCCTCGACGCCGAGACAGAGCGGTACCGCCTCGGGGCGACCACCCTGGCTGCCCTCGCCGAAGTCCGGGCCCGGACCGTCGCGGCCGAGGTCGGGCTTGAGCGGTCCCGAGCGGCCGTCGCGTTCCAGCGCGCTCTGATTGACTACCGGTCGGGCGCAGCGTCTCCAGGTGGGTGAGACCGACGCGGGCTACGGGCCTTCGAGGACACTGGGCTAGCGAGTCCCACCTGGCGTCCATGCCCGGCAGGCAGCGTCCCTGCCTCGTCCACTGTGAAATCAGGGCTTACGCACGGTCGGAGCGGGGATGAGGTCTTTTACAACCTGTGAGGGGGTTGATGAGTGGGAGGCTATAGCGTAGCCTGGCATAGGCTATGTCGGACTGCGATGTAGCGAAGCCCTACCAGTACATCTATGGCTCCCAAGGCGCTCCTCGCAGCCTCGCTCAAGCCGTTCGCTCTCTCGCTTCTCGCCGAAGGGGACTCTTACGGGTACGAGATCGTCCAGCGTGTCCACCGGCTCACGGCCGGCGAGGTCCAGTACACGACAGGCACGCTCTACCCCGTCCTCCACGACCTCGAGTCGTCGGGGCTCCTCGAGAGCTACTGGCGGGAGGGGGAGAACGCCCCCCGCCGGAAGTACTACCGCCTGACGCGCCGGGGGGAGCAGGCGCTCCAAGCGGAGCGGCAGCACTGGCTCCGCGTCCACACAGCGCTGGCCGAGCTGTGGGGGGCGCTCGGCGGCCCCGTCCCGTCCGGGCTCGCTCTCAACCCCTCTTGACGCCATGGACCCCCACGGAACGAACCGCCCGACGGCGTCGGCGCCCTTCGACCTTGATGCCGCCATCGCCATCTGGAGGAGCGGGCTGGCGAACCACCGGGCCCTGCTCCCGGACGACCTCGACGAGCTCGAGCACCACGTCCGCGACCAGGTGGCGGACCTCGTCTCGGGGGGCGCCACGGAGGCGGCGGCCTACCGCCGGGCCCTCGCCGAGATGGGCTTCCAGCCGGCCGACGAGTACCGGAAGGTGTACTGGGGGAAGGTCCGGCGCGGCGCGCTGGGCCACGAGGTCCAGGGGCGGCTCTCGCTCCTCCATAACGACGCGAAGGTCGCGGTCCGCCACCTGCTCCGCCACCGGGGCTACGCCGCCATCAACGTCGCCGGCCTCGCCGTCGGGCTGGCGTGCTGCCTCGTCGCCCTCGCCTACACGGCCGATGAGCGGGCGTACGACCGCCACCTCCCCGCCCTCGACAGGCTCTACCGCGTCCACGAGACGTTCGGGGACACCGGCGTCGAGTGGGCCTCGACGCCGCCGGCCGTGGCCGACGCGATGGAGGAGGCGTTCGGGGACCGGGTCGAGGTCGCGCGGCTGCGCCGGCGCGGGACGAACGTGACGGGGCCCGTCACCGTCCGTCACGGGGACCGCCTGTTCACCGAGCCCGGCCTGTTCTACGCCGACTCCACCCTCTTCGACGTGCTCGGCTACGAGCTCGTGGCGGGCGACCCGCGTCGCGCCCTCACAGCCCCCGGCGCCGTCGTCCTGACGGAGACGATGGCGCGGAAGTACTTCGGCGAGGACGCCGGCGACGCCGTCGGCCAGACGCTCCTCGTCGCGGACGAGCCCCACACCGTGACGGGCGTGCTCCGCGACCCTCCCGCCCGCACGCACGTCCCCCTCGACTTCGTCGTCTCCCTCCCCTCCGTCTGGAACCCCGGCCCCTCCGACGCCCCCGACTACTGGCGGTACGACGTCTACTACACCTACGTGAGGGTGGACGACCCGGCCCTCGTGCCGGCGCTCCGCGCCCACATCGAGGCGCGGCAGCGGGGGGCCCTCGAGGCCGAAGCACCCTCGGCGTTCCCCTTCGTCCCCGTCGCCCGGATCCACCTCCACTCCCACGCGGAGCGGGAGCTGGCCGTCAACGGCGACGCTCGGACGCTCTCGCTCCTGCTCGTGGTGAGCGCGCTCGTGCTGGGGCTCGCCGCCATCAACTTCGTCAACCTCGCCACGGCGCGGGCGGCCGAGCGGGCGCGGGAGGTCGGGGTCCGGAAGGCGCTCGGGGCCGGGCGGGCCCAGCTCACACGGCTGTTCGTGGGGGAGGCCGTCCTGCTCGCGCTCCTCGCGGCGGCGCTCGCGCTCGTGCTCGTCGTGGTGGCGGCCCCGTTCCTCCCGGACGTGGTGGGCCGCCCGCTCGCGCTCGGCGCGCTGGTCCCATGGTGGGCGTTTCCCGTGCTCGTCGGGCTCGCGGTCACGACCGGACTGGTGGCGGGGGCGTACCCCGCGCTCTACCTCAGCGCCCTCCAGCCCGTGGGGGCGCTCCGGGGGGCGCCCGCCGTAGTCCGCGGGCGGCTGACGCTCCGTCACGCCCTCGTCGTGGCTCAGTTCGGCGTCTCGGCCGTCCTCCTCATCGGCGCGGCCGTCGTCGACCGGCAGGTGGCGGCCCTCGTCGACGCGGACCTCGCGTTCGAGCACGACCACGTGGTCGTGCTCCCGGCCCTCGACCCGGGCAAGCTGGACGCGACCTACGCCGCGCTTGAGGACGCGCTCCGCGCGCTGCCGGCCGTCCGCGGCGTCACACGGTCGGAGAGCGTCCCGGGCGACCGCGTCACCGTCGAGGACTTCGCCCCGGAAGGGCAGGCCGCCGCCGACTCCCTCGTCGGGCTCCGACAGCTCCGGGCGGACGAGACGTTCGTGCCGACATTCGGGCTGGAGCTCGTGGAGGGGCGGAACTTCGACCGGACGGTCCCCCGTGGGGAGGGCCCCCGGTCTTACCTCGTGAACCAGGCGGCCGTGCGGGCTCTCGGCTGGGCCGACCCCCTCGGCCACCGGCTCCGTCCGGGCGAGGAGGGGGTCGTCGTCGGCGTCGTGCGGGACTTCGTGTTCTCCTCTCTGAGGGGGCCCGTCGAGCCGCTCGTGATAACCAACGAGGCCCGGTTCAAGGTGGTCTCGGTCCGGCTCGGCCCCGGCGACCCCGGCCCCGCCCTCGCCGCGATCGAGCGGGCGTGGACGACGTCCGTCCCCGACGAGCCGTTCGCTTACCGGTTCCTCGACGACACGCTCGCCGCGCTCTACGACGGCGAGGCCCGGTTGCGGAGCACGTTCCGGGCATTCGGGGCGATCGCCCTCCTCCTCGCCGGGCTGGGCCTGTTCGGGCTCTCCACGTACACGACCGCCCGGCGGACGAAGGAGATCGGCGTCCGGAAGGTGCTCGGGGCGAGTGCCCCCCGCCTCGTGCTGCTCCTCATGGGCGACTTCGCCCGGCCGGTCGGCGCCGCGTTCGCCTTCGCCGCGCCCGTCGGGTACCTGCTCATGGAGCGGTGGCTGGAGGGGTTCACGACCCGCATCGAGCTCGGGCCGGGCCTGTTCGTCGCCGTCGGGTTGCTCCTACTCGGCCTCGGCCTTCTCGCCGTCGCCGTCCAGACCCTCCGCGCGGCCACCGTCGACCCGGTGCAGGCGCTGCGGACGGAGTGACGGGCGACCCCGCTCGCGGAGTGTGGGGTTATCAATGCCCTGGGTCATCGGCCGGGACGGACGGACGAGATGGATGTGGCCCTAACCGGGCAGGCTAACGATGCCGGACGGGCTTGGCGTGCTCCGGGGGTGGACGGGGCGCTGAAACGAGTCAGAGCGGGGAGCGGCCCGGGGCCGAGGTCCGGCTCACAACCAGGAGGAAGCCGAGGTCGGCGGCGTCGAGCGCGAGCAGGTGCCCATAGCGTTCCGCCCAGCCCCCTGACTCAAGGTCCGCCGCGAGCCGGTCGAGGGCCGGCCGCGCCGCCGCGCCGAGCCGGGCGTGACGTACGCCGCGAGTGCCTCGGCGGGGTAGGCCCCCGGCCGCCGCCAGTAGGCTGAGCCGAACCCGTCGGTGCAGTCGTGGGGGACCGGGACCGTCCGGATGGTGGCCCCGCCGAGGGCGTCGGCAAGGGCATCGATGTGGGGGAACTCCGAGCGGTCGGCGGCGAGGACCTCAGGGAAGTAGTCCCACGTGAGCCAGAACCCCTCGGACGCGGGGGCCCACGTCACGACGACGACCCGGCGGGCGACCCGGCGCATCTCGGTTGCCCCGCGCCGCCAGTCGTCCCAGTGGTGGACCGTGAGAACGGCGAGGGCGGCGTCGAAGGCGCCATCTCGGAACGGGAGTGCCTCAGCGCTCGCCTTGACGACCGGGGCAGCACCGGGTGGGCGCTGGGCGATCATCGCGCCTGACGGCTCGACGGCGGTCACGTTGCGGTCGGCGGGCTCGCAGGACCCCGCCCCGGCGCCGACGTTGACGACCGAGCCAGTGTCGCCGGGCGCCTCGTGGACGAGCGCGGCGATCCGGGGGCCGCCCTCCGGTGCCGGCTGTAGCCCGTGCCGATGGCGTCGTAGAGGGTGGGAATGAAGGAGGGGCGCGGGACGCCTGGGGGTGGGGCCGGGGACAGTCGCCTCTGCCACGTGAGGCAACTCGTACGCCGTTTGGGAGTGCCGTTCTCGGGGCCCCCGTGCGTGGGTGTCGGGGCGTGGCCGGTGGGGATCGGGCCATCGGGCCCCGCCCGCCTTAGGCCCGGGGG
>DASWMO010000340.1:0-4373 GCA_036399715.1 Rubricoccaceae bacterium
GTCGTGGGCGGGAGTCAGGCCGCGTCACTCGGGCGGCGACAGCGTTTGCGTCTGTGCGGCCGCGTCGTCCGCTGTGGGCGAGGCCGTCCCGAGGGCCGCGTTGAGGAGCGCCTGCTGCTCGGCGGCGTGGCGCGACGCGGAACCCGTCGCGGGGCTCGCGGCGGCCGCCCGGCCGGCGTACTCCACGCGTGTCCCCTCCGGAAGGAGTGCGTCGAGCCGCGGCTGGACGAACATCCACGCGCCCATGTTGGCCGGCTCCTCCTGGAGCCACACGACCGGCTTGCCCGCGAACCGCTGGATCTCGGCGGCGACGTCCGCCTCGGGGAACGGGTACAGCTGCTCGACGCGCGCGACGGCGACGGACGCCGGGTCGGCGAGCCCGTCGCGGGCCTTCATGGCGTCGTAGTACACCTTGCCCGTACAGAGGACGAGCCGGTCGGCCGTGTTCTGGCCCGAGGGGATGAACGGCTGGTAGGCGCCGTCCGTGAAGTCCTCGGCGCGCGAGACGGCGGCCGGCAGGCGCAGCAGGCTCTTGGGCGTCATCACGACGAGCGGCTTCGCGGCAGGCCGGCGCATCTGGAGGCGCAGCGCGTGGAAGTAGTTCGCCGGCGTCGTGAAGTTGGCCACGACCATGTTGTCCTCGGCGCAGAGTTGCAGGAAGCGCTCCGGCCGGGCCGACGAGTGCTCGGGGCCCTGGCCCTCGTAGCCGTGCGGCAGCAGCATCACGAGCCGCGACGTCTGGCCCCACTTCGCCTCGGCGGACGCGATGAACTGGTCGATCATGATCTGGGCGCCGTTGCCGAAGTCGCCGAACTGGGCCTCCCAGAGCACGAGCGCCTCGGGGTCCGCGACGGTGTAGCCGTACTCGAACCCCAGCGCGGCGTACTCGCTCAGGAGCGAGTCGTAGATCTCGATCGGCGCCTGTTCGCCGCCTGGAATGTGGAGGAGCGGGACGTGTGTGTGGCCGTCGGTCTGGTCGTAGAGAATCGCGTGGCGCTGCGAGAACGTTCCGCGGCCCGAGTCCTGGCCCGTCAGGCGGACGCGCGTGCCCTCGGCGAGCAGGCTCCCGAAGGCGAGCGCCTCGCCGAAGGCCCAGTCGATCTGGCCGGCCTCGAACTGCTGGCCGCGCTTGGCGAGGAGCCGCCCGAGCTTCGGGTGAACCGTGAAGCCGTCGGGCATCGTCTGGAGCGCCGTCACGACGCGGTCCAGCACGGACCGCGGCGCAGCCGTCGTCGGCGTGGGTGCGTCTTCCACGGCCCGTGGCGTCGGGACGGGGCTCGTCTCGCGGTTGGCGAGTTCCTTCGTCTCCTCGAAGGCGCGGTCGAGGTGGCGCTTGAAGTCGTCGAGAACGGCCTCGGCGCCTTCGGGCGTGAGCTCGCCGCGGCGCAGCAGGCGCTCGAGGTACAGCTTGCGGACCGAGCGGTGCCGCCCGATCTCGGCGTACATCAGCGGCTGCGTGTAGCCCGGCTCGTCGCCCTCGTTGTGGCCGTACTTGCGGTAACACACGACGTCGACCACGACGTCCTTGTTGAACGCCTGGCGGTACTCGAACGCCATCCGCGCGACGCGGACGCACGCCTCGGGGTCGTCGCCGTTGACGTGGAAGATCGGCGCCTGGATCATCCGCGCGATGTCCGTCGCGTAGGCCGAGGACCGCGAGTGCATCGGGAGCGTCGTGAACCCGATCTGGTTGTTGACGACGATGTGGACCGTCCCGCCCGTCCGGTACCCCTCTAACTGGGAGAGGTTCAGCGTCTCGGCGACGACGCCCTGGCCGGCGAAGGCCGCGTCGCCGTGGAGCAGGATCGGCACGACGCGGTCGCGGAGGTCCTTCTCGTCCGCCTCGGGCTCGGCGTCGAGGATGCGCTGCTGCTTCGCGCGCACCATGCCCTCGACGACCGGGTTGACCGCTTCGAGGTGGCTCGGGTTGGCCGAGAGCGTGAGCCGGATCGTGTTGCCGGCGGGACTCGTGTGCGTGCCCGTCTGGCCGAGGTGGTACTTCACGTCGCCCGAGCCCTGCACGGCGTCGGGGTCGACCGCGCCCTCGAACTCGGCGAAGACCTTGCGGTACGGCTTGCCGATGGTGTTCGTGAGGACGTTGAGGCGCCCGCGGTGCGCCATCCCGATCACGACCTCCTGCCCACCCCCGTCGGCGGCGTCACTCAAAACCGCATCGAGGACGGCGATGATGGACTCGGCGCCTTCGAGCGAGAACCGCTTGTGGCCGATGTACTTGGTGTGGATAAATTGCTCCAGCGCCTCGGCGGCGTTGAGCTTCTGGAAGATGCGCGTCTTGCGTGCGACGTCGATCGGGTCGCGGAACTGCGTCCCCTCGATGCGCTCGATAAGCCAGCGCTTCTCGTCGGGGTTAGAGAGGTGCATGAACTCGGACCCGACATGGTCCGTGTACGTGTCCCACAGCCGGTCGAGAATGTCGCGCAGCGGCAGACGCTCCGTCCCGCCCGTCCCGCCGATGCCGCCCGTGAGGAAGACGCGGTCGAGGTCCCAGACGGTCAGGCCGTACTGCGCCGGGTCCAGCTCCGTGTGCGCGCGCGGCTCGTAGCCGAGCGGGTTGGTGTCGGCGAGCAGGTGGCCCCGCACGCGGTAGGCGCGGACGAGCTCAAACACGCTCGCCTGCTTCTCGACCTTGGACGCGCGCGCTGAGAGGTCGCTCTCGGCGAGGCTCGGCGTCGAATCGGCAGTGCTGCGGAACGGCGGTGCGTAGATGCCGAGGCTCTTGAAAACGTCCTCGTAGAAGCCGTCCGCGCCCGTGAGCAGGCCCGCGACGACGCTCAGGAACTCCCCCGACTCGGCGCCCTGGATGATGCGGTGGTCGTAGGTCGACGTGATCGTCATGACCTCGCTCAGGCCGAGGCGCGAGAGGTCCGTCCTACTCATTCCGGCGTACTCGGGCGGAAAGCCGATGGCGCCGACGGCGATGATGACGCCCTGCCCGGGCATGAGGCGCGGGACCGACATGACCGTCCCGATGCCGCCCGGGTTGGTGAGCGTCGCCGTGGTGCCGGCGTAGTCCTCGACCGTGAGCGCGCCGTCGCGGGCGCGTTTTACAATGTCGTTGTACTGGCCGAGAAACTCCGCGAAGCCGAGCGTCTCGGCGGCCTTGATGGTCGGGACGAGGAGTTGGCGCTTGCCCTTCTTCTCGATGTCGATGGCGAGGCCGAGCGTCTGGTGGGCCGGGTCGATGCGCTCGGGCTGGCCCGCCGCGTTGTGGCGGAAGGCGGCGTTCATGGCCGGCACGCGCTTCGTCGCCTGCACGATGGCGTAAGCGATGAGGTGCGTGAACGAGACCTTGTCGCCGCCGGTCGCCGCCTGCCGGCGGTTGATCAGGCGGCGGTTCTCGGACATGAGGCGCACCGGAATCGTCCGGACCGACGTCGCCGTCGGGATGCCCAGCGAGGCCTCCATGTTCTCGACGATCTTGCCGGCGACGCCACGCAGCGGGGTCGTCGAGGCGCCCGCGGGCAGGTCCGCGACCGGGCGTGCCGCCTGGGCAGCGGGCGGCGTGACCGAGGCGGGCGGAGCCACTGGCGCCGATGCAGCCGGTGCCACAGGGGCGGGCGTCGCGACGGGCGCCGCAGGTGTGGCTGCAGGGGGCGCACCATCGCCCCCTGCGCGCTCGGGCGCCGGCGCGACGTTGGTCGTCTTGCCGGGTGCCGTCGCCGGGGCGGCCCCGAGGGCGCCCGTAAACGTCGGGCCGGGGTTGAAGTCGGCGAAAAAGTCGCGCCAGCTCGTGCTGACCGACTCGGGGTTCTGGAGGTACTGCGCGTAGAGGTCTTCGACGTACCCGCTGTTGAATCCAAACATGCGCGGCGGCGGCAAAACGAACGGTTCAGGGCGATAGCGGAACGTACGCACACGCCCCGTTGCGGGTCCGTGAACGCCGTGCGCGCCGCACCCGGACTTCGGGTGCGGCGCGCAGCGGGGCGTTGTACCAGGCGACCCCAGTTAGCGCCCGCGTCGGCCCTGTCCGCGGGGACCATTCCCGCGGGATCCGTCCTGCCGGCCCGCGTGCGACAGGGCGGCGTGGACGGCTATCGTCGCGCGCTGCTGCGGCGTCAGGATCGTCTCGACGCGGGCGCGGCGAGCGTCCTGTTCAGTGCGGCGTGATTCCATGAGGCGCTGGCGCTCGTCGGCGCTGGGGCGGGCCGTGCCGGGGGCCGGGCGGCCGGGCGTCGCCTCGGGGCGCGTCTCGGCCCACAGGGCGCGGAGGGCGTCCTGCTGCGCGGACGTCAGACCGAGCGCGCGGACGCGGGCCGCCTCGGCTGCCTCGCGGCGGGACCGCATCTCGGTGGCGCGCTGGCGCTGCTCGGGCGTGCGAGCCGCGTCGAGGCGCGTCTCCATCTCGGCGCGGA
>DASWMO010000341.1:0-21446 GCA_036399715.1 Rubricoccaceae bacterium
GCGACGACCGAATCGAGGTTCGCGGGACGCGCGCCCCGGGCGCGCCCGCCGTCCGCGTTCTCACCGGGGCGGGCGCCGACGTGCTCGACGACACGACCGACGGGTCCGGGATTACGGTCCACGAGGGCGAGGGCGGGAGCACGCTCGTCGTCCAGGCTCAGGGCCCGCGTGCCCGCGTCGACCGGAGCGCCCGGATCCCGATGAGCGCCTTCGGATACGAGCCGCCCCAGCGCAGCGGGCGGACACCCGTGGTCGTGGCCGGATACAACGCCGACGACGGCCTGATTCTCGGCGGAGGCATCGTCCTTACCACTCCAGGATTTGGCCGCAACGGGTACCTCCGCCGCCACCGGATCGAGATCGCGGGGGCGATGGGTGGCGGGCGCGGCCGCTACCGCGGCGAGTACCCCGACGCCGTGGGCCGCGTCGACCTCGGGCTGGACCTCGACGCGCAGACGCCGATGCGCTCGAACAGCTTCTACGGCTACGGAAACGGGTCCACGCTGCTCTCCGACGCCCCGACCGGTTACTACCGCGTGAGCGTGGCCTCGGCCCGCGTGGCGCCGTACGCCGAACAGCGCCTCGCTGGCGGGCTCCGCCTCCGCATCGGCCCGTCGCTCAGCTACGTCCGTCCCGACGTCGACGAGGCACGGTTCCTCCCCGTCGCCGGCCTGCCCGCCCGCGATCTCCGCGCCGAGGCGTTCGCCGGGGCCGACGCCCGGCTCGACCTCGACGCCGTCGACGACGCGCTTCGGCCAACGCAGGGGGCCCGGTTCAGCGCCCATGTTCGGAGCCGGCTCGGGATGAACGACAACGACTATGCCTACACAGCCCTGAGCTCGTCGCTCTCGCTCTACGCGACGCACCGGTCCCTCTCGTGGGCGACGCTCGCGCTCCGCGGCAGCGGCGAGCACCTCGCGGGCACGTTCCCGTTCTACGACGCCGCCTCGTTGGGCGGCGCCACGACGCTCCGCGGCTTTCGGAACAACCGGTTTGCCGGCCGCTCGGCAGCCTACGCCAGTGCCGAGCCCCGCGTCCGGCTGAGCCGGTTCCGCGCCCAGCTGTCGCCCTACGGCGAGGTCGGCGTGCTCGGGTTCTACGACCTCGGCCGCGTCTGGGGCTCCCCCCTTGACGGCGGCACGGGTGCCACCGCCGCGAGTGGGTGGCATACCGGCATCGGCGGCGGGGTGTGGCTGATGCTTGCCGAACGCGCCACGGCGACCGCCAGCTACGGCCGCTCGTCCGAGGGCGGGACCGTGATGCTCCGGTTAGGCTTCGCTTGGTAAACTTTGCCCGCCAGCCGAAACCCGCACGATATCGGCGCGAATCGGTGGGCGGCGCTCCGACCCGGGGCCCCGCCCACCGCCCTGTTCCCGACGCTCCCCGTCCCTATGAGCCACGCGACTGCAGGGGTCCGACGCCCCGCCACCCCGACTCCCACGCGTGAGAGCGGAGCCCCGGCAGCACCGGCCGTGGGCGACCGCGTCCGGGCAGCCGTAGCAGCAGCGGCCGCCCTCGGCGGGGCCGACTCGCACGACGCGCTGGAGCGCGTCCTCACCGAGGCATGCCGGGCAGCCCTTCCGTTCGACCGGCTCGCCGTCCAGCCTTACGGGGCTGAGGACCGGCAAAACGCGTCCGAGCGCACCGACGGCCCACGGATCACGGGCGACCGCTCAACGACGTCGATCCTCGTCCCGATCGTCGCCGGCGGCGTGGCGCTCGGCGTGCTCACGCTGGAGCGCGACGCGGCTGACCCGTACACGGACGACGACCTCGAGGTCGCCGGCGTCCTCGCGGTGCTCGCGGCCGGCCCACTGGCCGCCCTTCGGCAAGCTGCCGAGCGCCAGGCAGTTGACAAGGCCGGCCGGCGGTCGGAGACCCGCTTCCGGGCCGTCTTCGAGCAACTCCCGCTCAGCATGCAGGTCTTCGACACGGAGGGCTGGACGCAGGGCGTCAACCGGGCATGGGAGGGCCTGTTCGGGCTGACCCCCGAGCAGGTTCGGGCGTTCAACCCGCTCCGCGACCCCCAGCTAGCCGACGTCCGCGGGCTCCTTGAGCGCGGGTTCGCGGGCGACACCGTGACGATCCCCCCGCACCCGTTCGACCCCGGCGCGTTCGGGGACGACGCCGCGCCGTCCCGGTGGCTGGAAGTGACCGTGTGCCCGGTCCGCGACGCCGAGCAGACCGTCCACGAGGTCATCGTTGCCCACCGCGACGTGACGGCCCAGGTCGAGGCCGAGGCGTCGCTTCGGGACTCGGAGGAAAGCTACCGGACCCTGTTCGAGCTGGCCGCCGACGCCCTGTTCGTCCTCGACGTCGAGACCGGGGCCATCCTCGACGCCAACCGGAAGGCGTGCGAGCTCCACGGCCGCACGCTCGACGAGCTCCGCACGCTCGGTGTCGACGGGATCAGCGGGGGCGGGTTCGACGGCGCACGCGCACGCGCGCACCTCCGGCGGGCTGTGGCCGGTGAGCCGCAGCGGTTCGAATGGGTCGTCCAGGGAGCCGACGGTGCGGGTGTTTGGGTGGAGGTTGACCTCCGCCGCGTGCACATCCTGGGCGCGGACCGCGTGCTCGCGAGCGTCCGCACCATCGAGGCGCGCAAGAAGGCAGAGGCGGCTCTGGAGCAGGCGTACGCCGACTTGGAGGGCCGCGTCCTGGAGCGGACAGCCGAGCTGGCCCAGGCCGAGGCCCGCTTCCGCGCCATCGTCGAGGCGAGCCCCACGCCGCTTCTGCTCAGCCGCGTCGAGGACGGGACGGTCCTCTACGCCAACGAGCGCCTGGAAGCGCTCGTCGGGGCGGCGCCCGGGAGCCTCGCGGGCCAGCAGACGCCAGACTTCTACTTCGACCCCGCCGATCGCCCGGAGGTTATGATGGCCGTTCGCGAGCACGGTTACATCCGCGACTTCGAGCTCCGCCTCCGGCGCCTCGACGGCACGCCGATCTGGGTCTCGCTGACGGTCCAGCAGCTGCTCTTCAACGGCGAGCCTGCCATCGCGTCGGCCCTCCTCGACGTCACGGAGCGGAAGGCGACCGAGGCGGCCCTCCAGGAGCGGACCCAGGAGCTCGAGGCCATCTTCCGGGCGCTCCCGGACCTCTACTTCCGGATGGCCGCCGACGGGACGATCCTGGACTACCGCGCCGGCCGCGAGTTCGGGCTCTACGTCCCGCCCGACGCGTTCCTCGGCCGGCCGATGCAGGACGTGCTCCCGCCCCACGTGGGCGAGAAGGTCACGGCCGCCCTCGCCGAGGTGGGCCAGACCGGCGAGCCGGTCTACTTCGAGTATGTGCTCCCGCTCGGCAACGACCCGTACGAGTTCGAGGCCCGCCTGCTCCCGCTCGACGGCGGGCAGGTCATCTCAGTCGTCCGCGACGTGACCGAGCGGAAACGGGCCGAGGAGGCGCTCCGCGAGAGCGAGGCGAGCTACCGCGACCTCTTCGACCACCTCACCGAGCTCGTCTACATCCAGAGTCTCGACGGCCGATTCTTCAACGTCAACGAGGCCGTCGTGCAGGCCTACGGATATGCCCGCGAGGAGCTCATCGGCCAGACGCCCGACATGCTCGCCGCACCCGGCCTCGTCGACCTCGACCGGGCCGCCGAGACGTTCGCGGCCGCCGTCGCCGGCGAGCCCCAGCGGTTCGACTGGTGGGGCCGGCGCAAGGACGGGACCGTCTTCCCGAAGGAGGTCTCCATCCAGCGCTCGGTCTACTTCGGGCAGCACGTGGTGATCGCCGTCGCTCGCGACGTCACCGAGCGGGCCGAGGCCGAGGCAGCCCTCCGGCGCAGCGAGGAGCACTTCCGACGCCTCACTGAGAACGCGTCGGACATGATCCAGGTGGTCGGCCCGGCGGGCGAGATCCGGTACACGGGCCCATCCGTCCAGCGCCTGCTCGGGTACACGCCCGAGGAGATCGCCGGCGCGTCGACGGCCTCATTTATCCACCCGGACGACCAGGCGGGCGTCGCCGCCGAAATCGGGGCGCTCACGGCGACCCCCGGCGTGTCGCGCTCGACCCAGTACCGCGTCCGCCACAAGGACGGCCGCTGGCGGATGTTCGAGGCGCGCGGCCGCACCCTCTCGCCGACCTCAGCCGACGAGGGGTTCGTCGTCAACGCGCGCGACGTGACCGAGCGGGTCGAGGCCGAGGAGGCCCTCCGCGAGCGCGAGGAGCGGTTCCGGTCGCTCATCGAGAACGCCCAGGACATCACGTGCGTCATCGATCCGGCCGCCGTGATGACGTACCTCAGCCCGTCGCTGAGCCGCGTGCTCGGGTGGGAGCAGGACGAGGTCGTCGGCCACAGCGCGTTCGACTTTATCCACCCCGACGACGTGGCCCACGTCGTCGAAACGCTGGGCCGGATCGTCGCCGAGCCAGGCACGACCGGCGTGGCCGAGTACCGTTTCCGTCACAAGGACGGCGGGTGGCGCCTCCTCGAAGGGTTCGGAAGGACCCTCGCGGCGACGGGGCCCGACGAGGGCGTCGTGGTCAACATCCGCGACGTGACCGAGCGGCGCGAGGCCGAGCAGGCCCTCCGGTTCCAGAAGGCGCTCCTTGAAGCCCAGGGCGAGGCCTCCATCGATGGCGTCCTTGCCGTCTCAGCGTCGGGCGATGTCCTCTCGACCAACGGGCGGTTCGTCGAGATGTGGGGCGTCCCGCCCGACATCGTCGCCGTGAGCCGGAGCGAGGCCCTCCTCGCAGCCATCCTCGAGCGGGTCCCGGACCCCGAGGCGTACGCTGCCCGCGTCGCGGACCTCTACGCGCACCCCGACGAGACCGCCCTCGACGAGGTCGTCCTCAAAGATGGCTGCGTGTTCGACCGGTACACCGCACCGGTCCGGAGCCGCGACGGCGAGCACTACGGGAGGATCTGGTTCTTCCGCGACGTGACGGCTCAGCGGCGCCACGCACGGGAGCTTGAGGCGGCCCGGAATGAGGCCGAAGGTGCCCGCGAGCGGGCCGACCGCTACGCTCGGAGCCTCGAGACCTCGCTCACGGACCTCCGGCAGGCGCAGGACCGGCTCGTCCAGCAGGAGAAGATGGCTAGCCTCGGCCGGCTCACCGCCGGGATCGCCCACGAGATCAAGAACCCGCTCAACTTCGTAACCAACTTCGCCGACCTGTCGGTCGGGCTCGTCGCCGACCTCCAGGCTGAGCTGTCCGCAGACCCGGCGCGGCCTGTCGGCGAGGCCATCGCAGCGTCCGGCGACCTTCTGGAAGACCTCGCGATGAACGCCCAGCGGATCGCCGAGCACGGCCGGCGCGCCGACTCGATCGTCCGGGGCATGATGGACCACGCCCGCGGCGGGAAGGAGCCTCGCCGCGCCGTCGGGGTGAACGCGCTCGTCGAGGAAGCGCTCGGGTCAGCGCTCCAGTCGTGGGAGGTGAAGGCCGGGACGGCCGCTGCCAGGGCCACCCGCGACTTCGCCGCCGACGCCGGCGACGTCGAGGCTGGCCCGATGGAGCTCGGGCGAGTCGTCGTCAACCTCGTCTCGAACGCGCTCGATGCCTTGGCCGAGCGGGCCCGGGATGCGGACGCGGGGTACGAGCCGCAGGTGACGGTCCGGACGCGGCGCCACCCGGACAGGGTCGAGGTCGTCGTGGAGGACAACGGGGTCGGCGTACCCGAGGCGGCTCGCGAGCGCCTTTTCGAGCCGTTCTTTACGACCAAGCCGACGGGCCACGGCAACATCGGCCTGGGCCTCTCGCTCTCGCGCGACGTGGTCCACGGACACGGTGGGACGCTTGAGGTGGAGAGCCGCGAGGGGGCCGGCGCCCGATTCATGCTCACCCTCCCAGCAGTCCGCACGGCCGCCACCAGCTCGCCCGTTGCCCCCGACTGATCTCCGCAGACGGCGGCGATGCGCGGCCCGTCGTCTCGGCTAGCCCACGGCGAGCCGGCGAGCAACGGCCGCCCGGCTGGGCACGCCGAGCTTGCCGAGCACCGCCTCGACGTGCCGCTTCGCGGTTGCCGGGGCTACAAACAGGCGGTCGGCGATGGCGACGTTCGTGAGCCCGTCCGCGATGAGGAGCGCGACCTCGGCCTCGCGGGCGGTCAGCCCGAGCCGGTTGCGGACCTCGGCGGGCGAGGGAGCCTGCGGCGCGACGGCCGCCTCGACCGTGACGAGGGCTGCCTCGTGCGGGCCGACCGCACCGGGCGGGACAATCGACGCGCGGAGGGTGTACCGGCCGAGCCCCGTCCGCACCTCGCGCTGCATGGGGGCGACGGCGGGGCCCACCTCAGACCGCCGCGCGAAGGCGAGGCGGCGGACGTCGCGGGCGAGGTGCCACAGGGCGGACTCGAGGAGCATCCGCTCCGGCTCCGCGCAGAGGAGCCGGTCGAGGGCCGCGTTCCGGTGGACCTCCCGGCCGTCTGTGTCGAGGGCGACGACGGGCTCGGTCAGCGTGTCGAGCGCGGTCCGGTAGGCGCCGAGCCGGGTGAGAGTGTCGAGACCGGCTCGGAACGACGGGACGAGGGCCTGCAGCACATCCGGGGCAGCCTCGCCGAAGCGGAGCCCCCCACGCTCGCGGCCCAGCACCCAGATCATCGCGTCGCCGGCGGCCGTCGTCTTGAGCAGGCCGGCGAATTCGCGATAGCCCGCGCCCATCACGGCGTCGGCGACGATAGGCCCGTCGGTTATGCGGTGGCCCTGGGCCTCGACCATCCGCTCGTTGATGTCCCATGAGAACGCCTCGACGCCCTCGCGCCGGCGCATGCCGTGCCAGGCCTCCACGACGGGGTCGGTGAAATGGAACCCGCCGTCGGTGATGGCCGCGACGTATGCGGTACACGCCGTAGCGACATCGGGGGCATCCTCGCTGTAGAGCCCGCGGACCCCGCCGGGCGCGGCGAGGACGACGCTGTCGCCTCCGAGAAACTCGCGGACGGTTCGGCCCACCTCAAGGAGCCAGTCCTCCGGCTCGGCTGCGAGCGGGTTCAGGAGCGACCGGCTGGCCACTTCGAGCCGGGCGAAGTCGTCAGTAGTAAGCGATAGAGCCATCGAAGTCGATGGGTTTCTGTGGGACGGCGGGCCGGTTTCCCTCGCGAACCGGAGCACATCCGCCACGCTCGTCGGCCGCCAGGAATCGGTTCAGGTAAGGCAAAGTCCAGGTCTCCCTCGTCTAGGTCGGAAGATAAATAGGCGGTCTCTGCCTTTCACACCGACTACGTCTGGTCCTCCGTTTATCGGGATGGAATGCCGGCTGCAGACCCGCCGCCTGTTGGGGAAGGCCGCCGGACCGGCAGAACACCTCGTATCCAGCTCGTTCGGACCGTACCGCCGGCTCCTCCAATCATGGAACGCTACCTGGCCCCGGACAGGAGTGCCCCGGCGCCGGAGGACACGGCGCCGGGGGCGGGGGAGGCAACCGGGGCGCCGGCCGTCCGAGGGACAGATCGGGCGCGTGCGGCTGGTGTTACTGGGCCACCACGACGCGGCGGGATGAGGACGCCGCCCCGCTCTGGACCCGGACGACGTAGAGCCCGATGGGCGCACCGGTCGAGTCCCACGTCAGCGCATGCTCGCCGGCGCTCAACACCCCATCGGCGAGGACGGCGACCGAGCGGCCGAGCGCATCGTACACGACGGTCGTGACCGGACCGGACTCGGGGAGGACGAACCGAACGGAGACCGGCCCGCGGGTGGCCGGGTTCGGGCCGACGGCGAGCACAAGTCCCGTGCCCGCGTCGGGGTCGGGCCCTGACGCCGTTCCATTGCCCTGTGCGCTGTAGCTGCCGTCGAGCGCCTGCCCGTCCACGTCGAGCGCGATGAAAGCGCCGATCTGGCCCTTTGTCACGAAGGCCACGCCGCGCGTCGAGTCGGCGCTCTCGATGGGTGGGAGGCCGGGAATCACGATGCGCGAGCGGTTCACGAAGAGCGTCCGCACCATCAGCGCTGGCGCGGTCCCACCGGGGGTGACGAGCGTTCCCCACCCGACGACCTCGGACTCCTCCCGCGTCGTCTGCTCGATGGGGAATGGCGTCGGGTCGATGACGAGTTGGCTCTCGGTCGTCCACGACGACCCGAACGTATACGGGAGCGGCTGGACGGTCCCCGGGACGAATTTGACCTTGGTGACGCCATCCTCACCGTTGACGGCTGAGCCGTAGAGGGTGACCCCGTTGTCTGTGAGCCGGACGTAGCTGTAGGCGGGCCGGTCGGTTGTCCCGGCCGAGTCGGCCCGGACGATCCGGTTGGCCTGTGCGAAGTGGGGATCGTCCGAGCCTGGCTGCGGGGCGGGAACGGGCGTCGACGTGATCGTCCCGGCCGCGGTGAAGGGGAGGCCGGTGAAGGTCCACGTCTGCCCCCCGCCGGCCTGTCCAGCGAGCCCTTGCAGCACGGCCCGCGTCGTCGTAGAGGTGTCGGTTGTGAAGGAGGTGGAGGTCGTAGTTGTGGTGTAGACGGGCTCGACGTCGGCCCGGGTGATGGAGATCTGGGCCCGTACACGTGGGGCGAGCACGACGAACACGGAGAGGAAGACCAAGCGGTTCATGATGGAGGTCCGCAGCAGGGACGTAGCGTGAGTGAGGACGAGCAGTGCGCCCAGGACTCCTCCACGTTAGTAGGCCGCGACGATCGGCCGCATGGGCCGTTAGGCCCATTCAAGTCCGGTTGATGGCCCGCGGCCGACACGTGAGGGGGTGAACGGGCCTCTCGACCCGCAGGATGAGGCCACGTTAGTGGACAGTCGGGCCGAGCCGCATAGGGCATTTGGCCCAATCAGGGAAAGCCCAGATGAAGCGCGGGGGCGCCGGTCCATTGCGGCGTGAGCCGATTCCCCGAGCACGACCCGGTGGGCGAGTTCCCCGTCGTCCGGACCGGGTAGGCCGGACGAGTCGGCCCGGCACCCACGAAGGCTCTGGAAAGAGCGCGGCCCGAACCGGCCGTAGACGGGCCGAACAACCAGGCCGTCCGGTCACGTGAGCGCGGACGTGTAACCCTCGACGCGCTCTGGCCGTCGGGTGGCAAACGGCGCGGCCGCACTGGCCTGGCGCCCGTCACCCGACCCTCCGACGTCTGTTCGCGCCACGCTCCAGACCTCTGCGTCCCTCGCCTCCGTCCCCCCGGCCCCGGCGCCCCAGCCGGCCCGGCCCAAGACAGGGCCACCTTCGAGACCTAGGCCGCCAACGGGGCCGTCGTCACGACGATGGCCCTGCCGTCCCGAATCACTGGTCCTCGCCATCCCCCCATGTCCACCCCTCGCCCCCCCACGCTCCGGGCCGCCCTGCTGGTGGCCGTCGCCCTCTCCCTCGCCGGCTGCGCCAGCACGGTCCCACTCCGCGAGCCGCCCCCCGCCCCCGTCCCCGTCGCCCGGTTCCTCCTCGACGTCGAGGGGCTAGAAGCACAGTTCCCCGGTGAGGCTGGTGGGCTTGTCCCCACTGCCGTCCGAGTGGCACAGACGGCCGCTGACGTCGCTGAGGCGGCCGCCACGGTCATCCATCCCGAGGGGTCGGCCGTGAAGGCTGCGACTGACTCGGTCTACACCGCGTTCGCCGAGGGGCTCGGCCGGGGGCTCGGGGTCCGCCTGCTCCCCCTCGACGCCCTCAAGGGCGAAGTCCCCTACCTCGTCGGCGCGCCGATGGGGCGGGCTGACCGCGTCGCCACGAGCGGCCGCTACGGCGGGGCCCTAGAAGTTGACGTGTCGGTGGAGGTCCCCGACGCCGGGCAGTCGCACTGGTCCGTCCTCGGAACCGGGCAGGCCTGGGTCTCAGGCCACCCCGAGATGACGGTGGCGGTCCAGATGGTCGGGGCCGGCGGGGCCGTCGTGTGGCGGGACCGGGTCCGGGTCCGCTCGGCCGAGCGGGTGACGCTAGACGAGCGGTGGGTCCTCGGCGTCCGTACGGACCGCTCTCGCCCAGACGGATCGACCCTCCCCGCGCTCATGCGGGAGGCCGTCTCAAAGATGGTCCGGCGGAACGCCGAGGGCTGATCCCTGCCCGTCATCCGGGTCCGTGATGGCCGAGGCCGAGGCAGGCGCCCTCGCCGCCTGCCTCGGCCTCGTAGTGGGCCCTGCGCACCGTTGACCTCGCGTTTGGAGGTAGACCGACAGTTCGACGGGTTCTCGTTTTACTGAACTACGCGTGGCTAAACGAACCACGAGACCTTACCCGGGTGAGGAGTCAACCAATCGCCCTATCAACAGACCTATTAGCAACTGTGTTGGAAGTCAAGCTGCGAGATCGCTTCTCGGCTCCAACGTGGCCCCGTCGCGCACGACGGCGTTGCACGTGATCAAGAGCTTACGCATGCACGCCACCAGCGCCACCTTCTTCGGCTTCCCCTTCTCCACCAGACGGCCGTAGAGCGCCTTCACTGGCGGGTTCGTCGTCCTTCGCCCGCCAGACCGCGCTCTCTCAGATCGCCAAGACGAGGTCGCCGTCGACCGAGGCCAGTTCTTTCTCCAGCCACCGGACGTGCTTCGCGACGCCCTTCGCCACGGTCGGGGACGCGACGTGAGCCCGGTTCTTCTGCCCCCGCCCCGGGGCAGGGGGCGCGACGAGTATCGTGATCAGCTGACGACGGGGGGGCCAGAATCGCGGCCAGCGCGGCCGATTCGGCGTCCGGGAGACAGACTCGGAGGGTCAGAATGACCCTCGCGCTCAACTTACAAGGATGAGGATTTGTCTCATTTAGGAGATACCGTTCTGGCACCGGCTTTTCGTGCTTCCTCTCACGCAGCCAACTGCGTCTTGAGCCGGAGCAAGGCAACGACACCCTCGACAGGAAGAGCGGATGCTTTGTTTTGGCCAAGTCGGACGCAGCGACGGGGCATACCGGGCCTTCCCACTATCCGTCGCCCGCATCCGGGCGGGCATCCCTGACCTATGAGCGTGGGAGCATAGGTGACGCTCGCCGGGGCGCCGGGTCCTCCTCGGCGGCCAGCGCTCGCGATTCGGCGAACGAGTCCAGGCGCTCGTAGAGGGCACTGAGGGCGTCGCCGAGTGGGCCATGTACGGCTGCGAGCGCACGCACGTCCGACGATTCCATCGGCTGGAGGGCGACGCGAGCCACAGGCGCGAGGGCCTGCTCCCGGGCTCGCCGGGCGCCCCGGCGGACCGCGTCCAGCGCCGGTGTGGCGTCGAGCGGGACCGGGCGAACGAGCCCGTCGGACCCGGTGGTCGCCGCGGCCAGGGCCCGCACGCGGAACCGGAGCGAGGCGGCGAGAACGACGTCGTACCGGGCGTCTCGGGCGGTCTGGCCCGGGAGACGGGAGGCCAGCGGTTTTCCGGCCTCGCGGAACACCGCGGTGGCCCGGTCGAACCTGCGGATCCGGCTGTAGACCGTCTCCCACTCAGACGGGTACGCGATTCGCGGGTCCAACGCCTCCAGCAGGGCATCGAGCGCGTCGAGCGCCGCCACGAGCGCCTCGTCGAGTGCGCCCCGCGTCGAGCTTGGAAGCACCAGGTACGCCACGGCTGCGCCGATCCCCGCGCCGATCGCCGTCTCCCAGAGGCGGACGAGGAGGAGCGCCGAGAGGTCCGCCCCCATGAGGTCGTACAGCAGCCCCGTCATCACGGTGAACAGGAGGACCATCACCAGATACGACGCCTGGAAAGACCAGAAGGCGACGAAGACGAGGGCCAGCATGGCCGCAATTTCGACGCCCGATCGGCCCGAGAGTAACGCGGCCAGTCCCATTCCTCCGGCGACCCCGAAGGCGGTCCCCAGCACGCGGTCGACGGCTCGCCGGACACTCGCACCCCGCGTCGGCGTCGTGAGGAGCGTCACGAACGCGCCGAGGACGGCGTAGGACCAGTACGCGTCCGAGAGCCAGCGGCCGACTACGAGGCTGAGCGCGCCCGCCAGCGCGACCTGCACGACCTTCCGGATGGCCGGCCGCGGGCCGGCTGCCGACGACGGGTCCGCCGGGTCCGGGCCCGCGTTTTCCTCAGAGGTGGACCACACGTCCGGAGTCTCCGACACAGCAGCGTCCGGCAGTGCGGCGGCCGACTCCACCGACGAGAGCGCCACGCCGAGGCGGCTCACGAGCGCTGCCACCCGATCCTCCGATACGTCCGAGCGGGGCGGCATGAGCTCCGCGGTCGTGGCTGGCGGGGCCTGTATCGGGCGGACGGACGCCCGGGCGGGGTCGAGTTGCCGGATGAGGTCCGGCCGGGCGGCCCCGCCGTCCTCACGCAGGCCGATGATCATGGCCGCGGCTATATGGTCGGCCAGCAGCTCGGCCACGAACACGTGGTCTCGGAGCCGGGCAGCATCAGCCACGCCCGCGCGCGCAGCGGGGAGGTCGAGGGCCTCGTCGATGCGGAGGGCAGTCTCCTGCACGTCCGCCGTGGCGGCGAGGAGCGCCCGCCGGGCCTGCCTCGGCGATCCTTTCTCGGCCACCCTGCGGGCGACGTCGACCACGCGGCGGGCCCGCACGCGGAACCCCGGGACGAGCCGGCGGGCTCGGCCGCGAATCCTATCGGGCACGAGGACGAGCAGGACAACGGCCAGCCCCACATAGCCGGCGGCTACAGCGAGGGCGAGCGCCGGGATCTCCGACGGACCTGCCTTCAGGAACAGCGTGAAGAAATGCGACATGAAGGCGGCCATGCTCACGGCGACACCGGCCGGCCCCCACTGCTGCACCCACGCCGCAGCGGCCATCACGCCGACGAAGCCCGCGTATCCCAGCAGGGGCCACGGGCTGAGCCCCGCCGCGAGGGCCGCGCTGAGGGCCGCCGCGAGGGCGAGACGGGCGATCTCGGCCCCCTTCTCCCGGGCCGATGTACCTCGGACCATCATCGTGCCCATCATCGCGAGCACGCCACCGAGAGCACCGACGCGAGGCACTTGTCCGGCGGCTGAGACGAGGGCGAAGGCAGCCCCGCCCCCCGCGACAAACCCGAACAGGGCCCGGAGCGCGAAGAGGGCCCGGAGCGACCCCGGGTCGCGGCCATGCCATTGGGCCAGGAATCCCATGACTCCGTCTCGGAACCCGCCCCGACGCTCAGGCTCCGAGGGCCCCGCCCCGACATGCAGGGCCGTATGAGAAGGGCCGGGGGATGGGTGCATGCCGAACGGCGGATAGAACGTCTGTCAACGGTGGAAGATGAGACAACGGGCGGACAGGCCTCAGGTTCGGCCCAGCCAGACGGTCCGAGCTAACCGGGGTGCCGGCCCCGACGTGCGAGGCTACCGGGTTTCAGCCCGCTCCTCGCCAGAACCAGACAAGAGGTCCGGTGCACTCGTCGATCCACGCCGTCATGCCGCGCGTACTACGCCGGGGCGCTGTGGAGTCGGCGTCGCCCTCATCGGATCCATGCAGAAGGGATCTGGCCGCTCCCTCCGCGGCTCTACCTGGACGTCCTGCAGCAGCGGCACGTCGATGCCCGCGACGGTGATTCGCTCAGAGCTGCCGCATTCGCGCCGATTCGTCGGTCCAGTGGGCCTTCCGGAGCGCGAGCACGCGGGCGCCCGCCTCCGCCAGCAGGGCGAGCGCCTCCTCGGTGAACACGGTGCCCACGGCGACGATGCCGTCGGGGGCGGGCTCGCCGAGACGACGAAGCGCCTTCCGGACAGGCGAAGAGGGCACCACATCCCGCGGGGTGTGCGCGAAGAGGAGCACGGAGTACTCGGCGGGCGGCGACGGCTCGGGCGACGCCAGGGCTACCGCGTCGACGCGGTACGCGGGCGGGACCACGTGGTGGAGGTTCGACGCCTGGACTCGCGGCTGGATGGTCACCTTCATGTCCGTCCTGGGGGCTCGCGTTGAGCGACCTAAGCGCGGGCCGACTGGTGGTTCCTCGGCCCCGAACCCATCGCAAAGCCGGCACAGGTCAGACGAGCGCGCTCTAGCCAGCGGCGACGGCCTGGCCGAGAAACCCGTTCAGCCTCGCCGGCTCCCCTTTCCGGGCCTCGTGCCGGGCAGCCTTCCAGTCCCAGCGTGTCACTCGGGGCTAGAGCGCAACCCTCCGCTCGAGGCTGCCGCACCGGACGGCGAGGTAGAGGGGGCCGGCCGTCGAGGCTGGTCAGGTCGCAACTGGGGCATGAACGTGGCCATGCGAGACGAGGCGGCCGGTAACGGCCACGGGAGGCCCCGTCTTCTCTCCCGTCCCCGCTCTGCTCATGCCTAACCGATCCAAACGGCCCCAAATGTGACGTACAGGGCTAAACAGGAACTGAGCTGGGAGCAAAACGGGGCCTGTGGTGACTTCGGGGTCTCCACTGCCCGCGCCGTGCCTTCGGGGAAAGCACGGGCGGTGGTCGCTTCATTCCTATCGGACCACCGTCACCGTCCGCGATGCCATTTCGGCTTCCCGAACGGCCCGGGCATTCCGGATTGCCCCGAATGCGGCGCGCCCCGGCCGCACAGAGCAGACGGGGCGCGAGACAGTTAGACCGAAGGGGCTCAGAGGCGCGACGTGACGGCCTTGCGCTTGAGGGCCGAGAGCCACCGCGTGATGTCGATGCCCTTCGGGCACGCCTGGACGCAGTTGAAGATCGTGTAGCACTTCCACAGGCCATCCTTGGAGTCCACGACGCGGAGCCGGTCCTCGGGTTCGGTGTCGCGGCTGTCGAAGACGTAGCGGAAGGCCTTGAGCATCGCCGCCGGGCCGAGGTAATCGGGGTCCGCCCACGTGGACGGGCACGAGTGCGTGCACGCGCCGCACATGATGCACTTCGTCGCGTCCTCGATGATCGCGTGCTGTTCGGGGCTCTGGAGGCGCTCCTTCGCCGGCACGGCGTCCGTGTTGATGAGGTACGGCATGACCGCCCGGTACTTCGCGAAGAAGCCCGTCGTGTCGACGACGAGGTCCTTGAGCACCGGCGCGGCCGGGAGCGGCTCGAACGTGACGGTCCCGCCCTCCTTCACGCCGAGGTCGTGGACGAGGATCGAGCAGGCGAGCCGGTTCTCGCCGTTGATCTTCATCGCGTCGGACCCGCAGATGCCGTGCGCGCACGACTTGCGGAAGGTCAGCGTGCCGTCGAGGTGCCACTTGATGTACATCAAGAGGTCGAGCGCGCGGTCCATCGGGTCCGCGGGGACCTGGTACTCGTCGAAGCGCGGGCGCGTGTCCTTCGTCGGGTCGAAGCGCTTCACGCGGACGGTCAGCGTCATTGCGGCCTTGCTGGGCTTGCCCTTCTCGGCGCGGGCGGCCTTGACCTCGGCCGTCGGCGCCACCTTGGGGATTTCCATTTCGGGTACTGTGGGATTGGTACTGGGAACGGGGAGACGGGTGGCGGCGGTGTCTTCCAGTCGCCACGTCAGGTCCGGGTGTACCCGGCCTTTCGCCCCGTTCCCTAGTAGACGCGCTCCTTGGGGGCGAACTGCGTGATCACGACGTCCTTATAGGCGATCTCCGTGCCGCCGTGCTGGTCGCTCGTGAAGAGGGTGTGCTTGAGCCAGGCGCCGTCGTCGCGCTTGGAGTAGTCCTCACGGAGGTGCGCGCCGCGGGACTCGGTGCGGTTGCGCGCAGAGACGGCGATGGCCTCGGCATAGTCGACCATGAACTGGATCTCGACGGCGTCCATGAGGTCCGTGTTGAAGCGCGCGCCCTTGTCCTCGACCGTCACGGTCGCCGCACGGTCGCGGAGCGTCTGGAGGTCGTCGATGGCCTCCGTCAGCGTCTCGTCGGTGCGGTAGACCGAGACGTTCTTCATCATGGTCTCCTGGAGGTCCGTACGGATCCCCACGGCCTTCTCGCCCGAGGCGCGGGAGAGGATCGAGTCCAGCATGTCGCGCGTCGTCGCCTCGGCGTCGGCCGGGAGCGGCTCGCGCGTGTTGCCCTCGGTCCGGATGGCCTTGGCCATCGCCATGCCCGCGCGGCGGCCAAAGACGACGAGGTCCAGCAGCGAGTTGGTTCCGAGGCGGTTGGCGCCGTGGACGCTCACACAGGCGCACTCGCCGATGGCGTAGAAGCCGGACACGACGCTCTCCTGGGTCGCGCCGGCCATGACCTGCCCGTCGACGTTGGTCGGGATGCCGCCCATCGCGTAGTGGGCCGTCGGCGCGATCGGGATAGGCTGCTTGACAGGGTCGATGCCGAGGTAGACGCGCGAAAAGGTCGAGATCTCGGGCAGCTTGTTCTCCAGCACGTCCCGGCCGACGCCCGTCATGTCGAGGTGGACGTAGTCCTTGCCCTCGATGCCGCGGCCCTCGCGGACCTCCTTGTAGATGCACTGCGCGACCATGTCGCGGGGCGCGAGGTCTTTCACCGTCGGCGCGTAGCGCTCCATGAAGCGCTCGCCCTCGGAGTTGCGCAGGATGCCGCCCTCGCCGCGGGCGCCCTCGGTGATGAGGATGCCGAGGCGGTAGAGGCCCGTCGGGTGGAACTGGACGAACTCCATGTCCTCGAGCGGCAGGCCGGCCCGGAGGGCGATCGCGAAGCCGTCACCGGTCCCGGCGTGCGCGTTGGACGTCGTCTTGAACGCGCGGCCGTAGCCGCCCGTCGCGAAGCACGTGATCTTGGAGTGGAACGTGTGGACCTGCCCGGTCAGAATCTCGTACGCGACGCATCCGATGACGGCCCCGCCGTCGGCCTCGTCGGCGCGGACGAGGTCGAGCACCTGGTACTCGTCGTAGAACGTGACCTTCTGCTTCACGCACTGCTCGTAGAGCGTGTGCAGGATCATGTGGCCCGTGCGGTCGGCGGCGTAGCACGCGCGGCGGACGGGCGCCTCGCCGAAGTTGCGCGTGTGCCCGCCGAAGCGGCGCTGCGCGATCTTGCCCTCGCGCGTGCGCGAGAATGGGACGCCGTAGTGCTCCAGCTCGATGATGGTCCGCGGCGCGTCGGCGCACATCGTCTCGATGGCGTCCTGGTCGCCGAGGTAGTCCGAGCCCTTGACCGTGTCGAAGGCGTGCCAGAGCGGGTTGTCGTCCTCCTCGTTGCCGAGGGCCGCGCCGATGCCGCCCTGCGCGGCGCCGGTGTGCGAGCGGAGCGGGTGCAGCTTCGAGACGACGGCGACGTCGGCCCCGCCCTCGCGGGCGTAGAGCGCGGCCATCATGCCGGCCCCGCCGGCGCCGACGATGACGATGTCGTGGGAGAAAGTCATGGGGTTGGAGGTTGGGGATTGGGTGTTGGGGACCGGGAGGGAGGTGCCGATCCCCAACCCCTAATCCCCAATCCCGGGCTCGCTAGAGCCCTGCCACGATGACGGCGTAGGCTCCGATGACGAACAGCACGAGCGCGATGGTCCACGAGAGCGCGGACGCGCCAGCGCGGAGCAGGTCGTTTCGGATGTAGTCCGTCATGATGTTGTTGAGCCCGTAGAAGCCGTGGTGGAGCGCGAACAGCAGGAAGAGCAGGTTGAAGCCCTTCCAGAGGACGGCGTAGACCGGGTCCCCGAGGCGCAGCATGAGCACGTCGTACGGCGTGATCGCGTCCGTCTCGGCCGGCGGGTGCGTCGGGCCGGGGGCCGTGCCGTCCGATCGCTCGCCCTGGAAGGCGACGGTGACGGCGCGCGACCGCTC
Organism: Rubricoccaceae bacterium; assembly: GCA_036399715.1. GTDB lineage: Bacteria > Bacteroidota > Rhodothermia > Rhodothermales > Rubricoccaceae > DASVSE01. Next base: position 17,419 of record DASWMO010000341.1, read on the forward strand.
GGGCTGCGGCCCGCCCGTCCGGGTGCGCGCGGCGCGGACGGCCGCCTCGGCCTCCTCGGAGTACTCGGGCAGCTCGCCCGCGTGCGCGCCGTCGGCCGAGATCACGGAGTGCGAGACGCTCGCCGTGACGCGGCTGTAGTGCTGCACCCAGAAGTGGGTGATGAGCAGGAAGACGAGGAACGTGCCCGTGATGCGGTGCGCGAACCACTGGACGGCGCTGCTCTGCGAGCCCTTTCCGTAGGTCGTCGCCATTGTTAGTGCGAGAAGTAGTCCACGAGGGCCGCGATCGACGGGTACCCGCCGACGGCGAAGAGGACGGCCGCGACGGCGCCGAGCGTCCAGAAGAGCTTCTGCTGGTTGGGGCTCCAACCCATAAAGTCGATCAGCACGATCCGCATCCCGTTGAGGGCGTGGTACACGACCGCGCCGAGCAGCAGGAACTCACCGACCTTGTACAGCGGCCCGTGGTAGCTCGCGATGAGCGCGTTATAGGCCGCCGGGTTTGTGATCGACTTGAGGCCCCAGATGTGGATCACGAGGTAGCCCACGAGCGCGAGGCCCGTCAGGCGGTGCAGCATCCACGCGAACATGCCGACGCGGATGCGGTAGCGCTGCACGGGGTGGGCCTCGACGTCCGCGCCAAGCATCGGGGCGGAGAGCGGGAGGGCGGTGTCGGTCACGACGGCCATGGCCTCGGGCGGTGTGTGGAGGGGTGGACGGGGAAGCTACCGGCGCACGCGCACGGAGTTTCAGCTTTGACTGAAAGTTACAAGCGACCCGCTGTCAATCTACGCGCGGGCTCCGACCGCCGGTCGGCTCCGGCTCGGCGGCTGGCCCGGGCCACCGAGGGGCCACCCGAACGGGCGGGCATAAGACGCGAGACGCCCCCGACCGACAGGCGGCGGGGGCGTCTCGAAGGCGGTACGACTCGCTGGGAGCCGGCTCAGCCGCGCTCGGCGATGGGCGTGATCGTCCGCCCGCGCTCGCCGACGTACTCCGACGACGGCCGGATGAGCGCGTTGTCGGCGTACTGCTCCAGCAGGTGCGCCGTCCAGCCCGTGATGCGCGAGACGGCGAAGATCGGCGTGTAGAGGTCCGTCTCGATGCCGAGCAGGTGGAAGACCGACGCCGAGAAGAAGTCGACGTTCGGGTTGAGGTTCTTCTGGCCCTTGGCCGCCTCCATGATCGCGACCGACATGTCGTACCACTTCATCTCGCCCTTCTCCTGCGAGAGGTCCTCGAGGAGGTCCCGGAGGATGGCCGCGCGCGGGTCCAGCGTGCGGTAGACGCGGTGGCCGAGGCCCATGAGCTTCTCCTTGGCCGCGAACTTGCGCGCGACGTAGGCGCTCGTGTCCTCGCCCGAGGCGTCGATCTCGAGGAGCATCCGCATCACCTCGATGTTGGCCCCGCCGTGGAGCGGCCCCTTGAGCGCGCCGATGGCGCCCGTGATCGCCGAGTACATGTCGGCGAGCGTGGAGCCGATGACGCGCGCGGCGAACGTGGACGCGTTGAGGTCGTGCTCGGCCTGCAGCACGAGGGCCGCATCGAAGATGCGCTCGGCGGACGGGCCCGGGGCCTCGCCGTTGAGCATGTAGAGGAACTCGTAGGCCGTCGAGCCCTCGCCCTTCGGCGCGACGGGCTCGAGGCCCTTCCGGATGCGGTCGAAGGCCGCGAGCAGCGTCGGCAGCTTGGCCGTGAGGCGGACCGCGATGCGGTAGTTCGCCTCGGGCGTCATGACGTCGGCCTCGGGGTCGTAGGCGGCCATCATCGAGACGGCCGTCCGGATTGCCGCCATCGGGTTGGCGTCGTCGGGCGTGTGGTGCCGGAGGTGGTCGATGATCTCGGGCCGGAGCGCGCGCTCGGCGCGGAGCTGCGTGTGGAGCTCGTCGAGCTGCGCCTGCGTCGGCAGGTCGCCGTGCCAGAGCAGGTACGCGACCTCCTCGAACGAGGCGTTGCGCGCGAGGTCGTCGATCTCGTAGCCGCGGTAGAGCAGCTCGCCGGCCTCGCCGTCGATGTAGCAGATCGCGGTGTCGAGGGCGATGACGCCGGCGAGGCCGCGCGAGCGGGCGGGAGCCGCCGGGGCGGCGGGGGTGGACGTGTCGGCCATCGGTCGGGAAGAAGAGAGAGCAGCGGAGGCGCGGCCGCACAGGCGCGGCGCGGGCCTCCAACAACGGACTATCGCCGGCGATGTTCGCCCACGCAGGCCGGCCGCGCTCGTCCGCCGACCGACTTTCCGGAGAGTTCAGAATGGGGACGCCGCGCAGGCCGGAAGCGGTTCCGGGCCGGGGCCCGTTGCCGTGTGGCGCGATCCGTGCAGGTCGTCTGTTTCTCTCCGGTTCTGCACGCCCGGCCCCACCGCCCCGCCGCGCGGCGTCGGTACCTTGTTTCCTGCGAGACGGCACCGCCCGGCCGACCGGCCCGGCACGCCTCGCGAGCCACCTCTGACAGCTCGCCTCGCCCTCCGCGCCAGACCCGGCGCGAGCAGCCTGCCCGGCAAGTGTGCCGGCGCTGCCCCATGACCCTTCTGCTGTCCCTTTTCCGCGCCGTCGCCCTCTGGGCCGCGTCCTGGCCCCTCGGGCCGGCGACGCGCCCGGACGTGTGCGCCGCGCCCGTCGCCGCCCCGGCCCCGGCCCGCCCGTCTCAGAGACGACGCGCGCCGCGCCCCGCCGCCCCCGCCGCCTCTGCGGCGGCAGCGGCGCCTGCCCTGGCCGTTGGCCCGGACCGGCGACCCCTCCCCTGCCCTTTTGAAGAAGCAAATCATCATCAACGCGAGCCAGGACCGCTCGCGCATTGCCATCGTGGAGGACGGCGAGCTCGTCGAGCTCTACGTCGAGAACCCCGATAACGTCCGCACGATCGGCAACATCTACCTCGGCAAGGTCGAGAAGGTGATGCCGACGCTGCGCGCCGCGTTCGTCAACATCGGCGAGAAGCAGGACGCGTTCCTGCACTTCTCGGACCTCACGGACAACTTCCCGCAGCTTCTCGCCATGGCCGGCGAGGACGTGCCGGGCCTCGACGAGCCGATGCTCGCCCTCGCCCCGCAGAAGCGCATCGCCGACGACGAGTCCGAGCCCGAGGTCGAGGACGTCCTCGAAGTCGAGTCCGCGTCGGACGAAGCAGCCGAGCCGTCGCGCAGCCGCTCGACGCGCAGCCGCCGCTCGCGGGGCCGCGGCGGCCGTGGCCGGACCGGCGGCGCGTCCGAGGAGGACGAGCAGGAGGAGGCCGGCGAGGAATCGCCGCGCCCGAGCCGCGGCGTCTTCGTCCTCGACCTGTCGAGCAAGCCCAAGGCGCGGACGCCCCGGCCCGCCGCACCGGCCGCCCCCGCACCGGCCGCTGCTGAAGCGGTCCCCGCCGAGGCACCGGTCCCGACGACACCGGCTCCCGCCGATGCAGTCGAAGCCGCCCCGCGCTCACGCCGCGCGCCGCGCGCCGCCCGGACGGCGGCGGACCTGCCGCCTGCGGACACCGAGGACGCGTCCGCCGAGCCGCCGGCCGAGACTGCCCCGAAGGCCCGGCGCACGCGCGCCAAAAAGGCCGCCCCCGAGACGACGGCCGAGCCGACCTCAGAGGTCGCCGAGGCGCCGGCCGCCGAAACCCCGACCGCGGAGACGCCAGCCGAGACGGCGCCGAAGCCGCGCCGGACGCGTGCCAAGAAGACGGCTTCGGCTGAGGCGGCACCGGATCAGACCGCGACGGCCGCCCCGACTGCGCCCGCTCAGACCGCGCCCGCTCCGGCCGATGCGCCCGCCATCGCCCCGGCTACGGACGACGCCCGGACGGCCCGTCCGCGCCGCGCGCCGCGCAACCGCCCCGCCCCGGCCACGCCGGCCCCCGCCCTCTCCGCGCCAGCCGACGCACCGGACGACCGCGTCGATACGAGCCTCGCCGACCGGGCGACGTCCGACGCGGCCCAGACGCCGGACGACGCCCCGCGCAGCCGCCGCCGGACGCGCGGCGACTCGGAGGCGCGCTCGTCCGAGACGCGCTCGCCGGAGACGACGACGCCCGAGGCGCATACCAAGGAG
>DASWMO010000342.1:0-3781 GCA_036399715.1 Rubricoccaceae bacterium
CATGGACCGCTCGCGCGCCTCGCCCGGCGGAGCGTGCGCGTGGGCGTCGACGGGTCTGCCGACTCGACCGCGGCCGAGCCGGCTGTCGGCGCCGGATTCGCGCCCGCGTTCGAGATCAACCCGGCCGAGGGACTGCGCGTCGGCGCGGCGATTCCGCTCCGGGCCGGGCCACTGCGCGTCCGCCCGCTCGCCGCCTTCCGGACGGCGGACCGCGGCGTGACGCTCGGCGTGGACGCCGAGTTGACGCTCGCCCGAAGCGGAAACGCACGCCTGGGCCTCGTCGGCGGCGCCCTCGACGGCGTCGCGCGGCGCGTCGTCCCCAACGCCCCACCGACGCTCTTTCTCGGCGGCCGCGGCGGCTACTACGCGACGCGGCAGGTCTCGGGCGGCGCACGCCTGAGCCTGGACCGTCTGAGCATGATCCGGCAAGGCGAGTTTATCAGTTTCGACACTGAGGCCGAGATCGACGTGCGCTACGTCGTCGAGACGGCGAGTGGGTTCGACACGCCCACGCGGGACCGCCTCGACTTCGGCGGACCCGGCGCGTCCTACACGACGCAGTCGCTCCGCCTCGGCGCGTCGGTCGGGACGCTCGACGAGCCGCTCGGGCTGCTCCCCGTCCGCGCCCTGCGCGTGACGGCCGAGACGGGGGCACGCGGCGGGCTCGGGTATACCCGCGCCGACGCCACGCTCGACGGGCGCATCGTGACGTTCGGCCGCCGCCGCGTCCTCCCGGCCGCGCTCGATGTGCGCCTCGCCGGCGGCGTCTCGAGTGGTGATCTGCCGCCGTTCCGGCAGTTCGCCCTCGAAGGCGTCGCGTCCGGTGTCGACGGCAGCGGGACCGGGCTGACGGCCTTCGGCGCCCTCCGCGGGCAGACCGACGTGCCGCCGGCCGGCGACCGGTACGCGCTCGCGGCCTGGGAGCACTCGTTCCGGACGCTCCCGTTCGAGGTGCTCGGCCTTCAGTCGCTGGTGCGCCGCCAGTACAACGTGCTCGTCCACGGCGCGCACGCGCGGACGTGGGGCGGGCCGCTCGCGCACACGCGGTGGCACCACGAGGTCGGCGTGTCGCTGAGCGGCCTTTTCGGCGGGCTCCGGCTGGACGTGACCCAGCGCCTCGACCGCCGGCAGACTGTCTTCGGCGTCGGTGTCGCCCGCGTCTTCTGAGCGCCCGGTTACAGCGCGGTGACGCCGCACGCGATGCGGTCGCCCGAGTCGCCTCCGGGCTGCGTCTCGAGGTCGTCGCGGCCGGCGTGGACGATCACGGCGTGACCGACGAGGGCCGTCGGGCCGTCGAACGTCAACACCGAGTCGATGAGGATGCCCTCGGCGCGGCCCGTCTCGTCGGCGATCAGGTTGCCGAAGTCGCCGGCGTGGCGCGCCGTAAGCCCCGCAGCGGGCGCGCCATGGGGGCTTGCGAGCGGGTTGAAGTGCGGGCCGGCGGCCGTGCCCGCCTCGCCCGTCGAGTCGGCGCCGCAGTCGGCGTTCTGGTGCACGTGGATCCCGTGCTCGCCGGGGGCAAGCCCGGAGACGGAATACCGGACCTCGGTCGCCTCCCCGAGGCGGCGGAACTCGACGCGCCCCGAGACGCCCGACGAGTCCAGCGCGGCGAGCGTCGCGACGGCGACCTGCGCGGGCCGCGCCGCGGCGGTGTCGGCCGCGACGGGCGCGGGTACATCGTCGGCTTGCGGGGCGGTCTGGCAAGCCGCGAGCAGGATGGAAAGGGCGGCGAAAGCGGAGAGGCGGCGGAGCATGGATCGGCAGGGATGGCGCGACGAACCGAACGCGCCCCGCGTGCCGAAGCTCCGGCTACCGTGTCCCGAGCCCGTCGGTCCCGAGGCCGTCGCGGACAGCCCGCGTCAGGCTCGCCCGGACGAGCGCGTACGAGGCGTCGGCCATCGCGCGGATCTCGGCCGCCGGCACGTCGCCCTGCAGGCCGACCGTGTTCCAGTGGGTCTTGTTCATGTGGTAGCCGGGCCGCACGTCGGCGTAGCGCTCGCGAAGGGCGACGGCCTCTTCGGGATCGCTCTTGAGGTTGACCGTGGCCTCGTCGAGCGAGAGGAGGGCGAAGATCTTTCGGCCGACGCGGAAGACGAGCGTGTCCGGCCCGAACGGCTGGTCTTCGGTCACGCCGGGGAGCGCGAGCGCGTGGTCGCGGAAGGCGTCGAGGTGCATCGGCTGGGCGGCGTCAGTGCCCGTCGTCGGCCGTCGCGACGCTGTGGCGGAGCTCCTCGGCGAGCATCGCCACGACGTCCGGCAGGCGGTTCGTCTCGGCGTAGCGCGCGCGCTGGCGCTCGTAGCTGGCATTCGCGACCATCTCGTGGACCGCCGCGAGCTGCTCCGAGCAGCCGAGACGCTCGGCGACGGGGGCGAGGCGCGCGACGAGGTCGGGGACGAGGTCGCGGAGCGGGCCGTGGTGGCCCTCGTTGTCCGTGATCACGTCCGCGTCGAGGCCGTGGCGCGCGGCGCGCCACTTGTTCTCGCGCAGGATCCACGGCTGGAGGATGCCCATCGGGACGCCCGCCTCGTAGCGCTCGCCGAGGACGACGACGAGGCACTGCACCAAGGCCGTGAGCGCGGCAATCTCGCGCAGCGTGCTCGGCGCGTCGCAGATGCGGATCTCCAGCGTCCCGAAGCCGGGGTGCGGCCGGATGTCCCACCAGATCTCGCGGACCGACTCGATGGCACGCGCGCGCACGAGCGTGTTCATGAACGTCTGGAACTCGCCGTAGTTGGCGAGGCGGTACGGCAGCCCGGCTGTCGGCATGGCCTCGAAGATCTTGGACCGCGCCGAGGCCAGCCCGGTGTCCTCGAAGTCGATGAACGGGCTCGACGCGCTGAGCGCGAGCAGGTGCGGCAGGTAGGTCGTGAGGGCGTTCATGACCACGATCGCCTTCTCGCCCGAGCTCACGCCGACGTGCACGTGGAGGCCGTAGATGAGCAGCCGCCGTGCGGGCCACTGAATCTTGTCGACGAGGGCCTGGTAGCGGTCGTTGGGGAAGATCTTCTGGTCCCGCCACTGCCCGAACGGGTGCGTGCCCGCCGAGGCGAAGGTCAGCCCCATCTCGTCGCCCAAGGCGTAGAGCTCGCGCATGGAGCCCGCGAGGTCGGCGGTCGTCTCGGCGACGTTGTTGCAGATGCCCGTGATGACCTCGATCGTCGACTGCGTGAGCTCCTGCTTGACCTTCGGGTGGTCGCCGACGCGGTCGAGGATGAGCGTCGAGCCCTGCTTGAGGTTGCAGGTCTGCGGGTCGAGAATCTGGAGTTCGATCTCGACGCCGAGCGTCGGCGCGGGCGAGCCGTTGAAGGGGATTCGGGCCGGGGCGTCGGAGAGGACGGGGTCCATCGGGCGGGCTGGGGGTGTGCCCGAAGGTAGCCGTGAAGAAACGGTTGGGGCGCGAGTAGCGCCGCGGCGGAATGCAGGTCCTTCGGGCCAGCGCCAGTAGCGTCGGATCCGAGTGCCGACCGCGTCCCGTCCGTCAGCCCTTGTTCGGAAACAGGGTTCGGTAGCGCTGGACCATCGCCTCGGCCTCCTCGGCCGAGGCGCCGGGGGTCTCGCGGGCGAAGGCACGGCCGGCGGCTGCGGCGTCGGGCTCGGCCGTACGGGCGAAGGCCCAGTAGGCGTCCGCCCGGGCGAGGGCGGTCTCGAAGGCGTCCTCGTCGGCCGTCGGGTCGACGGCGTCGAGGAGCGGCTGGGCGAAGAGCGCGCGCGCCTCGACGTCCGAGAGCGCGTCGGGCCCGAAGCCGGCGTGCGAGACGTCGTCGGCGTCGACGCCGACGC
>DASWMO010000343.1:0-9496 GCA_036399715.1 Rubricoccaceae bacterium
TCGCGCTCTTTTTCGCGCATGCCGTCCCGTTCGCCGTCACCGCGCTCGCGCTCGGGCTCGATGCGCTCGCGCGACGCGACTGGCGGACGCTCGCGGCCCTCGTTCCCTCTGCGGCTCTCACGGCCGCCTACGTCGCCGCGAGGCCACCGACCGGTTTTGCGCCCCCGGCGACCACGGGCGGACCGGGGCATGCGCTCGCCTACAAAGCCTACACCGCGCTCAAACTCGGTCCGCTCACACGGCCCGTGCGCCTCGACGGGACGCCGCTGCTGGACGGACCCGCGCTCGCAGTCGCACTCGCCGCAGCCGCCGTGTTCGTGGCCGTTCTCGCCGGCGCACTCGCCGTCGGAACGGCGCGGATGCCGGCGGGCGGACGGCGCCGCGCGGCCCTCTACGCGTGGGGCGTGGCCGGTGTGTCGTTGCTGCTGCCGCCGTTCGCGCTCAACGTCGTCAACCCTGGCGAGCGCGTGCTCGTTCTGGCCGCGGTCGGGCTGCTCGCGGTCGTGCCGGTTCCGGCGCGCGTGCTGCGTCCTCTCGGCCTCGCGGCACTCCTGTTTCTCGCCGACGACGCGGCCACGCTCTGGGGGCAGCGCCCGGGCCTCGCGCCCGACGTGCGCGCGGCGACGTACGCCGCGCGGGCCACGCGCGAGCACGCCGCGCCGGTCGATGCTCACTTCGAGACGGCAACACGCGACGCCGCGGCCGACCCGGCCGAGCGCCTGCTCCGCCACGACGTGCTGCTGCACTCGGACCTCTACGACGCCGTGGCGCGCCGCGACTGGTCGCGGCGCGCGTTCGACTCGGGTGTGCTCGTACCGGACCCGGCCGAGGCGCCACTCAGGCGTCCGCTGCCGTCGAGTCGGCCCCCGGGGCGGCTGCCGTCGGGGCGTTGAGGGCGGCCTGGACGTCGAGGCGTAGCTCGACCTCGTCCGACACCACGACGCCGCCGGCCTCGATGGCCTGGTTCCACGTCAGGCCCCACTCGGAGCGGTTGATCGTGCCCTCGGCCGAGAAGCCGACCTTGCGGTTGCCGTAGCCGTCGGTCGCCGCGCCGGCGTACTCGCCGTTGAGCGTGACGGGCCGGGTGACGCCGTGCATCGTCAGGTCGCCCATGAGGCGGAAGCGGCCGCCGCCGAGGGCCTCGACGCGCGTCGAGCGGAACGAGAGCGTCGGAAACTGCGCGGCGTCGAAAAAGTCGGCCGTCTGGAGGTGCGCGTCGCGATCGCCGTTGCGGGTGTCCACGGACGCCACTTGGACGGTCGCCTCGGTCTGCATCTGGGCGAGCCCGCCGCCCTCGGGGACCGTGATCGTGCCGGTCATGTCGGTAAACGTGCCGTCAACGTTCGAGATGCCGAGGTGCTTGACGCGGAAGCCGATCTCGGAGTGCGCCGGGTCGATCGCGTAGACGCCGGGGTCGATCGCCGGACCGGCGTCGGCTGTAACGGTCGTCGAGTCGAGGCCGCCCGCGGGCGTCCCGGTGGTGCCGGCGCCGTCGGGCGCGTCCTGTGCGCAGGCGGCGAGAAAAAGGGCCGCGGCGACGGTCAGAACAGTGCGGAGCATAGGAGGCAGGGTGGTGGAGGCCCGTATTACTTGTTTAGACAAGTAATGGTTCCGGGCGGGCGGGCCTGCGTCTGAGGCCGATCCCACGGGGTCGGGTTCGCACGGAATCCTACCGGACGCCCGCCCCGGCACGTCCTATTCTGCAACCGACGCCCGTTTCTGTTGCCTCGCCCACGCCACCTCGATGCTGTTTCTCCGCGACATCTCGCTCGCCTTTGGCGGCCGCACGCTCTACGACGGCCTCTCGTGGACTGTCCGCGCCGGCGAGCGCATCGGGCTCGTCGGGCCGAACGGGGCGGGCAAGTCCACGCTCCTGCGCGTGATCTCGGGCGACCAGACGATCGACGGCGGCGAGGTCGTCCGCGAGGGCGGCGCCACGACGGGCTTCCTCACGCAGGACACGCAGGAGCACGACACGTCGATCTCGCCGCTCGAAGACGCCATGCGCGCCTTCGGCGACGTCCTCGAACTCGAGGCGGAGTCGCACCGGCTGCTGGAGGCGATGGACGCGGCCACGGACCACGACACGGACCACTACCACGGCCTCGTCGACCGCTTCTCGCGCACGCAGGAGATGCTCTCGACGCGCGACGCGCACACGGTCGAGGCGCGTACGGCGGCCATTCTCTCCGGGCTGGGCTTTACCGAGGACGAGATGCGCCGCCCGCTCTCGACGTTCTCGGGCGGCTGGCGCATGCGCGTCGCCCTTGCCCGCCTCCTCCTCGGGCAGCCCGACATCCTCCTGCTCGACGAGCCGACGAACCACCTCGACATCGAGTCTATCGACTGGCTGGAGAACTACCTCACGACGTACCCCGGCGCCGTCGTCCTCGTCTCGCACGACCGGTACTTTCTCGACCGCATGACGACGCGGACGAGCGAGCTCATCCGCGGCCAGATCGACGACTACGCCGGCAACTACTCGTTCTACCTCGAAGCGCGCGTCGAGCGCCGCGTGCACTGGCAGTCGCAGTTCGACAACCAGCAGAAGACGATCGCCGAGATGGAGCGCTTCGTCGAGCGCTTCCGCGCCAAGGCGACGAAGGCCAAGCAGGCGCAGAGCCGCCAGAAGTCGCTCGACAAGATGGAGCGCATCGAGGCCCCGCCCGCCGAGGCGTCCACGATCCGCTTCCGCTTCCCGGACCCGCCGCCGGTGGGCCGCATCGCGGTCGAGTTGTCGGACTTCTCGAAGTCCTACCCCGCCGCCGAGGGCGGCGTCACGCGCGTCTTCGAGCATGCGGGCGCGCTCCGGCTGGAGAAGGGCGACAAGGTCGCGCTCGTCGGCAAGAACGGCGCGGGCAAGTCCACGCTCGCCCGCATCCTGCTCGGCGAGGAGACCTTCGAGGGCATGCGCGAGGTCGACCGCCGCGCCGCCATCGCGCACTTTGCGCAGCATCAGGCCGAGGCACTCGATCCCGGCCAAACGGTCTTCGGAGCCCTCCAGGAGGTCGCGCGCGGGCAGTCCGATACCGAACTCCGCTCGGTCCTCGGCGCGTTTCTGTTCACGGGCGACGACGTGTTCAAGTCCGTCTCGGTCCTCTCGGGCGGCGAGCGCTCGCGCCTCGCCCTGGCCCGGACGCTCCTCAGCCCCGCCAATGTCCTCGTCCTCGACGAGCCGACGAACCACCTCGACATCCACTCCAAGGAGGTCCTCGCCGAGGCGCTCCGGCAGTACACGGGCGCCTTCGTCCTCGTCTCGCACGACCGCTACTTCATCGACGCCGTCGCCGAGTCGGTCTGGTATGTCGAGGATCGCGCGGTGAAGGCGTACGACGGGACCTACACCGAGGCGCAGTGGCAGCGCGAGAACGGAACGGCCGCCCGCGCCGCGAAGGCCGCGCCGGTCTCGGGAGACGGAATGGCGCAGTCCAAGGCGCCGACCGCGCCCGGCACGCCGGCCGTCCGCCCCGCCTCGGGTGGCAAGAAGACGAAGGAGGAAAAGCGCCGCGAGGCCGAGGCGCGCAATGCCGCCTACCGCGCCGGTGGTGCCGCGCCCGCTCCGGGCAAGGCGAGCACGTCGGCGAAGCCGACCAGCAAGGCGCCTGCAGCACCCGTATCCGGGCTCGACGCCCGCGCGGCGGCGAAGGCGATGCAGAAGGTCGAGGCGCAGATCGCCGCGGCCGAGGCGCGCAAGGCGACCGCCGAGGCGGAGATGGCGGACCCGGACCTCTACGCCCGCTCCGCCGAGTTCGCCGCCACGATGGCCCGCTTCAACGCCGCCGACGAGGAGGTCAAGGCGCTCTATGCCCGCTGGGAGACGCTCGCCGCCCAAGCCGAGGCGTAGCGCCCTACGCGCCGACGCGGAAGGCGGCCGTCGCAGCCGTCACGCCTCCGTCGGCGCCTTCGAGGCTCACGGACTGGACGAGGCGGTACTGCCCGGCCGGCACGTCGAGCGCGACCGTGCCGGTCATCGTCTCGCCGGGCGCGAGCACGCGCGCGATCATGATGCATGCGCGGTCGTTGCCCTCGGCGCTCACCATCCACGCCGACCCGGTCCACGTCTCGACCTGCGCGCATTCGAGCACGCCCGTCGTCGCCGTCACCGCGGACCCGTTGCGGAGCGTGAGCCGGGCAGTCTCACCGCGGCTGTACGCCATCTGGTCGGCCACGAGCGAGAGGCCATCGGGCGAGACGGGCCCGGCGCTGGCATCGGGCACGTCCGCGAGGACGCCCGCCGCGTTGCAGCCTGCGAGCGCGACGAGGAGCAGGGCGAGAAACACGCGGGTGAGGAGGTGGGGGCGGGGCATCACGGGGAAGGGCGGTGTGAGCGACCAAGAAACGACAACGGACCCGATCTCGTGCCACGCACGAACGAGGCGGCCTCGGCGGCGAGGTCCGCGACCGACCGCGTCGCGTCGAGGCGCAGGGCGTCCGGGCCAGGCGGCTCGAACGTCGCGAGCTGGCTCGGCAGCAGGCTCGGCCCGACCGGATTCCAGCCCTCGCCGAGGTGGGTCGCGAGGCGGGCGCCGAGGCGCGCGGCGAGGACGTCCGCGGGCGCGTCCAGCCACACGATGGCGACGCCCTCATTTCCGCCGACGAGCGTCTCGCGGTAGGCCGCGCGCAGGGCCGAGCAGGCGAGCACCAGTGGCGGCCCGCCCTCGACGTGCGTGCGGACGCGTACGGCGAGGCGAGCGAGCCACGGCGCCCGGTCGGCATCCGTCAGCGCATGCCCGGTCGCCATCCGGGCCAGCGCCTCGGGCGAGTGGACGTCGTCGGCGTCGGCGAACGCCCACGGCGCACCGGTCTGATCGGCGAGGGAACGCGCTAGCGCCCGGCCGACAGTCGTCTTGCCCGATCCGGCGACGCCGACCACGAGCACGACTCGGATGTGGGCGTGCGCCTCGGGCATGGGTTTGAGTGGAGGGTTCGCAGACGCGCACGGCCGCGCGTCGTAGTCTCGTTCTCGAACGGTCCCGCCACCCGAACGGTCCTCCCGATGTCCCGCCCGGCCCGCCTCGTCCTCATCCTCGCCGTCGGCCTGCTGGCCGCGTTCGTTCTGCGCGACGTGCTCGGCCTCGGCGCGTCCGAGACGGGCGTCGTGAGCCCGAAGGGCTACGTCGCGATCTCGCACGGCAGTCACACGCACTACGTCCCCAACGGCTGGTCCGGCGACCCCGACATCCACTCGATGCCGACGACGGCGCCCGGCCCGGGCATGACCGTCGCGGCGGACGGCAGCGTCGTGCCGGCCCCATAAATAACCGCCGGGGCCCAGGCAACGTGCCCGGACCCCGGCGGCCTCTCTCTCCCCCTCCGGGGACCGGGTGCGCGGCAGGCCTCGCCGAGGCGCCGCGCGATGTGGTGTCGGTCAGGCGGCGACGGCGCGCGCCCTGAGCGCGGGGGCCGCTACCGGCGGCGCATCGTCGAACTGCGCGCGGAGCGTGCGGAGGGTTTTCGAGAGGATCTGCGAGATGCGCGCCTCCGTCAGGCCGAGGCCTTCGGCGATCTCGCGCAGCGTGAGCCCGTCGTAGAAGTAGGCGCCGACGATGCCGCGTTCGCGGGCCGGAAGGCGGTCGAGGAGGCCGTCGAGATGGGCGACGAGCGAGCCGTGCTCGGCGCGGGCGTCGGCGGGCTCTGCGTCGGGCGCGGAGAGGACGTCAAGCGGGGCCGGGCGGTGGTCGCCCTCAGCGTCGTAGATCGAGAGTGCGAAGCGCTGCTGGGCGTCGCCGCGGAGGCGGTCCACCTCGCGGACAGTCACGCCGAGGCGGTCGGCGATCTGCGCCGCGCGGGGCTCGGCGCCGAGTTCCTGCTGGAGGACTTCGGCCGTCCGGGCCGCCTCGGCGACGCGGCGGCGGCGGTCCCGCGAGAGGCAGTCGATGGTCCGGAGAAAGTCCACGAGCGCGCCCCGAATGCGGCCGTACGAGAACGATGCGAACGGCGTGCCGCGGCTGGGATCGTAGCTCTGAAGCGCCTGCAGCATGCCGAGCATGCCCGCGTTCTCGAGGTCGCGGTACGTCGCGAGCGGGTGGTCCGGGAGTGTCACGCGGCGGGTGAGCGAGCGCACGAACGGGAGCGCGGCAACGGCGACGGCTCGGCCATGCTCGGGCGTCGGGGAGGCGACGTAGCGTTCGACGGCGTCCTGTAGAGTCGGGGTCATGCGGGCACGGCAGCGGGGAGTGCTGCGGACCCACGCAACCGTGGTGCCACGCCGCGCCGGCCGCGCCGCGCCGGCAAATCGGGGCCGAGACGGGAACGCAAGGGTGCCCTCTGTGGAGCTGTATCCCCGATTCCGGACGGTGCTCGTCTAGCATCGGCCGGTCCGATCGTCTGGTAATCAAGCCGCGCAGACGTTACAGATTCGGTACGCGGCGGGTAGAATCGGCGCGGCGGATGCCCCGGAGCCCCGTCCGGAGTCCCGCGGGTGCGCGGACCGTGGACACCCCTCTTCCTGCTTTCTTCGGCGCCGGGGCGCGGCACGCGGACGCCCTGTCGGTAGTTTTCCCGGCTCCCGCGGACACGCGGACCTCTCGTCCGCTCTCGTCCGCCCCTGCGCCCCCCGGCGCGGCCGCTCTGGCTGCCCCGAGGGTCCTCAAGCCCGCACCCCCATGTACGCAATCGTCGAGATCGCCGGCAAACAGTTCAAGGTCCAGCAGGACGCCAAGCTCTACATCCCCCGCACGAAGGACGCCATCGGCGACACGGTCACGATCGACCGCGTGCTGCTCGTCTCGGGCGACCACGGCGTTCAGGTCGGCGCGCCGACCGTGGCCGGCTTCTCGGTATCGGCCGAGGTCCTCGCGCACGTCAAGGGCGACACGATCATCGTGTTCAAGAAGAAGCGCCGCAAGGGCTACAAGGTCCGCAACGGCCACCGCCAGCCCTACACGCAGGTCAAGATCACCGGCCTCTCCTCCAACTAAGCCGACCGCCGCGGCCCGGCCTTAGCGGCCGCCGCCCTGGTCTCTACTCTCATGGCACACAAGAAAGGAGTCGGCTCGTCCCGGAACGGCCGCGACTCGAACCCCAAGATGCTCGGCGTGAAGGTGTTCGGCGGGACGGCGATCCCGTCCGGCTCGATCATCGTCCGCCAGCGCGGCACCAAGTTCCACCCCGGCGACAACGTCGGCCGTGGCAACGACGACACGCTGTACGCCAAGGCGACCGGCCGCGTCCGCTTCGCCGTCTCGCGCGGCGGCCGCAAGTTTGTCCACGTCGACGCCCTCGAGGCGCAGGCGTAGCGCTCCCGCGCTCAGGCTCCGCCCCCGTCGCACCCGTGCGACGGGGGCGTTTCGTTTGAACGACTCGCCGGACCGGCTCACGGACGAGGCGCGGGTGCCCGCGCGGACGCATCTTCCGCGACGCTCTCGCCGCCCGTCCCCATGCTCGACCTCCGCGACCACTTTGCCGTCCCGCCCGCGCCCGCGGTCGAACTCCGCGCGTTCACGCACGGGCTGATGCCTCGGACCGTCCCCGCGCTCATGCAGGGCTTCTGCGAGGACTGGGCCACGCGCGGCGTCGACGCATGGAACCGCGTGCCGGACCGTTGGGCGCTCGGCCACGACACGTCGTGGTGGGCCCTGCCCGAGGACCTCGGCGACGCGTACCTCGCGCCGCTGCTCGGCGCGCCCGCGGGCACGTGCGTACTCCAGCCGAACGTCCACTGGAGCGTCAGCGCGCTCCTCTCGTGCGACGCGCCGTTCGGGAACGGCCGGACCGAGGTCGTCCTCACGGACGCCGAGTTTCCATCCGTCCGCCACGCCGTGAAGCGGTGGGCCGGCCTGCGCGACATCCGCCCGGTCGAGGTGCCCGCCGGGGCCGGCGGATTCGTGGACGTAGACGCTGTCCTGGAAGCCATCACGGACCGGACGGCGTGGGTCTTTGTTAGCCACGTCGGCTTCGCGACCGGCGAGGTCCTCGCGGACGACACGCTGCGGGCCATCGCAGACCGCGCCCACGCCCATGGCGCGCACGTCTGTATCGACGGCTACCATGCGACGGCCAGCGTCCCGATTCACGCCGCTGCGCTCGGGGTGGATGCCTACGTCGGCGGGCTGCTCAAAGAAGCCAGCGGCTCGACGGGCAACAGCTACCTCTACGTCGGGTCCGACCTGCGGCCGCGCCTCGCGGGCTGGTTCGCCGACGCCGACCCGTTCGGCTTCCGCCCCGAGCCCGCCGACAACCCGGTCCCGCGGCGGCGCTTTCTCGCCGGCACGACGGCCGTCGCGTCGACGTACCATGCCGTCGAGGGCCTCCGGGTGCTGTTTGCTGCCCGAGACGGCGAGCGGAGCGGCGTCGATGCGGTCCGGGCGGACACGCTCGCCAAGGGTGCGCTCGCCGTCGCGCACGCGGAGCGCCTCGGGCTTGCGCTGCGGTCGCCGGCCGAGCCCGCGCGCCGCGGCGCGATGCTCGTCTTCGGCGTCGCCCACGCGGACCGTCTATCGGCGTGGCTCAAGGCCCAGGGCGTCTACACCGACAGCCGCCGCGGCGAGGTGCTCCGCATGGCGCCGTTCGTGTGGAACACCGAAACGGACATCGCGCACGCGTTCGATGCCGTCGGGCACGCGCTCGAAACGGGCGAGCACCTGGCGTACACGCCGCCCGCCGAGGGCGGCCCGGTGACGTAACGACCGCCCGGAGCACACGAGGCCTCCGGCGCAGTGCCAGAGGCCTCGGATGGACTACGACTGAAACGGCGTCGGCGGTGCGGGAGGCGCGGGCGGTGGCGGGGGCGGAGCAGGGGGGGCGGGCGGCGCTGGCGGCGGGGGCGGGGGCGGCGGGGGCGGCGGGCCCGCGTATTCGCCGTGCGAGACCGCGCTGTGCGCGAGGTCCGAGAGGACGTGGGCCACACGCGACGACACGACGAAGCCGGCGACGACCGCGAGCGCGACGAGGAGCCGCTTCTGGAGGCGGGTTCTGGGCAGCGAGGCCATGACGAGAACGGAAAGGGGAACGGAGACGGTCGGGAGCCCCGTCACACGGACGCCGCCGGGCCGGGTTGCGCACAGACGGCGACTCGATTTTCTCGGCCGGCGCGGGACCCGCCGCGTCCGTCGCAGCGCGGGCAGTGAGCACGGCGTGCTCAGGCGTGCGCACACCGTGCACGGCCGCGCAGGCTAGCGCCCGATGGGGACGGTCAGCCGGAGCCCGACGCCGGTCGCATCGAGCCGGGCAGCGGCCGCGGTAGGCGGCGCCTCGGGGCGGCCGACCACGAGCGCCTCGGCGATCTGGGCGGCCCAGCCGACGGCTGTGGCGATCGCGAGGTTGCCGCGCAGGCGGTACAGCCGGTCAATCGTACGGCCCGTCTGCGCAATGTCCTCCTGCGCGGTTGCGCGGGTGTACCGGTCGCGCGCGGCGCCGTACGCGAGGTGCGCGCCGAGCGTACTGGCCGCCGCCGTCCCGACGCCGACGGCGAAGGCGACGCCGCGGCCGCGGTCGCCGCGGTGGATCTGCCCCCAGCCCGGCAGCACGGCCGAGCGGAGGGCCGCGCCCGCGCGCG
>DASWMO010000344.1:0-11656 GCA_036399715.1 Rubricoccaceae bacterium
GTCCTCGTCGTCGTGATGGGATTGCTGACGGTCGGGGGCGAGCGCGCTCGCCCCCGACCGTCAGCAATCCCATCACGACGACGAGGACGCCGGCCACACGCTGGAGCGCGAGCCGCCGCTCGGGCCGCAGGCGGGCCCCGAACAGGCCCGTCACCGCGAGCGCCGGGGCCGTCGCGGCCCCGAAGACGGCCTCGTGAGCGCCCCACGCCCAGCGCTCCCGGTCGCCGCCGCCGAGGCGAGCATGCCGTAGACGAGCCCGCACGGCAGGAGCCCGTTGCGGGCCCCGAGCGCCATGAGCGCGCCCGGCCGGCCCGACCCGACAAGCCGCCCGATCACGGGCCCGAGCTTCGTTGCGACGCGGGCGAGGAGTGGGGACCGCCCCACGCGACTACGTTGCTCCCTCCCACCGCTCGCTGCTGGCCGGCGCCTGAGCGTCCCAATGTTCTGCCGCCTCTCGACCAGCCACCTCCAATGGGCTCTCGGGCCTGGTCGCTTTTGTCGCTCGTTCTCGCCGGCGCGTAGGTTGTCTCTCCCCGCCGGGCGCGTCGCCCGGACCTCGAACCTCGGACACCCTGCCAACGGCTCCATGGGACTCCTCGACTTCTTTACTTCCATGAAGCGGCCGTCCTCCAGCACGCCCGCACTCTCGCCGCAGGAGGTCAAGGACCGACTCTGGGCTCTCAACCGCCCGACGGCCCCGTTCCAACTCATCGACGGGCGCGCGGAGGGGACCGACCTCATCGCCGAGTGGAAGATCGTCGACGCGCAGTGGTACGAGCTCTTCGCCAAGGCAGGCCTGGAGAAGGTCTTCCGCATCTACCTCAAGCTCGACCCGGCGTCGCGCGAGGTCCGGTCGAGCGACCGGGAGTACACGGTCGCCTGGCGTGCCGGCGTGCCGGGGCTCTCCGTCGCCACCAGCGCATTCCGCGGGCAGAAGCAGAGCATCGAGTTCGGGAAGGCGTACGCCTTCACGGAGACGCTCACGCCGGGCGTCGTCTACAACTACCGCTTCGACACCCGGGAGCTCAAGGAGCCCCTCCAGGACGCGGTCACGGGCGCGGGGTGGACGTACCGGGGCGTCGCGTTCGGGAAGCTCTGAGTCTTCGGGCAGGCCCTCCGCGTCGGGGCCCTAGGCGCGCGTGTCGGCCGAGGTGCCGGCAGCGCTCGCGACGGATGCAACGCTCGACGCGGCGGCCAAGACACACGTCACCCTTCTGTTTGTCCCTGTCTGGAATGCCTGCAATGCGACCGGTGTTGATTTTCCCTATCCGTGCTGGTTCATGACGCCAACACGTCGGCTGGACGAGGCGTGAGCGCGTCTGAGCCATACAGCCAGGGTGTGGGCGAGTCCCGTAGCCCATGGGAGTCTGACCCACGCCGCGAAAAAGGCGACCCCCAGGCTAATCTGGGCAGGAAGAACGGTCGGGCGCTCGTCATCGGGGCGGGGCCTGCAGGACTGATGGCCGCCGGGGTGCTCGCGGGGGCGGGTGTTTCGGTCGTCGTCGCGGACAAGATGCCGTCGCCTGCTCGGAAATTCCTGATGGCGGGCAAGTCCGGCCGGAACCTCACAAAAGTAGACGACCACTTCGACGCGGGGTACGGCGAGGTGTCGCCGGCCTTCGCGCGTGCGCTCTCCGAGTTCGGTCCCGAGGAGGTCATCCGGTGGGCTACAGGACTGGGCCAGGAAGTGTTCGTCGGATCGACGGGCCGCGTCTTCCCTGTTGCGATGAAGGCGTCGCCGTTGCTGCGCGCATGGCTGGGGCGGTTGGACGGTCTCGGGGTGCACCTGCTGACGCGGTGGCGGTGGCAAGGCTGGCGCGACGGGCGAGCCGTGTTTGACACGCCCGTGGGGCCGCAAGAGATTGACGCCGACGTCACCATTCTCGCGATGGGTGGGGCAAGCTGGCGCAGACTGGGCACCGACGGCGAATGGGCGGCGCAGATGCCGGGATCGGTGGCGCCGTTTCGGGCGGCCAACGTCGGGCTGAGGGTGGACTGGTCCGCGCAGATGGCGCGCTGGCAGGGTCACCCGCTCAAAGGCGTCGCGTTTTATGCGGGAGGTTTGACCAGTCGGGGTGAAGCGGTGATTACGACCAAGGGGCTTGAAGGCGGTGGCATTTACAGCGTCAGTGGTGCCGTCAGGGACGGAGCAGCCCTTGTGGTTGATCTCCTCCCCGACCTGTCACACGCCGTCGTCGCCGAGCGCCTTGCGCAGCAGGGTCCAAAGTCGAGCCTCGCGACCCGTCTGCGCAAGGCGCTCGGCCTTGAAGGCGCGCGCGCCGCGCTCCTCAACGAGTTCGGCCGACCATTTGGCGCGGACATCGCCCGCACTATCAAAAGGCTCCCGGTGCGCCATGTGGGCGTGTTGCCACTAGACGAAGCGATCTCGACGGCAGGCGGGCTCCGGTTCGATGCGCTGGATGGGTTTCGGTTGACGGGAAGCGTCTCGTTGGGGGACGCCTCGGTCTACGCCGCAGGCGAAATGCTCGACTGGGAGGCCCCTACGGGCGGCTGGCTGATCACCGGCTGCCTCGCGACCGGGCGGGCGGCCGCGCTGCAGGCGTTGGCAGAGGCGGGTGTGGCCGCGCGTCGATCACGCGATGCCACGGCAGACTGAGCGCCTTCGTGGACCGTTTCTAGCGGTGGAGATGATGAGGCAAGGGCTGCTCAGAAAGACAGCCCGGCCGTCACCGATGTGCCCCGTCTAAACTGTCACCGTCTGACCGGTCCGTACAGCCGTGCTGAACAACTCGCGTCTGCATCGGACCGCCCGGTCGGTGCGCAGGGCTTCCAGCGCAGCCTCCCAAGGTGTGTGCTGGTCGTCCGCTGTAGCCATCGGGGCATGAATAGCAGGTAGCCGACGCTGTACTTATATACCTTGAAAATCAATATGCCCCGCCCCGCCTCTCGTGTGCCCGTGCCCTCAGGAGCCGAGGAGGAAATGTTTTACCTCCGTTGTACCAGCCGCAGACAATCGCGCTGTCTCCCAACGGGATCTAGCGACAATAAGTGGGCAGTGAGGGACTCGAACCCCCGACATCCTCGGTGTAAACGAGGCGCTCTAACCAACTGAGCTAACCGCCCGAGGTGCGCCACGCGGGCGCAAAACCGGCGAGGCCCGGACGCGACGGGCGTCCAGGCCTCGCGACCCCGCCGGGGCGGGGTGGAGCGGGAAACGGGATTCGAACCCGCGACCCTCAGCTTGGGAAGCTGATGCTCTACCAACTGAGCTATTCCCGCAGATGCCCGCAACCGGTGGGGAGCCACCGGACCCGGGCGGACGGCGAAACTACGCGCCGGCGCCGGGGCGGGCAACCCGGCACCCGCGCCGAACGCGCCGCCCGCCCCGAAGTCAACGTCCCTTCACCGAGGCCCGGCCGCCGCGGCCGTATCATCGCTCCACGGCCGCCCGAGCGGTGCACCCCTGTGTGCGCCGAGGGCGGCGTTCTCGTCTCCGACCTTCCGGCCCGGCACGTCCGGCCGCTCCCCGATGAAGCGCACCTACCAGCCCAGCCGCCGCAAGCGGGCCAACACGCACGGCTTCCGCTCCCGCATGGCGACCAAGAACGGCCGCAACGTCCTCGCGCGCCGCCGCGCCAAGGGCCGCCACGCCCTGACGGTCCACGACACGAAGGCCAGCAAGTAGGCCGTGCCTGCGCGGCCCTACGCCTTTCCGCGGAGCCGCCGCCTCAAGCGCCGCCGCCTGCTCCGGCCCCTCTTCGACCGCGCCCGGCCCGACGTCGGGCGCGTTCGTGTCGGGCCAGTCGTCCTGCTGGCGCGGACGGTGGCTCGGGCCGACACCGGCTGCGACACGCCCGTGCAGGTCTGCTTCGCACCGGGCCGCGTCGTTCGCGGCGTCGGCCGCGTGCGTCTCCGGCGCGTCATGCGCGAGACGTTCCGGCTTCACCAGCAGCCGCTGCTAGACGCCGTCGCGGGCCGCCAGGACGCCCTCACGCTCGTCGTCCTCTACCGCGGCGCCGCCGCGACGGCCGAGGCCGACGTGGTACGGTGTCTTCCCGAGGCGCTCCGCCGCGCGGCGCTCCGCGCAACCCCGCCGCACGCCGACCCGCGCGCAACGCCTTCAGGCGCGCCGCGTACGCCCGGCCCCCAGGCCACGTAGCGCCGCCTCCCCAACCCGCGCGTCTCGGCGCGCCCCACTCCGTGGAACCGCAGGGCCTCGACCGAAACGCACTTATCGGGATCCTCCTGATGTCCCTTCTGCTGGGCGTCTGGATGGTCTACACCGCGCCGACGCAGGAGCAGGCCGCGCGCCAGCAGGCGATAGCCGACTCGACGGCCGCCGCCGAGTCGCGCGCCGGGCCTCCGGCCGACGCCGAGATCGGGCCCGACCGGCCCGCCGAACTCGCCGCCCCGACCGACTCGGCCTTTGCCGCAGCGGATTCCACCAGCGGCGCCGACCGCCTCGTCACCGTCCGCACGGACCGCTACGAGGCCACGTTCTCGACGCGCGGCGGGACGCTCGTCCGCTTCCGCCTGCTCGGCTTCAACCACGCGACGACGACCGAGCCCGTCGAGCTCGTCTCGGACCGCGCGGGCGCCCTCGCCGTCGGCTTCGTCCCGCCGCAGGGCGCGTACCTGGACACACGGTCGCTCGCGTTCACGCCACTCGTCGGCACGGCGCCCTTCGCCGGCGACTCGCTGCGGGCGACGGACGGACCGGCCGAGCTGCGCTTTGAGACGCCCATGCCCGGTCAGAACGGCCGGCCCGGCGCGCTCCGCTTCGTCTACACGTTCGCCCCCGACTCGTACGATGTCGGGATGCGCGTCGAGGCCGTCGGGACGGACGCGCTCGCGCGCGGCACCTACGACCTCACGTGGTCCGGCGCGCTCCCGCTCGCCGAGGAGAACCCCAAGGGCGAGACGACGCAGGCGGGCGCGTACCTCCGCTCCGGCGGCGAGACTGAGTCGATCCACCTCCGCAAGCCCTCCGAGGCCGAGCCGATCACGCGGACCGGGGCGGTCGACTGGGTCGCGGTCAAGACCAAGTTCTTCATCGCCGCCGTCATCCCGACGCAGCCGACGGTCGCGAGCGGCGCCAAGCTCACCGGCCAGCAGGTCGGAACCGCCGGCGAGGAGGGCTTCGGGCAGGACTACGCGGCGAGCCTCGAAATGCCCGCCCTCGCGGCCGGGCAGTCGCAGGCGGTCACGCTGTACCTCGGGCCGCTCGAACTGCGGCGCCTCGCGACCTACGGCCTCTACGACACGGTCGACTTCGGCTTCGGCGGCTTTATCACGCGGCCTATCGCGCGCTACGTCATCGCGCCGCTGTTCGCCTTCCTGTCGACGTTCATCTCGTCGTACGGCCTCGTCATCATCCTCTTCGCGCTCATCGTGAAGCTGGTGCTGTGGCCGCTTACGAGCGCGTCGTACCGCTCGGCCGCCAAGATGCGAGAGCTCCAGCCCGAGCTCGCCGCCCTCAAGGAGGCGCACCCGGACGACCCGGCGAAGCAGCAGGAGGCGATGATGCGCCTCTACAAGGAGCGCGGGGTGAACCCGCTCGGCGGCTGCCTGCCGATGCTGCTGCAGTACCCGATCCTGATCGCGCTGTGGCGCTTTTTCCAGAGCACGCTCGTCCTCCGCGGCGAGGGCTTCCTGTGGGCGCCGGACCTCTCGGCGCCGGACGTCATCGCGACGCTGCCCTTCGCGATCCCGGCCTACGGCAACCACGTCTCCGGCTTCACGCTGCTCATGGCGGGCTCGATGCTCGTCTCAATGAAGCTCTCGCAGCCGTCGGGCAACGCCGTCACGGGCCAGCAGAAGATGCTGCTGTACCTCATGCCGGTGATCTTCCTGCTGTTCTTCAACGGCTTCCCGGCCGGCCTGAGCCTCTACTACCTCGCGTTCAACCTCTTCTCGGTCGTCCAGCAGCGGATGGTGAACAAGCAGGTCCACGAGCAGGCGGCCAAGGGCGAGATCCCGGGCGTCGGCGCGGCCGCGCCCAAGGTGATGGGCAAGCCGAAGACGAACGGCCGGGCCAATGGCCGCCTCACGACGGACGCCATCGCTTCGGCCTCGCGCCGCCGCAAGAAGTAAGCCGGTGGGCGCGGGGCGCGTCGCGGCGGCCGAGCCGCCCATCGTCGCCGTCGCGACGGCCCCCGGCACGGCGGCCCTCGCCGTCGTGCGCGTCTCGGGTGTGGGCGCCGTCGCCCTCGTCGGGTCGCGGTTCTCGCGGCCCGGCCTCGCCGAGGCGTCGGGCCACTCGGTCCACACGGGCTGGATCACGGACGCCGCGGGCCACCGCGTGGACCAGGTCGTGTGCACGGTCTTCCGCGCGCCACGCTCCGCGACGGGCGAGGACACGGTCGAGGTCACGACGCACGGCGGCGACGCTGCCCCGCAGGCCGTCCTGCGCGTGCTCGTCGAGGCGGGCGCCCGGCCGGCCGGCCCGGGCGAGTTCACCGAGCGCGCGTTCCTGAACGGCAAGCTGGACCTCGCGCAGGCCGAGGCCGTCGCCGACCTGATCCACGCGACCGGCACGCGCGGCGCCCGAGCGGCCGTCGCGCAGCTCCAGGGCCGCATCGGCGCGGCCGTCGCGGGCGTCCGCGAGCGCCTCATCGAGACGGCCGCCCTCGTCGCGCTCGAACTGGACTTTGCCGATGAGGACGTGACGTTCGCGGACCGGGCGGACCTCGACCGGCGCCTCGCCGAGGCGGACGCGCTGCTTACCGAGTTGCTCTCGACGGCGCACCTCGGCGCGCTCCTCCGCGACGGCGCGACCGTCGTCCTCGCCGGGCGCCCGAACGCGGGCAAGTCCACGCTCGCCAACGCCCTCGCCGGCCGCGAGCGGTCCATCGTGAGCCCGACACCCGGCACGACGCGCGACGCCGTCGAGACGGACGTCGAGATCGACGGCCTCCGCGTGCGCCTCGTCGACACGGCTGGCCTGCGCGAGACGGACGACGCGGTTGAAGCCGAGGGCACACGACGTGCCCGCGCCGCGCTCGGGACGGCCGACGCCATTCTCTACCTCGCCGACGCCGCGCGCGGGCTCGACGCGGGCGAACGCGCCGACCTCGCGGCCCTCGCCGCGGAGCGCCCAGACCTGCCCGTGCTCGCTGTCGCGAGCCGGGCGGACCTGCTCGCCGGTGCCGCGCCGCACCCCAGTCTCGCCGACGCGCTCGCCGTCTCCGCCCGCGACGCCGCAGACGCGCCCGCGCTCCTCGACCCGCTCCGCCGCGCCCTCCTGGCCGCGCTCCGCGCCGACGCCGCGGGCCCCGAGGCCGATGCCGTCGCCGTCAACGAGCGCCACCGCG
Source organism: Rubricoccaceae bacterium (assembly GCA_036399715.1). Lineage (GTDB taxonomy): Bacteria > Bacteroidota > Rhodothermia > Rhodothermales > Rubricoccaceae > DASVSE01. Next base: position 7,275 of record DASWMO010000344.1, read on the forward strand.
GGCACCTCGCCGAGGCGCAGGCGGCCGTCGGCCGCGCCCGCGAGTCCCTCGGCCGAGACGCAGACCTGCTCGCGCTCGACCTCCGGGACGCGCTCCACGCGCTCGGCCTCGTCACGGGCGCCGTCACCGCCGACGACGTGCTCGGCGCCGTCTTCTCTCGCTTCTGCATCGGCAAATAGCGCCGGTACTGCGCTGGGAACGCCGCGCCACCCGAAACCGGCCCCGAAAGGCTAGAACCGGCTCCGCGCGCTCAAAACCAGAAACGCGAGGCCCGGGACCAGCTTTTTTCGCTCGGAACCGGAAACGCGCGCTCGGAACCAGCTTTTTTGCTCGGGAGCCGCAAACTTTCGCTCGGGAGGCACAACCTTTCGCTCGGGAGGCACAACCTTTCGCTCGGGACCGGCTCCCCGAGGCTGGTCACCGCATCCCCGAGGCCCGGAACCGGCTCCACGCGCTCTGGCCCATTCTTCCCGGCGCCCCGCGCGCTGCGGCGCGTTCTTGCCCCAACACCCCACCCCACGGCAATGACCGACTCCTACGACGTCGTCGTGGTCGGCGGCGGGCACGCCGGCGCCGAGGCCGCCCACGTCGCCGCCCGCACCGGCGCCCGGACGCTCCTCGTCACGACGCGCCTCGACACGCTCGGCGCGATGTCCTGCAACCCCGCCATCGGCGGCGTCGGCAAGGGCCAACTCGTCCGCGAGATCGACGCCCTCGGCGGGCTCATGGGGCGCGCCGCCGACGCGACGGGCATCCAGTTCCGGATGCTCAACACGAGCCGCGGCGCGGCGGTCCACAGCCCGCGCTGCCAGTCGGACCGGATGGCGTACGCCGCCTTTGTCCGGGAGCTTCTGGAGCAGACGCCGGACCTGTTCTTCCGCCAGGACTCGGTCGTGGACCTGCTGACCGAGGCTGAGAACGGCGAGACGCGGATCACGGGCGTCGTGACGCAGACCGGGTTGGCCATCCGCGCCCGCGCGGTCGTGCTCACGAACGGGACATTCCTCAACGGTCAGATTCACGTCGGCCGGCAAACGACGGGCGGCGGGCGCGCAGGCGAGGCCGCGGCGGTCGGCGTGACCGCTGCCCTCCACCGCCTCGGGTTCGAGACGGGCCGCCTCAAAACCGGCACCCCGCCCCGCATCGACGGCCGGACGGTCGACTATTCCGCCTGTACGGAGCAGCCCGGCGACGCGGACCCGCGTCCGTTCTCGTTCCTCACCGACGCGCTCCCAGCCGATCAGCGCTCGTGCTGGCTCACGGCCACGACGCCGGCGGTCCACGACGCCCTCCGGGCCGGCTTCGCCGACTCGCCGATGTTCGCCGGCCGCATCGAAGGCAAGGGCCCGCGCTACTGCCCGTCCGTCGAGGACAAGATCGACCGCTTCGCGGACAAGGCCTCGCACCCGATCTTTCTCGAACCCGAGGGCCGCACGACGACCGAGATGTACGTCAACGGCTTCTCGACAAGCCTGCCCGAGGCGGTCCAGACGGCCGCGCTCCGTCTCGTTCCCGGCCTGGAGCGCGCGCACGTGCTGCGGCCGGGCTATGCGATCGAGTACGACTACGTCCCACCGCACCAGGTCCGGACGACGCTCGAAACCCATGCCGTGCACGGGCTCTTTCTCGCGGGCCAGATCAGCGGCACGACGGGCTACGAGGAGGCGGCCGCGCAGGGGCTGATGGCGGGCCTCAACGCGGCGCGGCGTGTCGGCGGGCAGGACGGGGTGACGCTCGGCCGCGACCAGGCCTACATCGGCGTGCTCGTGGACGACCTCGTCGGGAAGGGGACGGACGAGCCGTACCGCATGTTCACGTCCCGCGCCGAGCACCGGTTGTTACTCCGGCACGACACCGCGGACCGCCGCCTGACGCGCGTCGGGCACGCCCTCGGCCTCGCCTCTGCCGAACGCCTCGCGCGTCTCGACGCCCGCGAAGCCGCCATCGCCCACACGCTCGCCGGCCTCCGCGCGACCGTCGTCGCGCCCGACGCCGTCAACGGGTACCTCGGCCGGGTCGGGACGAGCCCGGTGGAGCGGCCGGCGCGCCTCGCGGACCTCGCCCTCCGGCCCGAGGTCGTCCTCGCCGACCTGCTCGCCCACACCGGGCACGCCGACCTCGTCGCACCCTCGCCGGGGATGGACGGAACCGTCGAGACGGTCGCGGTCGAGCTCCGCTACGCGGGCTACGTCGAGCGCGAGACGGCACTCGCCGAGCAGATGACGCGCCTCGACCGCGTGCGCGTGCCCGCGGACTTCGACTTTGCGGACGTCCGCCAGATCACGCACGAGGCGCGCGAGCGCCTCGCCAGGGTCCGCCCGGCGACCCTCGGTCAGGCCGGCCGCCTCGCTGGCGTCTCGCCAGCCGATGTCCACGCGCTGATGGTGCTGCTGCGTCGCCCGGCCGAGGCGGGATGACGCCGGGACGTCCCGCCCGCTCTGCTCATTCTCATCCCGCATGTCCCTTCCCGACCTCTTCGCCGCCCTCACGGACGCTCAGCGCGTGACGCTCTCCGCGTACGGCGCCGAACTCGCGCGCGTCAACCGGGCCGTCAACCTCGTCGCGCCGAGCACGGTCCGCGACATCCCCGAGCGGCACATTCGCCACAGCCTCGCCCTCGCCGTCCGCGACTTCCCCGCCGGCGCTACGGTCGTGGACTGGGGCTCGGGCGGCGGGCTGCCAGCCGTCCCGCTGGCCATCCGCTTTCCCGACGTGCAGTTTGTCGCCGTCGACTCGGTCGGCAAGAAGACCGAGGCCGTGCGGCTGTTCGCGCGGCGCCTCGGGCTGGCCAACCTCAGCGTGTGGAACGGCCGCGCCGAGGCCTACGCCGGCCCGCCGCCGACGCACGCCGTCTCGCGCGCGACGGCGCCGCTCGCAGACCTCTGGCAGTGGTTCGATGCCGCCCGTGTGCCGTTCGAGGCCCCGCTGCCTGCGGGCGCATGGCTGCCGGGCCTCACCTGCCTCAAAGGCGGCGACCTGACGGACGAGACGGCTGCACTCCTCGCCGCCTTCCCTGATGTGCGCGTCGAGACGACAGGCCTCGGCGAGATCCTCGGCACGCGCTGGGCCGACAAGGCGCTCGTCTCGGCCGTCTAGATCGCGAAGCGATGATCGGCGGTGTACCCGGAGAAGGAGCTAACCGCCAAACGTGTAGTGAGCCGCCAGAGAGAACGCGTGGTTCCGCGCACCGCTTGGTTCTGTCTGGGACTCTGGATCGTCGGTCGTCATGATGCCTTGAGTAAACCGGGCACCGATGTGAACCGGGCCGGTCCCGACTGTCACGCCGAGAGCCGCGCCGAGGTCGTAGTCGCCGAAGCCGTCGGCGGCGCTCTGCTGCGCGTCGGCCGAGTCGCAGACCTCCTGGTAGCGGCCGGTGCATCGGATGCTGGTCCTGACCTTGTAAGCGAAGGTGGGGCCAGCTTCGATGCCGAAGACGAGTCCGTTCAGGACTGCCGGGGCCCGAAGGCTCAGCAGGATCGGGGCCTCGACGTAGTCGATCTGCTGGGTGACGCCTCCGCTGGTAGGGGCAGCGCGTAGGGCACGGGTGATTCCTTTCTGGCTGTACAGCACCTCGGGGTGAAACGTGAGAGCCGGCGTGAGCGCGATGTCGGCAAAGACTCCCGCAGCGAAGCCGAGTCGAGGACTCGTGTCAATCACGGACTCCTCGGGGGCGTTCTCGACATCGTCGTCGAACGAGATGCCGGCAACATTGAATCCGACCTTGAGGCCGACCGACGTCTGGGCCGACGCCGTGGCGGTGGCGAGGAGCAGAGCGACAACGGCGAGCGGGATGCGCATTCGGGGGCCGGGCGGTAGGCCTGTAACGTAACGGTCCACAACGCGGCGTGCCGGAAACGAAACGCGCCCGCCGGCACAGAGGCCGGCGGGCGCGCCAGGGGCAGACGGCTGCCGCTTAGAACGAGTAGCTCGCCGTCAGCGAGAACACCCGGTTGCGGACGTTGGCGTCCTCCTCGTCGGCCTGGCCCTCGGTGTCGTCGATCGTCGTGATGCCCTGCGTGTAGCGGGCGCCGACGCCGAACGGGCCGGCACCGACCGTGAGGCCGACCGCACCGCCGAAGTCGTAGTCGCGGATGCCGTCGTCCTCGTTCTCCTCGGTGTCGAACGAGTCGCACAGGTCCTCGAAGTCGCCATCACCGTCGCAGCTCGTGCCGGTGCTGACCTTGTAGGCCAGCGTCGGGCCGGCCTCGATGCCGATGCCGAGGCCGTTCTGGCCGACCGGGAAGCGGTAGCTCAGCAGGAGCGGCACCTCGACGTAGTCGATCTGCTGCGTCACCGTGAAGTCGATGTCGTCGTCTTCGGAGGTGAGCGTGTAGCCCTTCTGGGAGAAGAGGACCTCGGGGTGGAACGTGAGCTGCGGCGTC
>DASWMO010000345.1:0-5622 GCA_036399715.1 Rubricoccaceae bacterium
CCATCGCCGTCGATGTCGCCGGCCGAAGGCACGGCGGCGAAGCTCACCGCAGCGGGAATGCCCGCAGCGCCGGCCGCGCGGCGCGTGTAGACCGGCGTCGCGGTCGGCCCGGCCGTGTTGAGCGACGAGAGCACCTCGCCGGAGGCGAGGCCTTCGACGGCGTCGAGGTCACCGTCCGAGTCGAGATCGACGAGCACGACGGCGCTCATGAAGCCCGTCGCGGCGAGGGAGGGCGGGGCCGTCTGGGACGTGAAGGTGGGGGCGAGGGCAGCGTCCTGGGCGCGGGCCGCAGGGGGCGCGAGCAGGACCAGGCCTCCGAGGACCAGACCTCCGAGCACGCGGGCGCGTGTGGGGGCGCCGGTGCGGCGCTGGCGGGCGGAAACGAGGGGCATGGCGGGGACGGTTCGGGAGCGGAGCGGAGCGGTGAACAGTCCGGGCCTAGTTGCGCGACGGGAAGATGCCGACGAGGGCGATGAAGTAGTTGAGGCCGAGGTAGGGGTCGCGGATCGAGAACGGCTGCGAGCCGCCGGCCTGGCCGGTGACGCCGCTGGTTCCGGCCAGGGTGCCCGTCGGGGTCGGGCTGCCGGCGACGTACTGGGGGATGCTGGAAGCGGGCCGGGCGAGATAGGCCCCGGTGGGGTCGGGCGTGGTGCCGGGTGCGCTCGAGACGGGGGTGCCGGAGATCGGGTGGACGTGCTGCGGCATCTGGGTCGAGAGCAGCGTCGTGTTCTCGGTGCCGGACACCTGGCCGAGCACGACCTGAGCAAGGCCGGGTCCGGGGCTGCCGCCGGCATGGACGGGGACGCGTCCGCGGAGGTCGGGGAGGGCGAAGGTGGTCTGGCCGTCGCCGCCGAAGGTGGTGCCGAGGATCGCGTAGAGGGCAGTGTTCTGGGCGATGCTCAGAAGCTGGCCGTTGCAGAAGGCGTGGCCCCGGATCTCGAAGTTGCCGCCGAAGATGCCGATCTCGCCGATGTAGGGCTCGCCGCCGGGTCGGTTGCTGTGCATCGGGCGCCCCTGGGCATCGACGACGGTACCGGGGACGATGCCGAAGCGGGCGGCGCGCTCCTCGACGGCGCCCCAGGCGTCGTCCCAGGCAGGGTCGGCCGCGTAGGCGTCGTCGGCGCCGAGGGTTCCGACGGCGGCGACGGCGACGCCCGCGCCAGTCACGCGGCGGAAAAAGTCGCGGCGGTTAGAGGGGGCGGCGGTCTGGCGGAAGCGGTCGAAGAGGCTCATAGGGTCAGGTCGGAGTCGAAGAGTGGGCGGTGACGGTTCGGGGCGGGAGTCGGGAGCGGGATAACCGTCCGGGCCTAGTCGTTGCGCGACGGGAAGATGCCCTGGGTGGCGATCAGAAAGTTGAGGCCGAGGTAGGGGTCGCGGATCGAGAAGGGCTGCGACCCCCCTGCGATGCCGGTGGCGGTTCCGGGGAGGGCGCCCGTCGGGGTGTCGGCGACGTACTGGGCGATGCCGGCGGCCGACTGGGCGAGATAGGCTCCGTTGGGGTCGGGCGTGGTGCCGGGTGCGCTCGAGACGGGGGTGCCGGGGACCGTGTGGATGTGCTGCGGTATCTGGGTCGAGAGCAGCGTCGTGTTCTCGGTGCCGCTCACCTGACCGAGCTGGATGGGGCTGAGACCGGGGCCCGCCTGACCGTTGCTCGCGTGGACGGGAACGCGCCCGCGGAGGTCGGGGAGGGCGAAGGTCACTCGCCCGTCGCCGCCGAAGGTGGTGCCGAGGAGCGAGAAGAGGGCGGTGTTCTGGGCGATGCCCATAAGCTGGCCGTTGCAGAAGGCGAAGCCTCGGATCGCGAAGTTGCCGCCGAAGATGGTGAGTTCGGCGATGTAGGGCTCATAGGTGTAGGAGCCGGATCGGGCGCTGCGCACCGGGCGCCCCTGGGCATCGACGACGGTGCCGGGGACGATGCCGAAGCGGGCGGCGCGCTCCTCGATGGCGGCCCAGGCGTCGTCGGCACCGAGGGTGCTCGCGGCGAGCGCGAGGCCGACGCCGCTCATGCGGCGGATGGCGTTGCGGCGGTCGGCCGGGGCGGGGGCAGGGCGACGGAAGCGGTCGAGAAGGCGCATGAGGACGGCAGTGCGAGAGGGGCGGCCTGTACGATACCGAGACGATCCATGTAAATCCAACCCATGTCCCAACCGCACCCGATGTTGTCACGCCGTCAGGACGAGCCCGTCGTAGGCCAGCCGGACGCCCGGCGGGAGCAGCGCGTCGCCCTCGGCGTGCGTCACGGCATGGGTCATGTGCACGAACCACGTCTCGGCCGCGCCGATGCGCGCGGCGACCTCGGTCGCCTCCTCGAACGACAGGTGCGTCGGGTGCGACTCGGGCCGCAGGCCGTCGAGCACGAGCACGTCCACGCCGTGCAGCGCCGCGACGGTCTCGTCCGGGACCGTCTTGACGTCGGTGAGGTACGCGAACCCGCCGATGCGGACGCCCATCACGTCCACGCGCCCGTGGCGCCCGACGACCGGCGTCACCTCGACGGCCGGCCCGTCCGGCGCTGCGCCGCGCGCGCGGACGACGAACGGCGTGCGCCCGTCCGTCTCGTGGAGGTCCAGCAGCGACGAGCCGGGGTAGGCGCGGTCGAAGACGTAGCCGAACATCTCGCGCAGCACTCGCCCGCTCGCCGGGAGGGCCCAGACGGGTGCGGGCGCACGGTTGCCGTAAAAGAACGGCCGCAGGTCGTCCAGCCCGACGACGTGGTCGAAGTGGTGGTGCGTGACGACGAGCGCGTCGACGGACGCGATGCCCTCGCGGAGCGCCTGGACGCGGAAGTCCGGCCCGGCGTCGATCTGGAGGTGGACGTCGCCGGCCGACGTGTGGGCGACGACGTGCGCCGAGGTCCGCGTCCGCGCGTCGCGCGGGTCGGCCGACGTGCAGACCGCGCAGCGGCAGCCGATGATCGGCACGCCCGTGGACGTGCCCGTGCCGAGGAGCGTCGCCGTGACGCCGAGCAGGTCGGGGAGCGGGGTCACGGGTCGTCGGCGGAGGCGTCGTCGCCCGTGTCGGCCATGCGGCGGTCGATCTGGGCGAGGGCGTCGTCGAGGGCGGCGCGGACCGTCGGGCGAAGGTATAGCCCGTCGTGGGGCAGCTCCCGCAGGGCGCCCGCGAGAACCGTCGCCTGCACCTCAGGCGGGTGGAGCGTGTTGAGCACCACGACGTCGGAGCCGTCGACCGTGCAGCGGCCGCCGCGGAAGCCGCCGCGCCCGCGGCGGACGGGTACGCCGAGGCGCTTGAGCGCGTCCTCGAACGCCGCGACGGTCGCCGGCAGGGTCATCGGGGCAGGGGAGAGGGGGCGGAACGGCACGGCGGCGCGCCCTCCGGCTGGAGAACGCGCCGCCGCAGTCGCCGCCGGTGTGCGCTTAGAGCGCGTACTTCTTGAGCAGCGAACGGCCGGACTTCTCGTCGCGGACGTCGAACGCGAGCGGGTTCAGCGTCGCGTCCTCCTCGATGCGCCACGGGATGTCGCGGATCGAGAACCGCCAGCGCGTGAGCGCGCTGAAGAGGCCGCGCTGGAGGTGCGTCAGAAAGAGCGGGTGGACGCGCACGACGATCGGGCGGAGGCGGTAGTCCTCGTCGACCGAGCGGCGGTAGTTATCCAGCCAGCCGCGGAGCAGGGCCGTCGCTGCGTCGGGCGACGCAGCCGTCTCGGGCTGCGCGTCGTCGATACGGGCCGACGCCTCGCGGGGCTCGCGCGTCCGGCGCGTCCGGTCGTCCCGGCCGCGTTCCTCGCGGGGCGCGCGCTCCTCGCGGACGCTCGGCTCGCGGCCTCCCGCCTCGCGCGTGCGCTCGCCTCGGCGGGTGGGGCGCTCGTCGCTGTCGCGGGGCTGCCGGTCGACCGGGTCGGCCGGACCTGCGTCGAGGGCACGCGCGTCGCGGTCGTCGTCGCGCGTGCGGCGGCTCGGCGCCTGCGCGATCTCGCCCGCGCCGGCGCGCTCGGCGCGCACGGCGGGGTCCGCCGAGGACGCCTCGTCGTCGCCCTCCGGCTGGGCCGTGATGGATGGCCGCAGGCGCTGGCGCGTGATCTGGACGAGCCCGAAGTCCGACATCGGGAGCAGCTTGGTCACCGCGCGGTCCTTGGCGAAGGCCTCCGTGAGGACGTTGGTGACCTTGCGGCGGTCGGACTCCAGGCGGAGGTCGATAAAGTCGACGACGATGATGCCGCCGAGGTCGCGCAGGCGGAGCTGCTTGGCGACCTCGCGCGCGGCCTCGACGTTGACCGCGATCATGTTCTCCTTCTGGCTCTTGCCGCGCCCGGCACGGCCCGAGTTGACGTCGACGACGTGCATCGCCTCGGTCGTCTCGATAAAGAGGTAGCCGCCGCTCTTGAGGTTGACGCGGCGCGAGAAGGCCTCCTCGACCTGCTTGTCGATGCCCGCGGCCCGGAAGGCCGGCGTGGACCCGCGGTGGAGCTCCACCTTGTCCGCCATGTCCGGCGCGACGGCCTGGACGTAGGCCTGGACGTTCTTGAACACCTTCGGGTCGTCGACGAGGATGCGGTCGAAGTCCTCGGAGAAGAGGTCGCGGATGATCGACGAGACCATGTTGACGTCCTCGTACAGCAGGACGGGCGCCTTGGCGCGGCCGCCGTCGAGGCGCGCCTCGATCTGGCGCCACTTGTCGATGAGCAGCCGGAGGTCGGTGTCGAGCGACTTGGCGTCGCGGCCCTCGGCGACCGTGCGCACAATGACGCCGCAGTTGTCGGGCTTGAGCGACTGCGCGAGTGTGCGCAGGCGGCGGCGTTCCTTGGCGGACTCGATCTTCTTGGACACGGCGACGTAGTCGGCCGCGGGCACGAGGACGAGAAAGCGGCCGGCGAGCGAGATGTCGGTCGAGACGCGGCTGCCCTTGGCCGAGATGGGCTCCTTGGTGATCTTGACGATCACGTTGCCGCCGCGGCGGAGCAGCTGCTCGTTGGAGGGGATCGGGACGCGCCGGGCGCCGGGCGCCCGCGGTCCCGTCTCGCGGCCTTCTGAGCGTCGGCCCTCGCCGCGGGCGGAGTCGCCGCGCGAGCTGTCGCGCCGGGGCTCCGTCGAGCGGGCCTCGGCCGGGCGGGGGGCGGGCGTGTCGGCGTCGCGGCGGGCCTCCGTGGGCTCGTCGCTGCGCGAGCGGGGTGCGCGGCGCCCGCGGCGGTCCTCGTCGTCGGGCGTGTCCGTCGCTTCGCCGCGGGTGGGCGCCTCGGGTGTCGCCTCGTCGAGGTCGTCTTCCACGCGGCGCGTCGGGCGCCGGCGCGAGCGGGGCGCGTCGTCGTCGGTGGCCAGCAGGTCGGCGGTGCGGGCGTCGGGCGTACGGAGCTCTGCCGAAGCCGTGGTCACCGGAGCCGTCGCCTCGTCGCGGTGGCGCGGGGCGCGGCGGCTGCGCGCGTCGTCCTCTACCGGCGCGTCGCGCGTCTCCGCGGGCGCAGCCGCCGTGGGGGCCGAGGGGGCAGGCCGCGGAGCGGGCCGGGGCCGCGCGCCCGACGAGAGGTCCACGATGGCGAGGCCGCGCGGCCGCGCGGGCGCCGTCGGGGCGGGCGGCGCCGCAGCGGGGACGTGTGCGGCCTCCGGAGCCGGCGATGCGTCGGCGCGTGTCTCGGCCGGCTCCGGCGAGCGGGCGTCCGAGGAGCGCGTG
>DASWMO010000346.1:0-5112 GCA_036399715.1 Rubricoccaceae bacterium
ACCAGCCCGAGACGACGGACCGTCTCGCCGAGGTCACGCGCCAGCAGCTCCGGCTCCTCGGCGAGGACCCCGAGCGCGAGGGCCTGCTCAAGACGCCCGAGCGCGTCGGCAAGGCGCTCCAGTTCCTGACCCAGGGGTACCAGCTCGACCCCGACGCCATCCTCCGGTCGGCCCTCTTCGCCGAGGACGTCCAGCAGATGGTCCTCGTCCGCGACGTCGAGATGTACTCGATGTGCGAGCACCACATGCTCCCGTTCTTCGGGAAGGTCCACGTCGCGTACATCCCGAACGGGCACATCGTCGGGCTGAGCAAGATCCCCCGCGTGATCGACGTGTTTGCCCGCCGGCTCCAGGTCCAGGAGCGGCTGACCGTCCAGGTCCGCGACGCCATCGAGCGCGTGCTCAAGCCCGAGGGCGTCGCCGTCGTCGTCGAGGCCCAGCACCTCTGCATGATGATGCGGGGGGCCGAGAAGCAGACGTCGATGACGACGACGAGCGCGATGAGCGGGATCTTCCTGGAGAGCGCCGAGACGCGGGCCGAGTTCATGCGCCTCATCCGGAGCTAGCCGTGGCCGACCCTCAGGAGCGGGCCCCGACCTACGACGGCCGACGGTTCCGGTCGGTCTCCAACGAGGCCGCCGGCACGCCCGGCGACGTCGGGGCCGAGACCGTGTTCGAGTACCACCAGGACGGGCCCGCCGTGTGGGCCGTCTACCGTGGCGGGACCGTCGTCCGAGGCACGCTCGTCGCGACCGCCGACGCCGCGGGCGTGCTCGACATGCGCTACGCCCACGTCGCGGCCGACGGCGCGCTGCGGACGGGCCTCTGCCGGTCGACGCCCGAGACGCTCCCCGACGGCCGGCTCCGCCTCCACGAGGCGTGGCGGTGGACCGGCGGCGCCGAGGGGGCGGGCACGTCCATCGTGGAAGAAGTCGTGGACCCTGCCCCCTGATCCTGTGGTCGTCCTCGTCACCGGAGCGAGCCAGGGGCTCGGGGCCGCCATCGCGGTGGCCTTCGCCGCCGAATACGGCCGGACGGCCCGGCTCGCCCTCGTCGCCCGTTCCTCCGACGGGCTCGCCGCCGTCGCCCGCGACTGCCGCCAGCGCGAGGCGACGGCCGAGGCGTTCCCGTGCGACGTCACCGACGACGCGGCCGTCGCCGCGATGGCCGAGGCCGTTACGGACCGCCTCGGCGTGCCGGACGTGCTCGTCAACAACGCGGGGCGGTTCACGCCGGGCGGGCTCGCCGAGACGACGCCGGCCGCCTTCCGCGAGGCCCTCGATGTCAACCTCACGAGCGCGTTCCTCGTCACGCGGGCCTTCCTCCCGGCGATGCTCGCGCGCGGGACCGGCCGCGTCCTCATGATGGGCTCCGTCGCGTCGGTCCGCGGCTACCCCGGCGGGCTGGCCTACGGGGCCGCCAAGCACGGCCTCCTCGGGCTCGCCCGCGCGCTCCGCGAGGAGACGAAGGGCTCGGGCGTCGGCGTCACCACGCTCCTGCCCGGCGCGACGCGGACGCCGTCGTGGGACGGCTCGGGCGTGCCCGACGAGCGCCTCATGCCCGCCGAGGACGTCGCGTGCGTCGTCGTCGAGATCGCCGGCCTGTCGAGACGCACGGTCGTCGAGGAAGTCCTCCTCCGGCCCGACGCGGGCGACCTGTAGCGCGGCTGCGGCCCGCTTACCGCGCGACGGTCAGCCGCTGCGCCGCCCGAACGCTCGCGCCGGCGACGCGGACGCCGTAGACGCCGGCCGGGAGCGCGGACACGTCCACGCCGATCTCGGTCTCGCCGGCTGCGGCCGGGCCGTCGTGCAGGACGGCGACCGTCCGGCCGAGCGCATCGAGCAGGTCCACCCGGACCGGCTGCGCGGCTGCGAGTGTCAGCACGAGACGGGTGCGCATTCCGGCCGGGTTGGGGCCGGCGAGGCGCAGCACGGACGCGCCGCGGGGCGCCTCGGAAAGCGCCGTGAACCCGCCGCCGGTCGCCGAGAACGGCCCGCCGGCGAGCGTGCCGAAGTTCGGGTCGAAGCCCAAGTTGCCCCCGGTCACGTTGCCCGGGACCGTCACGTCCGAGAAGAACGCCGTCGCCGAGACGACGAATGCCGATGCCGTAATCCTGCCGGGGGTGGCGGCGAGCGACACCGGGACGGGGAAGCCGAGCGCGGAGCGCGGCAGGACGATTTCGAAGCCGCTCCCGGTCGCTCCGTCATTGCGGAACGCGAAGAGGACGTCGGCGACCGGCCCCGTGCCAGCAGTCTGGTCCGGCGGCCCGACGGCGACGCCGCCGTCCTGCGCGGCCGCGCCGAGGTAGCCCGCCCGCGCGCTTGGCGTGCCCGGGAACGCGACGGCGTCCACGAAGACGCTCTGCGTGCCGCCGCCCGGGTTGAGCGCGAGTGCGAGGGCCACCGGGAAGTCGGCCTTGAAGCCCGGGTGCTCCGTCGCGCCGAGAAAGTGGCCCGCGCCGGGCGTCCCGCCGAGCGCCGTCCCGGCGGGCGTGCCGGTCCCTTGCGCGCCGAGCAGGAGTCCGATGCCGTCGTTGCTGCCCGTGTTGAGCCGGCCCGCCACCGCGACGACCGCGAACTGCTGCGCTGGGTCGCCGAGAAAGACCCGGACGGACGCCACGTCGATGGCGGGCCCGAAGCCGGCGTTGGCGTTCTGCTTCGTCGCCAGCGTGACGTAGGCGCTCTCGGTGACGAGACCGTCCACGGTCACGCCGAGCGGGCGGGGGCGGCCGCGGACCGCCCCGGCGGGCTGCGCGTCGGTCGTGACCTCGACGGTCGCCGTGCCGCCCTGGATCGCTGCCGAGACGGCGTCGGAGACGGTGAACGTGTTGAGGTCTGCCCCCCAGCCGCCCGAGCGGCCGTCTGCTGCGACGCCCGGGGCGAGCGCCTGCAGCAGCGCCCCCGTCGCCGTGCTGCGGATCCGCGACGCGGCGTACGGCGACGCGAGCCCGCGAAACTGTCCGCGCACGACGACGACGTCCGTGTTGGGCGCCGAGTTGTCCGTCAGGCGCACGTGGAACACGCCCTGCGAGACCGGCGCTGGCGGGACCTCGTCGCTGATGACGCCTACGAAGTCGGTCGTCTGCGCCCCGGCCGCCGCGGCGAGGGTGGTGATGGTGAAGCAGAGGGCGGAGCGGAACACGGCGCGCATTGCGGGCGGGGAGGGCGGGCCGCAATATGGGAACGGGCGACTCGCCCCGCAAGGCGCGCCGCCCGATGCGAGTCGCCAGAGCCGTGGCTTCAGACGCCGCACGCTGGGCGGTTGGCACCGACCCGCGCCGGGTACGCGTCGGGACGGCCCTGCTCTGGCCACGGGCGTGTGGGACCCTGGAGTCGGCCGGTGCGTCGGAACGGCCCCTCACTTCCACGCCCATGCCCGACGACACGCCGCCCGACGACGTCCAGCACGACGATGCTCAGCACCGCTTCACGCTCGCCACCGACGAGGGCGAGGCTGAACTGGTGTACCTCCTCGACCCGGACGGCCGGACGATCTTCGCGCATACCATCGTGCCTGAGTCGGCCGAGGGGCAGGGCGTCGGGTCGCGGCTCGTGCGCGGCGCGCTCGCCGAGGCGCGCCGTCTCGGGTGGACGGTCGTCCCGCAGTGCCCGTTCGTCGCGGCCTATCTGGACCGGCATCCCGAGGACGGGGACGGGATCGTAGCGGTGTAGCGCTTCTCGGAAGGGCTAGGCATGTCTGGAGACGACCCGTCTTGCATAGCCGCGCCCCGGCGTTCGCCGGGAGCCCGCCGGCCGGGGCGGGCGTTCGGGACCGATGCCCGATGACCTCTTCGACGCCGCGGCCGATGCCCGCCGCGCCCGCTCCGCCCCGCTCGCCGACCGCCTCCGCCCGCGCACGCTCGACGAGTTCGTCGGGCAGGGCCACATTCTCGGCCCGGGGACGCTTCTGCGCCGTGCCGTCGAGGCGGACCGCGTGACGAGCTTGCTCCTGTTCGGGCCGCCCGGAACGGGCAAGACGACGCTCGCGCGCATCGTCGCCGGGACTACGCGCAAGCACTTCGCGAGCCTCAACGCCGTCCTCGCGGGCGTGAAGGACATCCGCGAGCAGGTGGATGCCGCGCGCGAGCGCCTGCGCCTCCACGGCCAGGGCACGATCCTGTTCGTGGACGAGGTGCACCGCTTCAACAAGGCGCAGCAGGACGCCCTCCTGCCGCACGTCGAGAACGGGACTGTCGTGTTCATCGGCGCGACGACCGAGAACCCGTACTTCGAGGTCAACAAAGCGCTCGTCTCGCGGAGTCGCATCTTCGAACTGCGGCCGCTCACCGAGGAGGACCTCCGGGGTGTCGTCCGGCAGGCCCTCGCGGACGCCGAGCGCGGCTACGGCAACCGCCGCGTCGTCATTGACGACGACGCGCTCGCCCACCTCGTCAACACGGCCAACGGCGACGCGCGGTCGCTGCTCGGCGCGCTGGAGCTTGCCGTCGAGACGACGCCGCCCGAGTCGGACGGGCCGCATGCCGGGGCCGTCCACGTCTCCCTCGCCGTCGCCGAGGACTCCATCCAGCGCCGGGCGGTGCTCTACGACAAGGACGGCGATTCGCACTACGACGCCGTCTCGGCGTTCATCAAGTCGCTCCGCGGCTCCGACCCCGACGCGGCGCTCTACTGGATGGCGCGGATGATCTACGCCGGCGAGGACCCGCGCTTCGTGATGCGTCGGATGCTCATCTTTGCCTGCGAGGACGTCGGGATGGCCGATCCGAACGCGGTCCGGACGGCTGTCGCCTGCCAGCAGGCGTTCGACGTCGTCGGGATGCCCGAGGGGCGGTTCATGCTCGCCGAGTGCTGCCTCTACCTCGCGACGGCGCCGAAGTCCAACTCGGCGTTCGCCTTCTTCGCGGCCCTGGAGCACGTCGAGAAGGAGCCGACGGGCGACGTCCCGAACCCGCTCAAGGACGCGAACCGCGACAAGAAGGGGCTCGGCCACGGCGAGGGCTACAAGTACCCGCACGCGTACCGCGACCACTACGTCCCCGAGCAGTACCTCCCGGGCGGGATGCAGGGGACGTACTTCTACGAGCCCTCGGATCAGGGCTACGAGGCGCGCGTCGCGGGTCGGCTGGCGGACCTGCGCGCGCGCGACGCCGAG
>DASWMO010000347.1:0-6762 GCA_036399715.1 Rubricoccaceae bacterium
GTTGTCGATCTGGTCGAACGAGATCGCGGTGCCGCCGGAGGCCTCGGCGAGGACCTTGGTGATGGCGGCGGTGAGGGTCGTCTTGCCGTGGTCGACGTGGCCGATCGTGCCGACGTTGACGTGCGGCTTGTTGCGCTGGAATGTTTCCTTTGCCATGGGAGTCGTGTCGGACGTGTGGTTGGAAGAGAGTCGGGATTGGGAAGGCGCCGGCCCTTCCCGTTCCCCTTTAGGCGGCCTGCTTGGCCGATGCCGAGATCTCCTCGGCGATCGACTTCGGCACCTCGGTGTAGTGGTCGAACTGCATCGAGTAGATCGCGCGGCCCTGCGTGTTGGAGCGCAGGTCGGTCGAGTAGCCGAACATGGCCGAGAGCGGCACCATAGCGTCGATGACCTGCGCGTCGCCGCGCTGGCCCATGCCGTCGATGCGGCCGCGGCGCGAGTTGAGGTCGCCGATGACGTCGCCCATGTACTCCTCGGGCGTGATGACCTCGACCTTCATGATGGGCTCCATGATGATCGGGTTCGCGCGGCGCGAGGCCTCGCGGAAGGCCATGCGGCCGGCGACCTCGAACGAGAGCTGGTCCGAGTCGACGTTGTGGTACTTGCCGTCGATGAGGCGCGCCTTGACGCCCTCGATCGGGTAGCCGGCGAGCGGCCCGCGGTCGAGCGCGCTCTTGATGCCCTTCTCGACGCTCGGGATGAACTCGCGCGGGATGGACCCGCCGACGATGCCGTTCTCGAACACGAAGCCCGTCCCGTCCTCCGTCGGCGAGAACTCGACCTCGACGTGCGCGAACTGGCCGCGGCCGCCGGTCTGCTTCTTGTGCGTGTAGGTGTGCGTGACGCTGGACCGGATGGCCTCGCGGTAGCTCACCTGCGGCGTGCCGACGTTGGCCTCGACGTTGAACTCGCGCTTGAGGCGGTCCACGATGATCTCGAGGTGCAGCTCGCCCATGCCCGCGATGAGCGTCTGACCGGTCTCCTCGTCCGTGTTGACCTTGAACGTCGGGTCCTCCTCGGCGAGCTTCTGGAGCCCGATCGAGAGCTTGTCGATGTCGGCCTTGGTCTTGGGCTCGATCGCGATCTTGATGACGGGCTCCGGGAAGTCCATCGACTCGAGCACGACGGGCTGGTTGGGATCGCAGAGCGTGTCGCCCGTGCGCGTGTCCTTCAGCCCGACGATGGCGCAGATGTCGCCTGCACGGACGACGTCAACGTCCTCGCGCGAGTTGGCGTGCATGAACAGCAGCCGGCCTGCCCGCTCCTTCTTCTCGTTCGACGCATTCAGCATCGCGTCACCCTTGTTCAGGGTGCCCGAGTAGACGCGCGCGAACGTGATGCGGCCGACGTAGGGGTCGGTCGCGATCTTGAAGGCAATGGCTGAGAAGGGTTCGTTCGAGTCCGCCTTGCGGATCACCTCGTCGTCGGTGCGCGGCGCATGGCCGACCATCGGGGGGACGTCTGTCGGGGAGGGCAGGTAGTCGATGACGCCGTCGAGCATGCGCTGGACGCCCTTGTTCTTGAACGCGGAGCCCAAGAAGACCGGCGTGATCGTCATCGCGATGGTCGCCGCGCGGACGACCTTCTTGATGTGGTCCGGGTCGATCTCCTGCCCTTCGAGGTACTGCATGAGCAGTTCGTCGTCGTGCTCGGCGACGGCCTCAAGCAGGTTGATCCGCCAGTGGCGGGCCTCCGTCTTGAGGTCGTCGGGGATCGGGATCTCATCCCACGTCGCGCCCTGCGTCGCGTCGTGCCACACGATGGCCTTGTTCTCGATGAGGTCGATGACCCCGCGGAACAGCTCACCATCGCCGATCGGAATCTGGACCGGGACGGCGTTGGCGCCGAGGCGGTCCTTCATCATCTGGACGGCCTTATAGAAGTCCGAGCCCGTGCGGTCCATCTTGTTGACGAACGCAATGCGCGGGACGTGATACTTGTCCATCTGGCGCCAGACCGTCTCGGACTGGGGCTCAACGCCGCCAACCGAGCAGAACAGGGCAACGGCCCCGTCCAGCACGCGGAGGCTCCGCTCGACCTCGACCGTGAAGTCGACGTGGCCGGGCGTGTCGATGATGTTGATGCGGTGGCCGGCCCACTCGGCCGTCGTCGCGGCGGAGGTGATCGTGATGCCACGCTCCTTCTCCTGCTCCATCCAGTCCATCGTCGCGCCGCCCTCATGGACTTCGCCGATGCGGTGGGTTTTGCCCGTGTAGTAAAGGATGCGCTCAGTCGTCGTCGTCTTCCCGGCGTCGATGTGCGCCGAGATGCCGATGTTGCGCGTCTTGTCGAGCGGGAACGTTTTTCCGGTGCTCATGGCAGTGGGGTGTGCGGCGAGGCCGCGTAGTGCGGCCGGGGCCGCGGTGCTCTAGTCTGATGCCAGAACGGCCGACTAGAAGCGGAAGTGCGAGAAGGCTTTGTTCGCCTCAGCCATGCGGTGCGTGTCGTCCTTCTTCTTGACCGCGCCGCCCTCGCCGCGGCTGGCCGCGAGCAGCTCCGCCGCGAGGCGGTTGGCCATGGACTTGTCGCCGCGCTGACGCGCGTACTGGAGAAGCCACCGGAACGCGAGGCTGGTGCGGCGCTCGGGGCGGACCTCGATCGGCACCTGGTACGTCGCGCCGCCGACGCGGCGGGACTTGACCTCGGCGAGCGGCGCCGCGTTGTCGAGCGCCTTGCGGAACACGTCGACGCCGGGCTCGCCCGTGCGCTCCTCGATAAGGTCGAAGGCGCCGTAGACGAGCGTCTGGGCGGTGGACTTCTTGCCGTCGCGCATGACGGCGGCGATGAACTTGGCGACGGTGACGTCGGCGTAGATCGGGTCCGGGACCGCGATCCGCTTTTCGGCTTGCTTCCTACGCATCGGAGAGTCGTGTCAGGGGCCCGCAGGGGCGGGCCGGGAACGGGCGGGGCTCGAAGCCAGAGAGTGCAGCGCCGGATCGGGTCCGGCCGGCGGCTCTACTTGGCGGCCGACTTCTTGGGCCGCTTGGCCCCGTACTTCGAGCGGCTCTTCTTACGGTCGGCAACGCCGGCCGTGTCGAGCGCGCCGCGGACGATGTGGTACTTCACGCCCGGGAGGTCCTTGGCACCGCCGCCGCGCACGAGCACGATGGAGTGCTCCTGGAGGTTGTGGCCCTCGCCCGGGATGTAGGCGATGATCTCGTAGCCGTTCGTGAGGCGCACCTTGGCGACCTTGCGGAGGGCCGAGTTCGGCTTCTTCGGCGTTGTCGTGTAAACGCGCGTGCAGACGCCGCGGCGCTGCGGGTTGCCCTGAAGCGCGATCGACTTCGACGTGTAGCGCTTCGGCGTCCGGCCTTTGCGGACGAGCTGGTTGATCGTTGGCACTGGGAGAGCGGTCGACTGGTGACTCGGGGTGCGGTCGGGGCGCCTGGGCGCCTCGCCGCGGGCGGTGCAGCACGAAAGGTAGGCCGTGCCCTCCCCGGGCCGCCACGAGCGGGCCTTCACAAAGCGCCCCCGGCACCACGTTTGGGCGCCGGGGGCGAAGAAGCTTGAACGAACCCGGTCTTCTGATACAGATCAACCGACTCCCGCCTAGACCGTCGGCTCCGTATCGATGGGGTGCCCTTCACTCGCGCCGTCTCCGCCCACAATCGGCGGGACAACGGTTCCGGCGGCAGGTTCGCCCTCGGCCGTCACGCCGGGCAGATGCTCGGGCTTCTTGTACGGCCGCGGGCCGAGGACCTCGCGGAGGTCGTTCTCGTTGAGCACCTCCTTTGCCAGAAGAGCCTGGGCGAGGGCTTCGAGGCGGTCGGCCCGCTCCGTCAGAAGGACGCGCGTCTGAGCCCGCACGTCGTCGATGAGGGACCGCACCTCGGCGTCGATCATCTGTGCGGTATGGTCCGAGAAAGGCTTCTCGAACATCGGCGTGTCCTGCTTGCCCGAGAGGTTGAACGAGACATAGCCCACCTTCTCGGACATCCCGTAGTCCACGACCATCGCGTAGGCGAGCGCCGTGATCTTCTCCAGGTCGTTCTGGGCGCCCGTCGTGATCTTGCCGAAGATGATCTCCTCGGCGACACGCCCGCCCATCGTCATCACCATCCGGTCGATGAGCGCCTCCTTCGTATAGAGGTAGCGCTCCTCAGGAAGCGACTGCGCGTAGCCGAGCGCGGCCATGCCGCGCGGGACGATGGACACCTTCACGACGGGGTCTGTGAACTCGCGGAACCAGCCAGCAACGGCGTGGCCTGCCTCGTGGTAGGCGACGATCTGCTTCTCGTCGGGCGAGATGAGCTTGTTCTTTTTCTCCAGCCCGCCAATGACGCGGTCGATGGCGCGCTCGAAGTCGATCATCTCGATGCCCTCCTTTCCCTCGCGGGCGGCGAGGAGCGCGGCCTCGTTACAGACGTTGGCGATCTCGGCGCCTGCGAAGCCCGGCGTCTGCCCGGCGAGCAGGTCGATGTCGAGTTCAGGCGCGAGCGTCAGGTTGGCCGTGTGGACCTTGAAGATGGCCGCGCGCTCGCGTCGGTCCGGGCGGTCGATGAGGACCTGACGGTCGAAGCGGCCCGGGCGGAGCAGGGCCGAGTCGAGAATGTCGGGGCGGTTCGTGGCCGCCATCAGGATGACGCCCTTGTCCGTGTTGAAGCCGTCCATCTCGACGAGCAGCTGGTTGAGCGTGTTCTCACGCTCGTCGTTGCCGCCCATGATCGTGCCGCGCCCGCGGGAGCGCCCGACGGCGTCGATCTCGTCGATAAAAATGATGCAGGGCGCCTTTTCCTTGGCCTGCTTGAAGAGGTCCCGGACGCGCGCCGCGCCGACGCCGACGAACATCTCGACGAAGTCGGAACCCGAGAGCGAGAAGAACGGGACGCCTGCCTCGCCCGCGACGGCCTTGGCGAGCAGCGTTTTGCCGGTCCCCGGCGGCCCGACGAGCAGGACGCCCTTGGGCAGCTTGCCGCCGAGGCGCGTGAACTTGTTCGGGCTCCGGAGAAACTCGACGACTTCCTCGACCTCCTCCTTGGCCTCATCCAGCCCGGCGACGTCGGCGAACGTGATCGGCGCGCCCTCGGTCTGGTCGAAGAGCGTCGCCTTGTTCTTGCCGATGTTGAGCACCTGCTGACCCGGACCGCCCATGCGGCGCAGGATGAACATCCACAGCAGGCCGAAGGCGCCGATGAGGAAGACCCAGGTGAGCAGCCCGCCCCAGAGCGGGTTGGTGATCTCGGACGTGAAGTTGATCGGCGGCTGACCCGCCTGGGCACGCGTCTCGTTGAGCGTTTGGACGAACTCGGTCAGGTCGTGGTCGTCCGGCTTCGTCGTGCGAAAGACGCGGGCCGCGCGGGGGTCCGGCTGGCGGCCAAACGTGGGCTCTGCCTCGACGGCCTGCACGCGACCCGCCTCGACGGCGGCCTCGGAGTAGACGCCCTGGACGGCAACGTTGTCGCGGACCGTAAACTCCTCGACGTCGCCGCGGCGGAGCTGGGCGAGAAAGCTGGAGTAATCGACGTCGCGGCGGGCGGCGCCGTTGCCGAGCACACTCGCGAGGGCAAGGAGGAGGAGCGTGACGAGGACGAACAGGTAGAACGTGCCGAGCGAGAGCCGTGGCCGCCGAGGGCCATCGCTCTGCCCGTCACGGGGCGTCTTGGGGGTGCGGGTCGGTCGGGCCATTAGGGCGAGAAGGGGCCGCCGGAGCGCGCGACCCACGAGAGGCACGCGGCACGACGGGCCGTGTGCTCAGAATCTGGTGAGCGGGCCGTACCCGGCCTGTCGGTGGGGGTTCCGGCAGAACGCCGGGGCGCACTCGGGGGAGGTACGGCAGAACGTCGGAGTGCACTCAGTGGTGTGCCGGCAAAACGCCGGGCTACAGCCGGTCCGGAGTGTCCGTCCGGGGAGCCGGTGGCGCGGCCGGGGAGGCGCCTGCTGGCACCGCGTCCTCCAGAGCAGACGACGCCGGTGGGAGCGTGGCACCCGGCACCGGCTTGCCCGACCCGGGGATCGCCTCGGTCGCGGCGACGACCGACAGCCCGGCGACGCCCGAGACGATGACGGCC
Source organism: Rubricoccaceae bacterium (assembly GCA_036399715.1). Taxonomy (GTDB): domain Bacteria; phylum Bacteroidota; class Rhodothermia; order Rhodothermales; family Rubricoccaceae; genus DASVSE01. The sequence goes on from DASWMO010000347.1 coordinate 6,009, forward strand.
TCGGCGAGTCCGGGAGGAGCCGTCTCGAGCGCTTCCTCGGCGATAGACACGTCGGCAAAATGGCCGAAGAGGAGGAAGAACTCAGCGCCGTCGGTGGCGATGGCGAAACGGACCCGGGCGATGGGCAGCGTCCCGAGGCGCGCCCGTGCCTCACCCTCGGTCGCGAACGGACCGGCCCGCAGCGTGACACCGCCGAGCGCGAGGTTGAGGGGGGCCCGCCCGTCGAGCCCGCCGTATGCCGACGCCGGGAGAGCCGGCGGGACATCGGTCGGCGGAGTGTCGGTCGCCGCGACCTCGTCGGGTGCCGTCTCTCCGGGGGGCGGAGCAGGGATGGGAAGCGTCGCCGCGACGGCTCGCGCGCGGGCGGAGACCGGCGACTCCGGATAGCGGTTGGCAAGCCCCGTGAGGTACTCCCGAAGCGTCACGTCCGCCACAGCACCGCCGATCTCGGCCGAGGCGGAATCGGCCGAGGCCGAATCCGGTGGCACCACATCGCCAGCTGGGGCGCCGGTCTCGGCGGTGTCGTCCACGAACGAGCCGACTGGAGCGGGAATGCCCACCGGCACGGGCACGCCGGCAGGCGGCGGGGCGCCGACCGGACCGGGGTCGCCGGCAGGTGCCGGGGAGCCTGCGGGTGCGGGCGCACCGATCGGAACCGGAACGCCGGCCCGGAGCGGTTGCGACCGCTGGGACAGCGGCGTCACCTCGTCATCGGTGACGGCGGGTGCGGCCGGCGCTGCGACGCCGATGAGGG
>DASWMO010000348.1:0-31529 GCA_036399715.1 Rubricoccaceae bacterium
AGGAGGCAAGTACGCCGCAGCCGGAGACGCAGGTGCCGCGGCGACGTACCAGGCGAAGGCGGACGAACTGGAGGAGCGGGCCCGGGTGGTCCACGAGTCGGTGCTCGCGAGCGACGAGTTCAGCGGCGACAAGCTCCGCGAGGGGTAGAGCTTCGTCCGATATGCAGGAGACAGAGGATGCGATGATTGCCTAAGCCTCAGCGCGTCTCGACCTGTCGTGGCACCGTCCCCAAACGCTCGTTTTGGGGACGGTGCCACGGACCGGACCACCTTGTCGGTTTCTCCCTCTCCGGTCGTGAGTAAGGCCCCCGGCCTACCGCGTCCAATCTTTCGCCGCCTCTCGACCTGTAGGATCTCTCAGGCTGCCCCAGAGCCGGCACGGAAGACCGCCGCGATGAGCTCGTCGAGGTCCCCCTTGTCGACGTACCCGGACGCCCCAGCCGCCCGGGCCCGCTCAGCGTAAGCATGGGACCGCTGGGCTGAGAACACCACGCACGGGAGGGCCGGCCACCGAGAGCGGACCTCGGCGACGAGCGCGATTCCGTCCATCCCCGGCGGCATATGGACGTCGGTCACGACGACGCTGGGACCATCGCCCCGGAACGTCCTGGTGGTCGCCGTCGCCTTGAGCTGGACGAGCGCGTCGTCGCCGGACTCGGCCGTGCCCCATACCGTGAGTCCAGCGGTTGCCGCGATGAGGTCGCCGAGCCCCTCCCGGATGACCGGGTGGTCGTCGACGAGGAGAATAGAGAGAACGGGCACGAGCGGGGCGGTGGGCCTATTGTATCGCCGGTTCGCTCGGCTAAGTCACAGGCTGAAACACGGTTTAGGACATTCCTGGGCGACATCCTCCGTATCTATCTAGTCGCACATCAGGAAAACCCGTGGCTAACCCTCAGACAGATAGCGCCTCCGGGCGGGACATGATCCAGCCGTACGACGGGCCCGAGGGCGGACACGGGATCGCCGCGCCTGGGCGGACGGCCGACGGGGGCCTCCGGGCCGCTATGGGGTTCGCCGAGATGATCATCGACACGGTCCGCGACGGCCTCCTCGTCCTCGACCTCGACCTCCGGGTCCAGGCCGCCAACGAATCGTTCTACCGCATGTTCGGGGCCAACCGCGCCGCGACCGAAGGCCGTCTCGTCTTTGATCTCGACGGCGGCGTGTGGGACCGCCCCGAGTTCCGGGTCCTACTGGAGCGCGTCCTCCCCGAGCAGCACGTGTTCGACGACTTCGAGGTCGAGCGCGGCGAGGGCGAGGCCCGCCGAGTGTTCCACTTCAACGGTCGCCGGCTCGACCACCACGAGATGGTCCTCCTCTCGGCCACCGACGTGAACGAGCGTGTCCTCGCTCGTGAGGCGCTCGAATTAGTCCACCAGGAGATGGAGCGGCGGGTACACGACCGGACCCGCCAGGTCCAAGTTCTGGCCGCGAAGCTCGCCGTCGCCGAGCAGGAGGAGCGGGACCGGATCGCGCTCGTGCTCCACGACGACCTCCAGCAGCACCTCTTCGGGGCCTCCATCGCCCTCTCGCTCCTCTTCCGGACCGGCCTGACGGAGGAGCAGGAGACGCTGTTCGGACGGGTCAGCGGGGCCGTCGAACAGGGGACCGCGCTGGCCCGCTCGCTCGCGGCCGAGCTGAGTCCGTCCGTGCTCGACTCGGCGAGCGCCAGCGACATCGTCCGGTGGCTGGCTGAGCGGAAGCGGAAGATGTACGGGCTCGACGTCACGGTCGAGGGGGACGCCGCCGTCTCCGACCGGCCGACCCGGTTCCTCGTTTACAACCTCGTCCGGGAGCTCCTCTTCAACGTGGCCAAGCATGCGGGGACCGACCGGGCCCACATCGTCATCGAAGAGACGGACGGTCAGGTCGTCGTCCGGGTTGAGGACGAGGGGGCCGGGTTCGACGCGAGCGTGTTCAACGAGGGCGGGAACAACAGGGGGTTCGGGCTTGCGAGCGTCCGGGAGCGCTTGGAGGCCGTCGGTGGGCGGCTCGACGTCTCGTCGGCCCCGGGTGGGGGCACGCGCGTCACTCTGACGGTCCCGAGCCGGGCCTGACAGGCACGATGTCGAAGGCGGGCTCGCCCACCGAGCGGAGACGGATCTAACCCGCCTGCTCTCTTATCTCAGCGCGTAAAGCGCCGAGGTGACCCAGAAGTGCAGCACCGTCCGGAGCCGGTAGATTGTCGCCAGGCGGGCCTGAGTGGTTCGAACGTGGTCCTGTCCCCAGTCCCTTAAACGAGCATTTGCGGGACAGCTCTTACCCTGTAGCTTCGACTCCGCCACCCGCTATCCAACAGTTATGAACCGCCCTTACATCGAGGCCAACATTCAGGAGACTGACGACGGCCCTTTTTACCCGGTGCGTCTGTGGGCTGTACCTCGGGTCGGAGAACTAATCAACCTGCACTCGTTCCTCGATCAGAACAGCGGCCACACCGCGACGCACTATTACGAGGTCGTGAAGGTCATCCACCGTCTCCACGACGTCATTGAGGGCGACCAGCACGCTGGGTCGGGCCACCAGTCGGTGGTCTTGTTCGTTCGGCCCTCGACGGACTCGATCTTTAAGGCCTAAGCGCATCAGAGCCCCTGCCGCATGACTCTACAAAGAGCCTGGGAGACCTTTTTGCTGATTGCGCCCTTAGCAGTCTCCATCGTCTTCCCGTGGATCGCGCTCTCCCAGGCCAAGAAAGCTCAGAAGACGGCTGAGGAAGCATTGCGGCAAGCCAATGAGGCGCGGGCTGACCCTCTAAGGCATGCCGCCTTTCTCGACATGAAGGAGGGAATGCAGGCGTGCTACGAGGCCGTTGTGAGGCTGATGGCAGGGCGCGACCGCTACCGGCACTCTCAACTGACAGAGGGCGTAAAGAGCGCCCACACAGAGGGTGCAGCAGGACTAGAGACCCTAGAAATCCTCAGGCGGAAGTGGGCGCCCGTCATCCCGCCCGACTTCGAAAACGAGCTAGTCAAGTTCTCGATGGTCTTCAAGAACTGGCAGATCGCCATTCGGCCGCTGCATAGTGAGTACTACACTCATCGCTTAGGCGAATTCGAGACCGCGACAGAGGAATCGCGCTCCAAGCTCGACAAGATGGTCCGAGAGGCGACACGTGCAGACTACCTGCTTGGCAGCGCCAAGAGAACGCTCAACGGGTGACGCGCAGCCGACACCGCGCAGCGGGACCTTGACTGTCTCGCCCTCTCGGATCGTGAGCAAGGACCCCGCCCCGCCGCCCTCGCCGTTCCGCTGGCTCTCGGCCGACGACAAGGTCCGCGTCGTCGATAAGCTTCGGCGACTGGAGACGGCCGCGATGTTCAGGGACGGATGGAACGAGCTGCAACCCCAGCTCGACCGCTGGATGTTCTCGGTCCGCGGCGGAATGCTGCCGTCGGAAGACGTCCCGCGGATAGCCGAGGCCCTCCGGGCGTGGGGAGTTCAATAGTGACTCTCAGCCTGGATCAGCGCCCAGCACAAAGGGAAACGCCCAACCTGATGCTCTCCCAACGACCTCGAACGGAGACGCCCTCTCTCGTTCGAACCCGATTTTAGCCGCGCAGTACTCGCGGAGCAATCCAGCCATGTAGCCAACTTGCTGCTGACCTGTTAGACGCGCCATCGTGCCCTGCTCATAAGGATAGCGCCACAGTTGCAGGGCATTCCGGAACGGGTGTAGGGCGGCTTTGAAGTCCGGCAAGAAGGGCATCGTCGGACCTGTAGGAGTTCGGTCAACGAGATCGCGGTATGCCAGTTCGAGATCCGCCTTCGCGTAGGTCGGCAGCGACTTGAAGAGGGCTAGCGCGTCGTGGCCTACCATACTGCGACCAACCAAATGCTTCACGAGCGCCTTTAAATACAACTCTACAGCTACGCTCTCCAAAACTGAGACCGGGGCTATGTCGAAGACGTGCCCTACGATCGAACGAGGACCCGTTGTAGGGCTTGCCAAGAACCTTGCGTGGTCTACAGCTTGGGTAAGGCTCGTCAAGAGGTGGCAACTCGCCGTGAAGGTGTCCGCTACCTCGCACGCCGCTTTCGGATCGAACTCGTTTGATCTAGCTCGGGACATAATTAAGGAGAATGCGGTTGGTCATTGGATGGAGATCCAAAGATCGCCAAGGCTCTGTCGACGTGGGCATTGAGTAGACGCTCGCTTGCCTTTAAAGTCAACCCGCAGGGTTACACCGGGTCGCGTGCGGAGTCTTGGGGAGCACACGCGCTCGCCGCCATGCCTCGTCCGCTCCGGATCGCCCTCGTCATCGAGGCCCGCCTTGACCGGGCCGGGTATCACCCGCGTCTCGTCGCGATCATCGCCGCCCTGTGCTGGGCGCTCGATGCCGCGGGGATTCATCCCTGAGCGTGGAAGGCTCGGGGAGTCCCAGAAGCCGCGCCCACGTCCCGCGGCACCCGCTGATCCCCGGCCTGCCCGGTAGGGGACCGAGCATAAACGACGAACGTTTGTCGCTGAAATCGAACTCCCGTGAGAGAAACCGCCGGACCGCCCGGCGGAGCGCGAGCGGCCGGAGGTCGCGCGTCGACTCTGCGAGCTGAGCGCGTGAGTAGCCGAGTCGAGGTGCCCCGTTCATAGCGCGAGCACCGTCCGGAGCTTGTGCAGCCCCGCTAGGCGGGCTGCGGTGGTTCGATCCTGGTTACATCCGGGTCCCCAGGCAGGACTGCCTGCTCAGGCGGGGCGTAGATCTGAGTCCGCGAGCATCTCGAAGGCATAGCCGAAGTCCACGTACTGGCGCAATGTCCGCGGCTCGCTCTGCACGTCACCTGAGCTTCTGTCGATACGGCTTGGCCTCGGCTGGGACGCCCCGGAACGCATCCGGACTCGTCGCGAAGCCCGACAGCTTCAGCTTCAACTGAACTGAGATCGGATCCGTCCCGAACATCGGCGGGCAGTCTATCCCCGGCGTGTATATGAGGCCGATGTTCTGCCCATCGATCACGCCCGCCTCGGCGAATGTGCAGTTGATGTCGCCCCATGTTTTCTAGGATACCTCGCGACCGGCCAATGACCGTGTACCTCTTGGCCGGCTTGAGACGGTCGATAGATTGCAAAGCCCGAGCACGTCCACATTCGTCGCGTCTCGGTCGAGGAGCAAGTTCCCAGTTTGAGAATCAGCGGCACGGCCTGGGTGTCTTGGTGATAGCCTGCGAGGGTGGCCAGTGCAGCGGCCTGAGCATCGACGAGAACGGTTCTGCGCGAGTACAGTTGGCCTTCCCAGATTCCGGCAAAAATGTATCTCAACTGAAGATGAGGTAAGATGTCGAGCAGGATCAAGTATTTGCTTGCCATAATCGTTCAGCGTCCGCTCTGGCTCATTAGCAGCACGAGACCGCAGGTTGAGCCGGCTGCGCATCGGCCATTCTTTCCGGCGTAGGCCCGACGTCATGTATCCCCAGTCGACTTGAACCCCTCCCGCACCCATGTCACCGCCTGCCACGTCAGATACGGGACCGAGATGAGCAGGGCGATGTCGACGATCACGATCCACGCGAGTAGCACGACGCCCCCTATGCCGCCCGAGTTCAGGCTAGAAGAGGCAAGTGCTAGGAAAGCTGCGCCTCCTAGCCCGATGCTACCCACCACGAGGGCTTGGGCCACCCTGAGCCACTTGGGCGGGAGGCCAGCGAGGGCGACGAGCGCATCTGGAAGGACATAAAACGCCCCCGTGAGGACGCAGATGGCTACGGCCATAGCGGGGACGGCGGCACCGTTCGTCCACCACTCCGGGTTGTCGATGAACGCCAAAACGGGGAGGGCAACTACCCCGAGGGCGACCGCTCCCGGGACCCGGAAGTCCATGAGGGTCCGGCCTGCTCTCGCGAACGAGTCTCGTGGAACGAAGCCGGCCGGGTCCGCACCCCCGCTTCGGACCCAGTCCCATGCCATCAACGCAGCAGCCGGAAGCGCGAGGGCCATGACGGCAGTCCAGACGAGGTCGGCTCCCCGAGCGCCGGAGAAGACCCACGCCACCACAAGCGCTGCCAGCAAGGAAATCACAGGAGCCGCGAGAATGAACACCCGGCGCCACCCCAAAGGCCACCCCTGAATGCTCGGTCCTACCCCCGTGGCCAAGTAGAGGAGGGCCGTGATGCCGACGAAGGACGGGACGTATCCGGACTCGATGAACCGGAAGAACGAGCCGTTGCCGAGCGATCCGGCTATGCTGAAGAGGAGAGAGGATCCGGCAACAGCGATGCCAGCACGGAGGGCGGGGCGCATAGTGGAAGAGTCGATGTCGGCTGCGGGAGGATGAAGCTAGTCATGTGGCATATAGACCACAAGACCTCCCGAACCCTCCACCTACGTTCCCTGCCCATCACCACCGGGCAGTGACACCAGCCGAGGCCTTCGGGGCGGCCCTTCGCCGGCACCGCACGGCGGGCGGTCTAACGCAGGAGGACCTTGCGTTTGAGAGCGGCGTCGACCGGACGTTCATCGCGCGGATCGAGGCTGGGAAGCGGCAGCCGACGATCACGACAGTGCTTCGGCTCACACAGGCCCTCGGGGTGCCAGCTGCCGACATTGTCGCGGAGGTCGAGCGCGATGTGACGTAGGCCAACAGGGCGGCCTAGTTGTGAGGCGACCGCTCACGCAGGTTATCCGGAACGGGTCGGTGTAAGCGCGAGTGAATCGCTGTATCCCGTGGGTCCGCAAGAGGCCAGGTCGTAACCTCCGCGCGTTATCCAGACGGTGCCCCTCTGCCAGACCGCGGCGACCGTCCCAGGGCAGTACGACGCCGGCCGAGCGCGCGCTCGGCGTGGCCGCAGCCGGCACGTGGACGTAGGGCGCACGGTCGCCGGAGCGCGATCGTCAGCAGCAGGCAAGCAAAAAAGACAGACCCCCGAATGGAGGCCTGCCTTTCCAGTCAGTTCGAGCGCGGCTGGCCGAGCGCGTACTCCGCCAGACCCGTCGCGACGTACTCGTTCCACGACAGCGTCGCCGCCGTCGCCCGCTCGTCGTGCCACAGCACGTTCGTCGCCGCGTTCATGAGACCCCACCCGTCCAGCGACTCGTGCAGCAGGAACCGGTCGACGACCCGGCCCCACACCGTCACCGGCAGCTTCGGCACGACGCGCTCGCGGATCTCGCGCAGACGGCCCGCCGAGACGCGCATCGACGCGAGCGCGCGGCCAGCCGTCGCGAAGCGCTCCAGGCCCGCCGGGGCACCGGCAAGCATCGCGAGCGCACGCGCCATGTCGTCGTCCCAGCCGGCGTTGGCCCGCTGGTGCTTGAAGGTCACGCGGCGGAAGAGCGACGGCACGAGCATGCCGTTCTTGCACGCGAGGCGGTACGCGAAGAGCGAGGCCGCGAGCTTCTTGGAGCCGTCGTAGGAGTTCTCGAAGAGCAGCCCGAGCCCGACCGGGTCGCCGACCTCAACGTCAACGAGCGGACGCGTCGTCGCGGCGAGGGCGTAGGCGAAGCGCTTGCCGTCGAAGTGGACGCGGGCCTCCTCGAAGGGCAGGCCGGAGGCGGCGACGACGTCGGCGGCCATGGAGACGACCTCGCGGTTGGGGACGAGCAGGTAGTCGGACGAGACAACGCCGACCTCACGCCAGCCGGAGGCCTGCGCGGCGTCTTCGAGCCGGACCGTGAAGGCCTTCGAGCGCATCGCGTCGGCGGCGAAGAGCGAGCGCTTTTCGATGGGGGAGTATGGGTCGACGCCGCCCGTGAGGACGATGTGGGCTGTGCCGGCCCGGGGCGGGGCCGCGAGCGAGCCGCCGAACGAGGTCGGGCTGGAACCCGGCCCAGCGACGAGGTGGAGGTGGGACGGCGCGGTGCCGTTCGAGTTGATCGGAGTGTTCATGGCAGTGATGTCGAGGTGTGAGTGGTTGTGCCGTCGAGGACGGCTAGAACTTGGCCCAGGCGTCGTGCAGGCCGAAATCGGCGTCGAGGTCGACGAACGGCGCGGGCCTCAGCGCCGGCACGACGAGCCGGAAGGCGAAAAGGCCGCCGTCGAGGCCGATCTCAATGCGTGCGGAGGGCCCGGCCACGAAGGATGCGAGCGGGACGACGAGCTTGACGCCGTCGAGCGGTGGGCCGACGAAGCGGGCCCGGAGCGCGGTGAGCCCGGGGAGAGCAGCGAACATGGCGGTCAGAGGATGGGGTTAGCAGGGAGGACAGCCAGAGAAGGGCCGCCCAGTCACTTAGAGGGTGGCTCAATCTTCCAGTCCATAGCATTCTGTCTGACTAGTCATGTCTCAGCTGAGACACGTGCAACTACTCCATTCATGGAATGCCTAGAAGACTACTCGGCGCAGGCGCTGACCCGGTCTGGATCAGCGCGCCTATCGCTCCATCCGCCACCTCTACCGGACGTGTGGCTCGTGCATCAAGCGCGCGGAACTGAGCCGCCTTGTCGGAGGGCGGTTTTCACGGTTTGGCACATAAACTGGAATTTTGGCGTTCCGAACATGCCCATACGGCCCAGAATCGACGCCTCGCAAGGGGTGGGGTACAATCGGACCCACCCCCCCCGGCAGCCACAGCCGCCGAAATCCCGGCCGTCAACGGTGCCGGATCATGGCACGGCGGCAGCGCCAATCGGGACTAGTCGCCGGGGATGATGCGTGCAACGCGTGACGTACCATCACGGCGCTCCGTGATGACAGCTATGTCCGCCTGGCTATCTGTTTTCCTCGGAGTGCTCCCGGACCGACTCTGAGACCGCGACGGCAGCTGTCATCTCATTCCCGCTACAGCCTGTGGTAGCGTGTCGTTCACACCGCGTCCCAGCCCGATGACCGATTGGTTTTCAGAACCCCACGACACCGTTTTCCCTCGGCCTGAAGTGCCTTTGCTCGTCGAGGCGTACGAGCACGCCTCTTCCTCAAGCTTCGACTTTTTATCAGGGCCATGGCGGACCAGCACGGCGAATGTCCTTTACCGCTACTTGGAGGGCTTGCGTAAGGGCCTGCCCGGGGAGGCCGATGCGGCTGGCTGGAGAGTCACTGAGGACCTGCTTGGCGCATTGCCCCCGTGGGCGCCATCAGGCGAAAGGGCAGCGGCGAGCAGGGAACTGTTCACCCCGCCCAAACCCTACCTCCTTGTCCCGGCCAGTACCGAGGAGGGGCTCCGCGCCGTGAGAGGGGTCCCCGTGGTCGTCCACGGGCTGCCTGGGAGTCCTCTCCTAAACGGAGACTCTAGGGTCGAGCGCGCCCCCGGGGCGCCGGACGTCATCGACCTGCCGACCCCGCTTGTGACCGGGGCATTCGACCATGACATCGTGTGGGTGTGCCGGGACCCTGTTGACGTCCTCCTCCTCCGGGCCGTCGGCCTCAGCGCCGTCTCGCTCGTCTCCCCCTGCGAGACGCTCGGGTCGGCCGAGCGGGTCGGACAGTTCGAAGAACTGGGCGTGTTCACCCGTCGTGGCCGCCCGCGGGGTACCATCGTCATCGTTGACCCGGGCAAATCCCTTGGCGCGCGGGCTGGCTTGCTCTGGGGTCTCTTCAACGAGGTGTGGGAGGCCCCGGCCTACACCGGCCAATACCTCGCCAACGTTCTACAAGACGAGAGTCGTCCCGAGCATGAGTACGGCTCGGGCGCAGAGCGACTGATGCGGGGCGTCCGTCGATACGGCCACAGCCAAAGGGTCCCCCCGGTCTGGCTCCCCCCCCTGCCGGGCGGCCAGGACTACACGTCTGGCCCGCAGGCACCGCGTGAGCCGCTCGCCTTCGAACGGTCGACCGAGCTCGCTCCGACCGGAGAGGGCGGAGTCCGCTGGGTCGCCGAGCCCTTCCTAGCACGCAGAGCGGTCACCGAGCTCTACGGGGATTCAAAGTCCGGGAAGTCGACGTTCGTGTTCTGGATGGCCGTCGCGATCGCCGAGGGCAGGGAGTTCCTCGGGCGCCCGTGCGACAAGGGCCCCGTCCTGTACATCAGCGAACAGACGAGGGGCATGGTCGAGGCCTCAATGGACGGGGCCGGTGGGCGGTCCGACGACGTGTACGTCCTCTCACACGAGCAGCTCGCTGGCCGGTCCTTCCCCGAGACGGCCGAGTACGTCCTGAAACAGTGCCAGCACCTCAAGGCCCGGCTCGTCGTCTTCGACACGGTCTCGCAGGTTGCCGGTATCCAGGGCGACGGCGAGAACTCCGCAGGAGTCGTAGGAGAGCTCTACCAGACGTTCCGGGCGCTCAGCGCCACGGACGCCGCGGTCCTCCTGGTCCGTCACGCCCGGAAGAGTGGTGGGAGAGGTCCCAAGGCCGCCGCCGGGTCCATTGCCTGGGGCGCGTCGGCCGACCAAGTCTTCGAATTCGTGGAGCCGTCCGGCGGGGGCCGGGACCGCGTGATGACGTCGTGGGGACGGCTCACCAGGAACTCCACGCTCCGGGTTCGGCTGACCGACGACGGATACACGGTGGTCGAGCCGAAAGACGGTGGCGGTAAGCCCGCACGAGTAGACAGGGCACCGTCGGCGCGCGACCTGTTACGTGGCGTCGTCGCCCGGATCCTCGGCGAGGGGAACGGCTTGGCGATGAACAAGCACGACGTGATCGCCCAGTGGGGCCCCGATGATGGCCCCATCCCCGACGAACGGGATGTCGCCAAGGTCCTGAAGGCGCTCGAGGAAGCCGGTAGGGCAACCGTCGTGTCCGGGGGCGTCAGGAACGATCCGTTCCGGTTTCGTTTGTGTCCTCCGTCCCCTACGGGGACGTCGGACGGAACGAAATGAATGAAAGAGCGCGGGCGAGCTGTATTGGGCTCGATCGCCCGGATCAACGCCGTGGCAGAGGCCGAGCCTGACCGGAGCGACCGCCCTAGATTTCTTCGGTTCACCACCCCCGGCTCGGGGACTGCGATGACCGATGCCGTCCGCGGAGAAAGACCCCGTTTCGAGAAGCCCCCGGGGAGTGGGCCTAGGACACCCCTACTACGTCAGGACGAGGCCGACCGGGACTCCCTCCGAGCCCTCGCAGACGAGCGGGGGTACGTCGCCCGCGAAGACGGCACGTTTCACTGGCTCGAGTGGTCCACAGAGTCGAAGGCGCCCCAGAGCGACCTCGATGCCACGGAGGCACACGAGTTGTTTTGCGACTTCAAGCCGTTCGAGTACCCTCCGATCGAGGGGCACAGTGATAGTTTCCAAACGACCCTCAGCGTCGAATGGCCAACGTTCTTGCCACACGTGGCGCGGGGCGTCTTGAGTCCCTACGGCAAGCGAGGGCGCACAGCCGGGCACGTCCGGGAGCTCGCCGGGCGTCTCAAGCTCGACAAGGACGGGAGGGCGCTCCCGCACAAGCTCGACTGGCTCGCCGCGTACCGGGACGCCCTCTCGCTTGACCTCCGCCGCTGCGCGGCGCGCCTCGGATCGCCCCCGGACCGGACGGGTACGAGCCCCCTTGATGGCGCCCGAGCGACGCTCAAGGTCTGGCTGATCGAAACAGCGGCACGGGGCGTTACAGGGCCCGGGGAGAGCACACACCCGCTCCACGTCGCCCGTGAGACGTGGGAGAGGTTCACGCGGGGAGGCACGGGGAGCGACGACCGGCTTGCGCTAGCTAGGCTCCTGGCCAGATTCGCGCGCGCGGGGGCAGACCGCGCTCTCAGCGTCGCGACGGTCGCCGGACTTCGGCACCACGGCAGCGTCCGAGACGTCATCACGGCCCCGGGCGCCGACATCTGGTTCCGGCTCTTAGCCGCCGAGACGGTGCTCCACGCCGCGATAGTGGGGACTCCGCTCGACGAGGCGTGGGTTGAAGCGGCCGTCCGCCAGCAAGAGGAAAATGAGGAGCGGGAGCGACAGCGCGCGGCCGAGATCGCCGCGGCGGAGCAGTCCCGGGCGGAGCTCGGCAGGACCCTCGCCGACGCAGAGACGAAGTGGGAATACGTCCGGACCGTGCTCATGCCGGCGGCGGGGGCCGACCGTAAGGCGCGCTCGTTCTGGGAAGATGTCTACAGGCTGTTCCTCGCGGACTGGGCGAGGTCGGGGCTTGCGATAAGACAGCCCCACGCCACTTGGGAACACCTGAAAAAGGCGATGCAAGCGGCGAACCGTCGGGCCAGGGAGCGAGCCAGAGGGGACAAAACGACTACGGCGTAGGCAGGCGGTAGGTACCAGCGTGGGTCGCGCCCAGTGGAGTAGGCTCCGGTTCTTCCGGTCGATCTGTCTTCCGGACGCCTCCATGCCCTCCACTACGCCTCAAGATGATGACCAGGCTCACGCCTCGTCGTTCTTCGACGGTCCCGCGGCCCCGTACCAGCCGTTCCTCAATGTCCGAGGCCCGGACGCCCCCACGGCGCCGAAGCCCGACATCAACCGGTTTCTCCAATTGCCTGCCGAGGCGATCGTGGGCGGCCTCGTCCACACGCGCGGCCGGGCGTCCAGACGCCCCCGCCTCGACGCGGCCGTCCTCTCGGTGCTGGCGTGGCACTGGCAGCGGTCGCGCGGGCGCGCCGAGGCCCTCACGTATCACGACGGCGTCACCGTCGACATCGGCCCGGACGAGTTCGTCCTCTCGGTCCTCAGCGTCGCCGCCGTGCTCTGGCTCCGGTTCCGCCGCGCCCCTGTCCCGGTCGCTGTGCTCAGCGATAAGGCGTTCTGGGCGTACTACGAGAGGGTCCGTCTCGCTGTGGCTCGGCTGTGCGACACGGTCGTGGGCGGCACGCCATTGCTCACGCATCTCGGCCCGGCCCGTGAGGACGTAGAGGGCAAGGCTGCGGACGCGTACGGCCAGCGCTGGTCGATGACGGGCTCGGTCGTCGACCGCCTCGTGGAGAATCTCCCGCCGTGCGGCTCGCAGGAGGTTCTGTTCCCCGCAGATCTGGACCTGTTCTACGGGTCGTTCCAGTTAGAGGGCCAAGAAGGCCTTTACATAGGACTCGGCAAAGGTCCCCTGGATAACCCGGGGGAGATGCCGGACTGCGATAGCATCTATGTCCAAGAATACCCCTTGGTGGGCCCGGTCGTCGACGTGGCGCGCGCGCTCGATGCCCTCTTCGTGCGCGACCTCGGACTCTACGACAGGTTCACCGAGGCGGCCGCGAAGACGGGCAGGCTCGTCCGGAAGGAGCGAGGCGTGCACGCACTCGGCTGGCAGCGCCAGAAGGCGCGCGGGCTGGGGTGGGGCGGCGCGCATATCACGATCGGGTCGTGGCAAACGGGACAGGCAACGTCGCCGGACCGGCGCGCCCGGCCGTGCGCCGTCCCGTTCCTCGTGGCCGACGTTGACGGGGCGTCGCCCGACCAATCTCTCGGTATCGTCCGCACGCTCCTCGAACGCCTCGTCGAGCTCGGAGCCCAGCCGGGCGACCTCGTCGTCTCCTACACTGGGGGGCGGGGATACCACATCCGGATTCCGCATGGGCTCGTTGGCCACCCGGTCTACCCGAACACTGAGGTCGCCCGCCGCACGGTCGGTGCGTTCTTCGGACGTCTCTGCGACGGGCTCAAGGGCCCGGACGGCCCGCTGGTCGACTCGGTCGACTCCAGTCTCTTCTCGCCGGTCCACCTCGTCCGCGCCGTCGGAAGCGAGTACGAGAAGGCGCCCGAGCGCCGGTGCGTCGCGTACCGTGGGGGCACGTTCCTGGAGCTCTGCCGCACGTACGGGCACGACGTCACGGACATCGTGACGATGCAGAGCCGGTCGCCGAAGCCGGTCCAGTTTTTCTTCCCAGACCCGGACCGCACGTCCGCTGTCCCGGTCCTTGAGGCGATGATGCGAGCGGCCGCCGCGGATGCTCAGACGGAGGTGGCACGCGAGGCTGAGTCGCCCAACACTGTCACGGCGCCGCGCAGGATCATCGCAGCGATTCGGCGCGGCGTCCGCCCCGGTGAGGAGTTCTTCCCGAACTACGTCGGCCGTGCTTACGCAGCGCTGCTCCTAGCCGACTACCTCTTGACGCACGGTCGTCTCGACGAGCGGGCCGCATGGGCCGAGCTCGAGCGGTGGAACGCCGCGAACCCGGTACCGATCGGGGAGGCCGAGGGGGACACCGACGGCGAGCTAGAGCGAGTGTTCGATCGGGCCTGTCGGTATGTCTCAGGACGCCCCCGGGGCGGCGTCTCCGGCGCGTCATGAGCATTGACGCTGAACGCCTCGCGTGCGCTCTCACAGCACTCGTGAACGCTGGGGATGCCTTGGACAAGATCCCGAGCCGGATTGAGAGCGCCATGAACCTCGTGGAGTCCAACGCTCGGGCTGCCGCTGTGCTCGGAGCGGCCGACGAACCCCTCCATCCGGACCATGCCTACCCGCCCGAGACCGCGTGCCGGTTCATTGGCGTGAAGCAGACATCCTTCCGCAAGATCTCGGCTGTACTCCTCCCGCGCGTTCGATCAGGACGCGTCCTTGGGATTGATCTGATGGCCTACCGCGGCGACATCACGCGCGACGAGGCCGCGGCCTACAAGGCGGCAAAGCGGGCCCTAGTGACGGGCGTCTCGGCCTGAGTCCGTTCTACATTTCCGCCCTTTACCTCCATTCCCCATGGCCTTCAAGAGCGGACCGTCGAAGTCCTTCTTCATGCAGCGAGAACTGCCCGGCTACGGGCCGCTCCGCCGAGTCTCTCTCGGGACCACGCGCGCCGCAGACGCAAAGGCGATCGAGAACGCCGTGCTAGAGCTCGCACGCCGAGGCCTCCACGACCCTAAGCTCTTCGGCATACTCGACGCAATGCAGGGGCAGGGAGGGGGCAAGCGCGGATCCGTCAGCCCGGCCGACGTGCTCGTCGCCGTTCGCTCACCTGACGGGCCCAACGCGGGCCTCGTGCACCTGCTCCACCGCCTCGACGACCCCGTGCTCGCGGTCGTCGTTGAGGCCCGCCTCGCCGACCCGACGTGCTCGAAGGAGGAGACCGAGTGCCTGCCGACGGTGCTCGCGATCGCGGAGTCGAAGTGGGGGAGGGGGTGCCGACTCTCCGTTCTCACCGAGCCGAAGGCCGTCCAGCAGGTCCTCGACGCCGCAACGAGCTGGGGCGGCAAGACGCGCCTGCCAAACACCATCGTCCGCCGCGAGAAACGGGCGCTCTCCCGGATGCTCACCGAGCGGTACGGACAGCACGAGCGGGACCGCATCATGAAGGAGGTCAAGTTCTCGGGCGGCGACGACCGCCGCCGCATCCGCTCGTCGATCGTCACGCTCGACGCGCTCGCCCGGCTCTGCGCCGAACTTGACGCCGGCCGGTGGCAGGACGGCGACGAGGTGGCCTCGCTCTTCGTCCGCATCGCGGCCTCGACCGGGGCCGAGGTCCACGCGCTTTGCCGCGCCCAGGTCGGAGACCTCCGGCCGGCAGATGACGGCACGGCCACACTCTTTCTGCGCGACACGAAGAAGGCGAAGCGCGGGAAGGTCAGCCGCGACCGCGACGTCGTGTTGCCGCGCGCGGTGGCCACCGAGGCGCTGCGCTACGCGGCCGCCGCAGACGGCACGGCACGTCCTGCGACGGACGCGCTCTTCCCGCTCGAGTGGACGCGCTTCCTGACGCTCTTCGCAAAGGCGCGGAAGCGGGCTGGGCTGATGGAGGCAGCCTTCGACGGGCAGAACAACCCGAAGCCGCTCCGGCCGCATGACCTCCGACGTGTCTATGCGTTCTTCGGCCGCGCCGCCGGCGTCTCGCGAGAGACGATCGGGCTCGCCGGGCTCGGTCACCAGCGCCTCGCGCAGACGGACGACTACATCCGCTCGAACGTGCAGGTCTCGACGGCTGAGGCCGAAGCGATCGCGCTTGCGCTCGGGTTCGGCGGCAGTCCCACGAACCCCGCCCTGAAATCGAATTGATAGGCTAGGTGATAGCCGTCTTCTGGTGGACAAGAAAAAAGGCCCAGGCGGAGAAGCCTGAGCCTTTTACCCCTTTCTGTTCAGCGCCCCGGGTAGGATTTGAACCTACGACCCTGCGGTTAACAGCCGCATGCTCTACCACTGAGCTACCGAGGCAAGCGCCGGGCCGCCGTCGACCCGAACGCTGAACATACGGACCCGCGGGGGGCGGGAAAAACCGCCCCGCCCGGTCGCGCTCCATTTCACCGCCCGTTCGACAACCGCACGCCGCCGAGCCATCGCACGGCCGTCGCCCGTACCATCGGTCTCCGCCGCCGCGCACCCGTGCTCTCTGTCCCCGACGCCGACCGTCTGCTCGCCGAACACGCCCACGGTCTCGCCCCCGAGACGGTCGGGCTGGCGCAGGCGGCCGGCCGCGTCCTGCGCGAGCCGGTGCAGGCCGACCGGGATCTGCCGCCGGCCGACCGCGTCACGATGGACGGCGTCGCGCTGCGGAGTGCGGACGTCGTACGGGGCGTCCGCCGGTTTCCGGTCGCGTCGGCGCAGCACGCGGGCGAAGCGCCGCACTCGGTCCCTGAGGGCGCGTGCGTCGAAGTCACGACCGGCTCGGTCCTGCCCGTCGGTGCCGACGCCGTCGTGCCCGTCGAGCACGTGCGCGTCGCAGACGGTGTCGCTGAACTACTCGGTGGGGGAGAGGCCATCGCCGGGCGGTTCGTCCACCGCCGCGGGTCCGACGCGCCCGCCGGGCGTGTGCTCGTCGCGGCCGGGACGCGCCTCGGGCCGGCGCACGTCGCCGCGCTCGCATCGGTCGGGGCGGCCCGCGTCCGCGTCGGCCCGCGCCCGCGCGTCGCCGTCGTGACGACGGGCGACGAACTCGTGCCGACGAGCGCGCCCGTGCTCCCGCACCTCATCCGTCAGTCCAACGGACCCGCTCTCGCGGCGGCACTTGCGCTTCACGGCTACCCCGGTGTGACAGCCGTTCACGCACCCGACGTAGCGGACCCGCTCCGGGCGGCGCTCGCCGCCGCGCTCGCTGCGGCCGACGTCGTCCTGGTGACGGGGGGCGTGTCGATGGGGCGCCTCGACCTCGTGCCCGACACACTCGCCGCGCTCGGCGTGCGGCGCGTGTTCCACCGCGTCGCGCAGCGTCCCGGCAAGCCGCTGTGGTTCGGCGTCACGGCGGGAGCCGCCGTATTCGGACTGCCCGGCAACCCCGTCTCCTGCCTGACGTGCCTCGTGCGCTACGTCGTCCCCTTTCTCGCGGCGATGGAAGGCGCCGAGGCTCGGCCACCACGCCTCGTCGCCGTGGAGCCGCGCCCCGAGGCGCCGCCGGGACTGACGCTGTTCGCGCCTGTCCGCCTCGCCCGAGCCGGGGCCGCCTCGGCACACGCCGGGGCGGTCCGGGCTAGTGGCTCGGGCGATCTTGTCTCGCTCCTGCCGTCCGACGGCATCGCCGAGATCGCGCCTGCCGCAGTGCCTGCCGCAGTGGCCGGCACGACGCCCATGCTCGCGCCGTTCTTTCCGTGGAGCCCGACCTGACCCGCCCCGGCGTGCCCGCCTCGATGGAGCTGCTTCCTGTCCTCACCGACCCGCACGGGCGCCGGATCCGCAAGCTCCGCGTGTCGCTGACGGACGTGTGCAACTTCCGGTGCACGTACTGCATGCCGCTCGGCGTGCGCTTCGCGCCGTCGGCGACGCTGCTCCCGCCCGATGTGCTCGTCGGGATGGTCGCCGGGCTCGTCGCCGAGGGCATCGCCGAGGTGCGGATGACCGGCGGCGAGCCGCTCGCGCGCCGCGAGTTCCGCGCCATCGCAGCCGGCATCGCCGCGCTCCCGCTCCGCCGTCTCGGCCTGACGACCAACGGGTTCGGCCTCGACGCGCACCTTGGTTTTCTGGCCGAGATCGGGTGCACGAGTCTCAACGTAAGCCTGGACAGCCTCCGGCCCGAGACATTTGCGGCCATCACGCGGACGCCGTTCTTCGACCGCGTGCTCCGGTCCGTGCTCCGGGCGCGCGAGATGGGCTTCGCCGTCAAGGTTAACGCCGTGGTGATCCGCGGCGCGAACGACGCCGAGGTGGAGGATTTTGTGGACTTCTCGGCCCGATACGGCATCCCCGTTCGCTTTCTCGAATACATGAAGATCGGGCCGGAGCGCGCGGAGCACGCCGCCCGGTTCGTGCCGGCGTCGGAGACGATGGCGCGGATCGCCGAGTACCACACGCTCACGCCCGTCTCTGCCGAGGCCGACGCGACGGCCTTCTCGTTCCGCTCGGAGCACGGCGCCGAGGTCGGATTCATCGCGTCCGAGAGCCGGCCGTTCTGTGCGACGTGCTCCCGACTGAGGCTGTCCTCACGTGGGATGCTCCGGGCCTGCCTGATGTCCGAGGCGGGCCTTAGTCTCGTCGGCGTGCCCCGTCATGGATACACGGACGTGCTCGCTGCCGTGCTCCCGATGAAGCCGACCGGGCGCCTGCCCGAGATCGCGCAGCCGATGTACGAGATCGGCGGCTAACCGTGCTCCTACCCCCACCCGCCGTGCTCACTCACATCGACGACTCGGGACGTCCTTCCATGGTCGACGTCGGCGGCAAGGCGGCGACGCGGCGGACGGCCCGCGCCCGCGCGCTCGTCGTGCTCCCGCCAGCGGTCGCGGCTCTGTTCGACGGGGATGACATCCGCGGGCCGAAAGGCCCCGTCTTCCACACGGCCGTGCTGACCGGCACGCAGGCGGCCAAAAAGGCGAGTGATCTCATCCTGCTTTGCCACCCGCTCGCCCTCGACCGGTGCCAGTTCGACATCCGCCTCGGCGCGCCGGACGCGGATGGCCGAAGCACGGTCACGATCGAGTGCGAGGTGTCGACCGTCGGCCGGACGGGCGTCGAGATGGAGGCGCTCGCGGGCGTCTACGGGGCCGCCCTCGCCGTCTACGACATGGTCAAGGGCGTCTCGCACGACGTCGTGATCCGCGAGACGCGGCTGCTCTCCAAGACCGGCGGGACCCGCGATGTCCACGAGTAGCGCGTCCCTCGCGGTCCCATCTGAGGCCCCGCCGCTGTTCGGGCTCGTCCTCGTCGGCGGGGCGAGCCGGCGCATGGGCGCACCGAAGTGGGCGCTCAACTACCACGGCGAGCCGCAGGCGCACCAGACGGCCCGCCTGCTCGGCGCCGTCTGCGAGCGCGTGTTCCTGTCGGTTCGTCCCGGTCCGCCGGACGCTGGCCTGCCCGACCTCCCGACGATCCCCGACGCCGTCGCGGTGCGGGGCCCGTCTGCGGGCATCCTCTCGGCGATGGCGGCCTACCCCGGCGCCGCGTGGCTCGTGGCCGCCTGCGACCTGCCTCTCCTCGACGCGCCGACGCTCGCCGCGCTCGTCGCGGGCCGCGACCCGGACCGCCTCGCGACGACCTACCGAAGCTCATCGGACGGGCTCCCCGAGCCGCTCTGTACGGTCTGGGAGCCCCACGCCCGCGAGCCTCTGCTCGCCGCGGCGACGGCGGGCGCGCCGTGCCCGCGGCGGTTTCTCGCCGGCGCCGACGCGGCGCTCCTCGACCTCGCCCGTCCTCACGCGCTCGACAACGCCAACACGCCCGGCGACCAGGCAGCGGCCCGGGCCGCCCTCTCCGCCCGGCACGGACCCATGGAAAAACGCATTCGCCTCGTCCACTATGCCGTCTTCCGCGACGCCCGCGGGCGCGACGGCGAGACCGTGACGACGCACGCCGAGACGCCCCGCGACCTGTTCGACGAACTCGGGTTCGGCGCGGCCTGCCCGTCGCCCGCGGCCTGGATCCGCGTCGCCGTCAACGACGACTTCGCTACGTGGGACGCACGGCTCACGGACGGTGACACGGTCGTGTTCATCGCGCCGACGGCGGGCGGATGACGGTCGAGATCACCCCGTCCCCGATCAACTCCGCCGCGTGCTGCGCCGCCCTCGCGCGGGCGGCCGGGCCCGCTGCGGGCGGAATCGTCACGTTCGAGGGCGTCGTCCGCGACCACAGCGGCGGCCGGCCGGTGCTGTCGCTGGAGTACGAGGCGTACCCGGCGCTGGCTGTCCGCGAGGGCGAGCGGATCCTGGAGGAGGCGCGCGAGCGCTTCGCGGTCGAGACCGTCGCCGTCGTCCACCGGACGGGGCACCTCGCGCTCGGCGAGACGGCAGTCTGGGTCGGTGTCGCCGCCGCCCACCGCGGGGCCGCCTTCGAGGCGTGCCGCTACGTCATCGACGAGTTGAAGGCGCGCGTGCCAATCTGGAAGCGCGAGCACTACGCGGACGGCCCGGCGGAATGGGTCGGAGTGCCCGCCACCGGTGCGGCGCCGTGACGGTCTGGGTGCTCGCAGGGCTCTTTTTCGGCGCGGCGCTCGTCTACGCCTCGGTCGGGTTCGGCGGGGGCTCGGCGTACCTCGCCCTGCTCACGCTCGCCGCCCTGCCGGTGGCCGACGTCCCGGTCGTCGCGCTCGTGTGCAACGTGCTCGTCGTGGCCGGCGGAAGCTGGCAGTTCGTGCGGGCGGGCCACGCGCGCGCCCGGCTCGTCGTGCCGTTTCTCGTCACGTCCGTCCCGGCCGCCGCCATCGCCGGGGCAGCCCTCGTGCCGGTGGGGACGCTTCGGACCGTGACCGGAATCGCGCTCGCTGCAGCGGCCGTCGCGATGACCATCGAGGTAGGGACGCGCCGGTCCGTCGAGGTCGAGGCGATTCCGCGAGCGCGGCTGTGGACGCTCGGGGCGGCGCTCGGGGCGGCGCTTGGAGGGCTCGCCGGGCTCATTGGGATCGGGGGCGGCATCTTTCTGGCGCCTGTTCTGTACGGGCTCGGGTGGGGCACGCCGAAGCAGATCGCCGCGGCGGCGAGCGTCTTCATCCTCGTCAACTCGCTGGCCGGGCTGGCCGGCAAGGCAGGCGCGGTCGGCGCGCTCGGCGTCGCGGCGTACGCCCCGCTGTTCGTGGCCGTGCTCGTGGGCGGGCAGATCGGGAGCCGCCTCGGCGCGCGGCGGTGGTCGCCGGCCACCGTGAAGCGGGTCACGGCGGCCGTGGTGCTCGTCGCGGCCGTCAACCTTCTGGCGGGGTAGGGCTACCCGGGACTGCACGAGACTTGCAGCGAGTGTGCACCATGCCCCGTCATCCCGGCGTCCACACGTTGTTCGCGAGGTCGATGTCGAGCACGGCCGATGCGCCGCCGATCTCGACGCGCGTGGCCGTCCCGGCCGGGAACGTCAGCGTCGCCCCGGTCGCGCCGGAGAGCCACGTCGCGACGGGGACCGTCTGGCGCTCCGTCCGGCCGTCGGCGTAGGTCACGGCGACCGTGGCCGGGAACGGCGCGAGGGCCAGGTCGCGGACGACGACCCGGACGCCGTCGCGCGCCGAGGTGACTCCCCCGACGGCGTGGTCGACGGTCCATGTCTCGAAGAGCGTCGGCGTCCAGAGCCAGTCGAGGTCCTCGCCGAGGCCGGCCTCGATGCGGCCGAAAAAGTCGGTGGGCGTCGGGTGCTTGAAGGCCCACGTGCGGGCGTAGTCGCGGTAGGCCGCGAGAAAGCGGTCGCGCCCGACGAGCGTTTCGAGCGCGTGGAGCATCACGGCGGGCGTCGAGTAGGACGCGATGGTCCGGGCAGACCCGCCGACGGGGTCGACCTGCGGCGAGCCTGAGCCGACGGGGAAGCGGTCGTTATGGCGCATCGGCTCGACGGCCTCGCCCGTGCCGGCGAGCGTGAAGTGCGCCTGCCGCCCACGCGCCCACGCGTCGACGCGCGGGTAGGCGGGCGAGGAGCCGTCGAAGACGTCGGTGATGCCCCAGTTCTGGTCGTAGCTCGTCAGGCCCTCGTCCATCCACGTGAAGGCCGTCTCGTTGGAGCCGACGATCATCGGAAACCACATGTGGCTCGTCTCGTGGTAGATCACCGAGAAGAGCGACTGGTCCGTGCGCGGCCCGCCGACGAGCGTCATCATTGGGTACTCCATACCGCCCGAAATGAGGCCCTCGACGGCCGACATGGCGGGGTACGGGTACGGCATCACGAGGCGCGAGAGGTGCTCGATGCTCGCCCGCTCGAACTCGGCCGAGCGCGCCCACGATGCCGTGCCCGGCCGGTACAGCGTGTGGATGGCGACGCGCGCGGGCGCGCCGGGCAGCAGCCCGTGCGTCTGGTCCACGTCGGCGTGCGTGGCGTCCCAGACGTAGGCGGCACTCGTCGAGAGGGCGAAGTCGCGGACCGACTCGGCGCGCCAGCGCCAGACCGTTCGGCCGTTCGGCCCGGCGAGCGTGGCCCGTCCCCGCTCGGCCTCGGTGACGACGTGTACGACGGCGTCGGTCTCCATCGCCTGCGCGAGGCGGCGCTGCGTCTCGGGAGTCAGCACCTCGTCCGGGTTGGCGAGCGTACCCGTCCCGCGGACGAGCCAGCCCCCCGGCACGTCGAGCGACACGTCGTAGTCGGCGTAGCCCATGTAGTGCTCGCCCATGCCGAGGTACGGGTCCGTGTTCCACCCGCCGATGTCGTCGTAGACGGCCACCTGCGGGTACCAGTAGCCGAGGTAGACGACCTCGCCGTCCTGGCCCTGGCGGAACGCGCCGGCGGCGGGCGGGACCGGGTACGCCCACTCGACGCCGAGCACGACGGTCGCGCCGGGGAGGACAGGCGCCACGGGGCGGAGCGTGAGCACGGTCCCGTCGATGCGGTACTGGCCCGGCTCGGGGAGTGCGCCCGTCTCGACGGCGTCGCGCCCATCAACGGCGAGACGGCCGAGCGTGAGGCCGCCGGTGACGGCGACGGGCCGGTTGCGCGGCACGCCGGGCGCGTGGATGTTCTGACGCAGCGCGAGGACGAGGAACTGCAGGGTGTCCGGCGACGCGTTGGTGTATGTGATCGTGCCGCGGCCGGCGAGCGTCATCATGGCCGCGTCGAGGCGGGCGTCGAGCGTGTACGCGGCGGTGTTCTGCCAGTAGCGCGGGCCGGGGCTGCCATCGGGCGTGCGTGTGCCCTGAACGATGGCGCGCTGGACGGCCAGTGGCGTAAAGACGGGGTACGGACGCGGGCGTTGCGCGGCCGCGGTCGGGAGGATTCCCGCGGCGGTGAGCAGGACGAAGGCGGCAGCGGTGAGGCGGAGCATCGCGGGGGCGGCGGTGTCCTGGACGATAGCACGCGACGGGCGGCGGCGGCGGGTGCAAAAGGCGTGGAGAGTCTGCGAGGCGTGGACTGCGCGGCGGGCCGGGCGCTATGTTCGCGGTCCACTAGCCCGAGTGGCGGAATTGGTAGACGCGCACGTTTCAGGGACGTGTTCCCTTACGGGAGTGCTGGTTCGATTCCAGTCTCGGGCACCAAGAATCACCCCCATTCCGTTGTGCTGCAACGAGATGGGGGTGATTTGTTTTAGGAGGGAAAGGGTGGGGGGAAGGGTTTTCCGCCTCACGCCTTGCTCTTGCAGAAGGCGAAGCGCGGTTCTTCACTGCTTGGGTTGGGTGTCTCCATCCCGTTTGGACCACCACTTACGGACGCCGGTGATCCAGCGGACAATTGTCTCACCGCGACCTCGAGCCTGACGGCGTGAACGTCTGGGGCGAGACGGCCCAGGTCAAGCGGGCCTACTGGCCATTCCCGGTCCACGATCGCGGCGACCTCGCTGTCGCACACGTCCTAGGCCGTGAGCCGGTCCCAGCCGCCAGAGGCCCGTCAGCGGGCGACAACGAGCCGGGTCGACCTAGAAGTCCCCGACGCCTCGACCCGGACGACGTAGAGGCCCGCGGCGAGCCGGCTGGCGGTGAGGGCGACGTCGTGAGTACCGGCCGGCCGGTCCCCGTCGGCGAGCACGGCGACCTCGCGGCCGCGCACGTCGAGGAGCGTCACACGGATGGGCCCGGCCTCCGGCAGCGTCACGCGGATCGTCCCGCCCGACGACACCGGGTTCGGCGACACGCCGAGCCCGAGCGCGTCCGCCTCCGCCGCACCGCCCTCCGAGGCCACGAGGGCCGGCGCGTCATAGAGCGTTACGAACGGCGAGTAGACACTTCCAGCAGTCCTGAAATCTCCCCCGAGGAGGACGTCGCCCTCACCATCGAGAGCCAGCGCGCGGACGACGTTGTTCACGCCGCTGCCGAGCGGCGTCCACGCCGATCCCGTCCACCGCGCGACGTTGCGCCCCGCGGCACTTCCGAACGTCGAGAAGAGGCCCCCGGCGTAGACCGCCCCGTCCGGAGCCACTGCCAGCGCGGAGACGGTGCCGTTCACGCCGCTGCCGAGCGGCTCCCACGTCGCCCCTGTCCGCCGGGCCACCCCGCTCGCCACGGCACCTCCGGCCGTCTCGAAGTAGCCCCCGGCGTAGACCGACCCGTCCGGGGCCACTGCCAGCGCCTCGACGGCGTCGTTCACGCCCGCCCCGAGCGGCGTCCACGCCGAGCCGGTCCACCGCGCGATGCGGCTTGCCGCCCCCCCGGCGGTCGTAAATGTGCCCCCGGCGTAGACCGACCCGTCCGAGCCGACCGCGAGCGCCTCGACGGCGCCGTCCATGCCCGCCCCGAGCGGCTCCCATGCCGAGCCCGTCCACCGCGCGACATTCCTCGCCGCGGTCCCCCCGGCCGCCGTGAACTCGCCCCCGGCGTAGACCGACCCGTCCGGGGCCACCGCGAGCGCGCGGACGTCGCCGTTCACGCCGCTGCCGAGCGGCTCCCACGCCGCCCCCGTCCACCGGGCTACCCTGCTCCCCGCGCCCCCCCGGCGTAGATCGACCCGTCCGGAGCCACCGCCAGCGCAAGGACGGGGCCGTCCATGCCCGTTCCGAGCGGCTCCCACGCCGTCGTCCCCACCCCCCGCCGCACCACCCCGCTCCGCCCCGGGCCCCCGGCCCTCGTAAACGAGCCCCCGGCGTAGACCGTCCCGTCCGACCCGACGGCCAGCGCGTTGACGATGTCGTCCAGCGGAGCCCCGTTCGGCCCCGAGCTGATGTCCGAGAAACCGCCCACGCCCCCCGCCCGCAACTGGCCATCCTCGCCCATCATCCCTCTCAGCCCCGCGAGGTCGAGCGCCCCCGCCGGGGCCCCTGCCAAGTTTAGCGCCCCGTCCGGCTGGACGGACCTGTCGGCCTGCGAATCTGCGGCGTTAGGTGCCTGTGCGACGGCCGGAGAAACGGCGGCGAGTGCGATCAGGACAAGCAGCAGGGCAAGGCGCATGCGGGGCGGCGCGAGTGGACGACGAGCATAGGGCAGCCAACGGGGAAATCCAACGCCCTCTGTGTCCACTCAGACCGACCGGCTAACGGGCGACGACGGGGCGGGCCGATAGCACGCGCCCGGACACCTCGGCGCAGATGACGTAGACGCCGGCCGGCACCTTCGATGTGTGACCGCCGACGACGCGCTCGCCTGCGACGACGTATCCCTTATGGACGACGGCAACCTCGCGGCCGAGCGCGTCGAGGACGATAAACTGGGCCGAGCCGCCCTTGGCGGCTGTGTACCGGGACCGTCGCCCGTGACTGGGCCAACGAGCGCCCTCGCCCTCCTTGGGTTGGCTTACTCGGGTGCACATAGGGTAGGGTGAAGCGGATTGCGGGTCAGTTAGGTGCCCCTTACCATCTGGCTTCACTCTCAAGTGCCGATGCGCCTCCTTGCTACTCTTCTCGCCCTGCTGTGCGTTGTGAACGTCCGAGCCCAGTCAGGGCTCGTCGCCCCGACCCTCGAAGCCGTCGTGTCTCCTCCGTACTACGGGTCTACGGGAGACGAGGGGTTCGGAAGCGTCCTTGCAGTCGGCGGGGACTATGCGGCGGTCAGTGGACTGCACTTCGGGGTGTACGACTTGACGGGGAGCGGGGAAGTCCACGTGCTCCGGCGAACGGGCAGCGGTTGGGCGCGGAGCCAGACGATCATCCCGACGGGCCCCAACGAGTTTCGATTCGGGGCGGATATCGTCATAAAGGACAGCCTCATGTTCGTGGGCTCGCCGTTCGCCGGTCCGGACTCAGGACTCAGTGCCGGAGCCGTGTACATCTACAAGCTCGAGGGGACCGAGTGGGTTCAGTCTGACGTAATCCGGCTGCCTCCTCCCCCGGGGGTCCGCACCTACTTCGGGGAAGCGCTCGATTTTGACGGCCAACGGCTGATCATCGGCGCGCGGTTCGCGACGGGCAGGGGCAGAGCCTACATCTTCGAGAACTTGGGAGGCGCGTGGTCACTCACGGCGTCACTAACGGCTCCGGGTAGTGACGGGGCCGGGTTCGGAGAGGTAGTCGCAATAGACGGCACACACGCAGTGGTGGTTGACATCATCGGGGTAACCGGTGGGGCACGCATCCACGCGTTCGAACTCGTCGGGACGGGGTGGCAGTGGGAGGCCGACCTAGGACCTGGGGGTGTTGGACTCGCGAGCGGTCTTCTCTCGTTGGCCCTCGAGGGAGACCGGCTCCTGGTTGGCGCCCCGATGATCAGCACCGGGCGTGTCTACACATTCCAACGTGCCGGGAGTTCATGGTCTTCAACGGGCGTTCTGGCCGACGACGCGGGGGGGATAGACCCCCCGGCGCAGTTCGGCGCGGATGTCCAACTCGACGAGGGACGCGCGCTCATTGGGTCCCCCCGGCTTCAACGTGCTCTCTTGTTCGCTTTCAACGGGTCCACTTGGGCACGGTCGGCAGTCCTCGCCGTAGCAGAGACGCCAGAACTCCGGTTCGGTAATGCTGGCGAGGCGGTCGCGCTGGATGGGAATCGTGCCCTCCTCGGCTCCCCTCGAACCCAGATCGAGACGGCATATGGGGCCGGAGCCGTTCATGCCTTCGAGCTTGGTCCAACAGGAGGGGCCCTTGTATCCAACGTCACCCTCGGGCCGGTCCGGTCGGGACACCGGTTCGGTACTGATGTTGCTCTCTCTGGGAACCGCGTTGCCGTCTGCGCGGGAGGGAGCACGCTGTATGGCCAGGCGTCCCCCTCCGTCTACGTCTTTTCCGTGGTGGGCGGTGTCTCCTCGATGGAGACCAGGATCGCTACGGGGTGCACGGCCGTCGCGATTGGGCCGGACCAACTGTTCGTGGGGAACCCTAGCGCGGTCAGTGTATACACGCGGGGGCCGTCGGGGTGGTCCCCGTCTCAGACCCTCTCGGGAAACGGGGCGTTCGGGAGCGCCCTCTCGCTCGACGGGGACAGGCTCCTCGTTGGAGCCCCCGCAGGGATTGAGACTGCACAAGGCCAAGCGTACCTCTACGAGCGGGCAAGCGGCACGTGGAGGATTGCCCAGATACTCCGGCCTGAGATCCCCGAGGGCTCGGCCTCGTTCGGGACTTCGGTGGCCCTCGACGGTGCCCGGGCCGTCGTCGGCTCCCCGCGCTCGACGGCGGGCGGGCCGTCGGTCGGGCTCGCGTACGTCTACGAGCGGGACGGAGCCGCATGGGAGCGCGTCGCCGTGCTGAACTCGCCCTCCCCCGAGAATGACGGTCTATTCGGGACGTCTGTTGCAGTAAGCGGGGGCCGCGCCCTCGTCGGGGCTCGCTCGGAGCCCGGCGGAGACGGGGGCGGGGCCACCGTGTTCGACGGACTCTCCTGGACCTCGACGGTCGCACTGGTGGGACCTGGGTCCGGAAGCTCGTTCGGGTCAGACGTGGCCCTCGACGGCGGTCGAGCCCTCATCGGCGCTCGGATCGACGCGGACTCACTTGGCCGCGCGTTCCTCTATGGGTACGACGGAGCGAGGTGGTCCCAGACGGCAGCGCTCGTGTCGCCTTCGCCCGTCGCTGGCGAGGCATTCGGAACCTCGGTTGCAGTCGAGGGCAGACGGATCGCAGTGGGGGCCCCATTCGGGGTCGTCGGCGCCCCGGTGTTTGGGAAGGTGTACCTGTACCAGGACCGGATTACGGTTGCTGACGAGACGGCCCCTCTCGCCAACACGGTTCGTCTACAAGCGCCGCACCCGAACCCTTCGTCCGGAACGTCGCGACTCGTCCTCACGCTCGGCCAGCCTGAGCGGGTAACTGCAACGGTCTACGACGCCCTGGGACGCTCGATCCAGACGATCCTCAATGGGGAGGCGGTAGGGGGCGAGGTCGCACTTACGATCGACGGCCGCCTGCTCTCGCCTGGCCTCTACGTCGTTCGCGTCGTCGGTGAGACCTTCGCCGAGAGCGCCCGGCTCGTCGTCGCCCGCTAGCACGCGGCCTCTATTAGTAACAAGCTCTCGGCTCACTGCGGCCTATGGATTTGCAGGGTCAACCCCACTAATCCAAATCCTTTACTGACATGGCATCCGGGTGAGGGCTTGACTGAGTCCTCTAACGTTGAGAACGGCGGTCAGGCGCTCTGCGCTGCTAGGATCTACGATCGTCAGCGTAGCTGTCCTGGCCTGACCGATCCCCCGAAAGAAGGGCCCACCCTCGCCTATCGCAAATGGGAATGAACGTCGGAGATCGCTGAGCAGACTCGACCGGTATGGGCCTTCGTCGGCCCCACTACCAAACCGGTAGGTGAACTCGACCTTTCCGTCCGCGTCCCCACGTAGGGGGGGGTGAAGGAGGACTGGACTGGGCCCTCCACCCTGACAGACGAAGGCGAGGCCGAGGCGGTCTGACCCGGTCCGTATGGAGACCTCTCGGGCTCCCGTGTCGGGGTTCGTCCCCCGGACAAGGGTCCACCTGGACCACACGACCGCAGGGCTCTCTTCGGCGGGGAGGGGTAGTTGGAGGGCTAGAATTGCAGGCTCCGCTCCCGACCCTAATTCGAGTGTGGCGGCGAGCGCGTCGCAGAAGACTCGGCCGGGGTCAGGCGCCGTGGTGCCGCAGTGGAGGACGTACCGACCCGCGCGAGCCGGGGCGTCCGCGACGTACTGGACCGAGTGAAGGATGGCGGGTGAGGTGCCGCTGAGCGGAATGGACAACCGGGTCAGCAACCGGACGGCGGGGAGACCGCCGATCCGCACGAGCGAATGTGAAACGTACTCGACCCCGATCTCGACGCCGCCCCCGCCGTACTCCCGCGCAGCATCAAGGAACGACGCCAGATTATCCGGGTGCTCGAGGATTCGAGCGAGCTCAGCCGCGGAGGGCCCTCCGGGATCGTGCGGTTTGCATGCGAGGCGCAAGACGTTGAACTCCGGATCGCCGAGCCGCCCAGAAGTAGCAACGAAGCACTGCTCAGCTGCCACGGTGCCAGGCACCCATGTCGGAGGGTATTGGAGGGAGAAGCGGTGGTCTGGGTCCTTGAAGACCGGAAACTCAGAGGCGTCGACAGCAGGGCGGGTCTGCGCCTGGGCGTTGGGGTGAGCGAGGGGCAGCGATGCAAAGAAGGCGAGGGCCAATCCAAGAGAGCAGCGGGTCACATGCGCACGCTCGGGGCGCTTTCTGGGACGAGGGTGAACGTTCTAGCGACCGCGTCGCAAACCCCGATCCCCTCCCCGCCGTCCGCTCTAGACGTCATGCAGGTGAAGACGTACTGGCCGCGGAGGTTCGGGAGCGAGGCGAGGTACTGCACGGCCCGGAAGGGGATCGGACCATCGGCGGTCGGGACGTCTACCCTGTATACCCACCGGAGGGCGTAGATCTTTCCAAGCTGTCCGGCCCCGTGAGACTCGTGGCGGACGTTGAGTTCACTGTCCTCATTGATCTCCTGCAAGAAGGTGGCTAACCCCGCTGGGGTGTCAAGCTCATGGAGGAGTTCAGCCGCGTCGAACGCGTCCGAGCCAGGGTTGTCCTCGCATCCAATATTGATGATGGTGAAGCCCTCCTGCCCACCCTTCTCCGTCCACGAGCGCCCAGCGGCGAAGCAATCGCCATCCCCGGGCGGCTCAAGGGCCCACGCCGGTGGGAGCCCGATGGAGAACCGGCCCAGAGAATCCTTGTGCCGCGAGAACAAGGCGATGGTGCTTGGAACGGCTTGTCCAAGTGCGGCAGGGCTTGATAGCAGGACGAGGATGCTCAGCAGGAAGGTTGCAATGACCTTCATAGATAGTCAGAAAGTTGATTACCAATGGACAGGCCCGAGCGAGGTGTAGGCGCGGCTAGCGAACCAGCCTCTCGGTCCATGGCTGCATGCGAGCGTACTCCTCTGGGCTCCCAATGCTAGTTTGACAGATGGAAAAGCGGGGTGATGATACGTGCCCACAGGGGGCATTGCAGGTACGCCGTCAGGCTGTCTGAAATGTCATCAAGGGAGTCGGGCCTGTCGAGTCGCTCCCCTACGACGCCTCGGATTAGGGGTAGCGAACAGACTGGTTGCGGGCCCAACTTACAGTCCTGTTATCTAATCATTCACAAAAGTGTCCTCGAACTTCGTGAGGGGCAGTGTGAGGCTCGCATGAGGGCAATTGAGGCCATTGAGGCCGATCCGAGATGGCCATGAGCGCCCTATCTACCCAACGTTACCCAACGTTTAGGGGTCATGTTGTGGGGGGCATCATGGAGGGGGTGCAGAAGTCCTGACCTGTCTCTGTGTCTCACGCGCGCAGGTGGGACCACAACGAGGCGTCGCACTCAGCGAGGGGGTGGGGCCACTTGGGGGTAGCCGTGAAAGCCCAGCCCCGAGGGTGTCTATATGGGGTTCAGGTCTGTCTGCCC
The DNA here is from genome assembly GCA_036399715.1 of Rubricoccaceae bacterium. Taxonomy (GTDB): domain Bacteria; phylum Bacteroidota; class Rhodothermia; order Rhodothermales; family Rubricoccaceae; genus DASVSE01. The sequence goes on from DASWMO010000348.1 coordinate 30,239, forward strand.
AATCAAGGGCCAGGTCAAAAAGCAAAAACAACCCTCGGGACAACCCTGCCCTGTCTCCCCATGCTCTCATTCATGGACTCATTCCCGGCCTCTCACGGAGGTGAACGGTCGGGGGAGGGAGGAGTCCCCGTCCCCTCGGAAGCCGTCACCACCGGGAGCTCTAGCGAGTACGTGTTATCCCCGTGCTTGACAACTCGGCCTTTCAGTGCCGAGAGGCGGTTCCGGACCGTCCCCCGCCTCAAGTCCCGGTCGGCCATGAGCGCCGAGAGGTGGACCGGCGCGCCAGCCTCGGCATAGAGCCGGGCGAGTGCGAGGAAGGTCTGCTCATGTGCCGGCGCATGCTCCCCGGCGCCGTCAAGGGACTCGTGCCCAACCTCTACCTTCTCGAAGACAACCTCGGGCCGGCCTGCCTCGTCAGCACCATGTCGGGCGAGGAAGTGTACCGGTGTTGAGGCCGGCCCGAAGTTGGACTTATCCGGATGGAGCGTGAGGGCGTCCCCAGCCGGGACGAGGTTGAACGTAGACCGAGCCATGGCCCGCTTCATGCCACTCCCGAAGATGGACGCCGACGACTGATTGCCGGCCGCGGCCGCCTTCGTGATGTGGTCGATGCAGAGCGAGGTCCCCCACGCTTCGACGGTCCGCATGACTGGGACGACGTCGCGTTGTTCTTTCGCGTCCCCGACGGCCCCTAGCGTCAGGCTGTCCAGGATAGTCAGCCCGACTGCGTGTTCTTCAATGTCTGCGAGGACGACGGCCTGCGCCTCATCGGTCCCGATGGCGGCGAGCGGACGGAGGTAGAACAGGTTGTCCGGCGGACGATCGAGCCCCATTCCCCGGGCAACAGCGTAGGCTCGCCGGGCCGTCTCTTCCTGGTCGAGCTCGCGGTCGACCCAGAGTACCGAGGCACTCCTGACGTCGCGTCCTAGAAACGGGCGACCCGTGCAAACGCAGAGGGCAAGGCAGAGGGCGACGTAAGACTTGCCGAGCCCGGAGTGCCCGGCGAGGATCGATGGGGCCCCCTCCGGGACGAGTCCCGCGACACGCCACTCGCGCGGCGGAGGCTCAGGGAGCGTCCCAACGGAGACGGCTCTAACGGTCTCCCGACCGTTCACTCCCGTTCCTTGCCTCATAGAGTAACGGGAGCGGGAATGAATGAGCCGGTGGCCCATCCCTTGCTCAACCTCTGGGCCGGGAAGGGGCACACCACGGGCGCGCAGTGCCCCAGCGCGTAGTTCGTCAGGGGTGGGAGGGTAAAGGCCCCCATGCTGAAAAGGATTGGGGCCGTCCG
>DASWMO010000349.1:0-28053 GCA_036399715.1 Rubricoccaceae bacterium
GTTGTCGATCTGGTCGAACGAGATCGCGGTGCCGCCGGAGGCCTCGGCGAGGACCTTGGTGATGGCGGCGGTGAGGGTCGTCTTGCCGTGGTCGACGTGGCCGATCGTGCCGACGTTGACGTGCGGCTTGTTGCGCTGGAACGTTTCCTTTGCCATTGCTGGGGTAGGGAGAGTCTGAAGAAAGAAGCCGCGCATCACGCGCGCCCTGCACACGTGGCAGGCTGGAGCCTCCTCCGGGAATTGAACCCGGGACCCCCTCCTTACCATGGAGGTGCTCTACCGCTGAGCTAAGGAGGCGGAAAACCGTCGGGGAGCCGACCCGTGCGGGCGCCCGGCGCCGGGCCGGGAGCGGGAGACGGGACTCGAACCCGCGACCCCGGACTTGGAAGGACCGTGCTCTACCAACTGAGCTACTCCCGCAAAAAGGGCCAACATGCCGAAGGCCGAGCCGAGCCAAGGAGGCTCAATGAGTTCCTTTTCGCCTCTCGGGCCTTCCTCATCTCAACCATCTTCCGTGGGCAGGGAAGGATTTGAACCTCCGTACTCTTACGAGAACAGATTTACAGTCTGTCGCCTTTAACCACTCGGCCACCTGCCCAGAACTAGAAAAGAACAGGCCCGTGGGTCACCCCTCGGGCAGAGCTGGCGGAGGGACTCGAACCCCCGACCTGCTGATTACAAATCAGCTGCTCTACCAACTGAGCTACGCCAGCGAGCGGCGCCGGAGCGCCTCTGCATTGCAGAGCCGGGATAGTACCCCGCCCCGCGCCCCCCGGTCAACCGTCCGACCCGGCCCATTGCCCCTCCGGAGGGACTTCGCGGTTTCTTACTCCGCTGCCGCGCCGTCTCGCGGTACGGACCGGCCGCGCCAGCGGCGTACAGCATAGACAACCGCAGCGACCACGAGGACGACCGTCACCGTACGCCCGTATGTCCGCAGCACGTCTACGACGAGCGGCCACTCGTTCCCGAGCCAGTACCCTCCGCCGACGAGAAGTGCGTTCCAGACGAGCGCGCTGACCGTCGCCCACACCGCCACAGGCACGACGCGTAGACCCGACGCGCCGACCAGCAGTCCAATGACAGCCCGTCCTCCGCTCAGAAACCGGTTCGCCGCAACGATGCCCATCCCCCACCGCGCCAGCCAGGCTTCGGACGTGCGGAGCGCGCCGCGTGGAATCCATCGCAGACGGGTCGGATCGTGGACCGCTACACCGAGGCGGCGACCCGCTGCAAAAACGGTCATAAAGCCGAGCACGGACCCGGCCGTCGCCAGTCCGAACGTCGGGAGGGCATCGACGAGGCCGAGCGCGACGAGCGAGCCGGCCACGACGACGACGAGGTCACCGGGGACAGGCGGGATCACGTTCTCGCCCCACGCCACGACGAACACGACGGCGTAGATGCCGCCCGGCGGGAGCGACCGCAGCCACGTCAGAAAGGCGTCGGCCCACTCGGTCACGGCGTCTCGGCTCTAGGCGCGTCGAAGAGGAGTGCGACGGCGTGGGCCGAGGCCCCTTCGCCGGTCCCGACGAAGCCCATTCCCTCGCCCGTCGTCGCCTTGACGGAGACGCAGCCCGCATCGATGCCCAGTCCGACGGCAAGCCGCTCGCGCATCGCGTCGATGAATGGGCGCAGTTTAGGGCGCTGCAGGCATACCGTTGCGTCGACGTTGCCGACGCGGAAGCTGGCCTCGGAGAGGCGCGCGACGACGGTCCGCAGCAGGTCCAGGCTGTCCGCGCCGCGCCACTCGTCGTCGGTGTCGGGAAAGTGCGATCCGATGTCACCGAGAGCGGCCGCGCCGAGGAGGGCGTCGATGACGGCGTGTGTAAGCACGTCGGCGTCCGAGTGCCCGTCGAGCCCGACCTCAGACGGCACGGTCACGCCGCCGAGGATCAGCGGGCGACCTGGGACGAGGCGATGGACGTCGTAGCCGTGGCCGATGCGCATGGGGAGGACGGAGAGCGGGTCGGGCAAGATCGCGACGCGGCCCGGCCTCGGGCAGCGCCGGCTCCCGTGTTACGGGCTGGGGGTTCCGATATGGGACGCGGCCCACGCCGGCCAGAGTGCCTCGGCGAGCGCCCAGTCGGTCGGCGTGGTGACTTTGACGTTGCGCGTGTCGCCCTCGACGACATGAACCGGGATTCCGGCGAGCCCGAGCAGGCCCGCCTCGTCGGTCGGTGCCACGGCACCCCGGTCGGCGTATGCCGCCTTGAGCAGAGCACGGCGGGCGCCCTGCGGCGTCTGCATCGCCCACAGCCCGTCGCGCTCGACGGTCGGCCCGAACCGCTCGCCGCTCGCCCGCCGGAGCGTGTCCGCGACGCGGGTCGCTGCCGCCGCGGCACCGTGCGCCTGGACGGCCGCGAGGACGCGCGCGATCAGCGCCGCCGAGACGAACGGGCGGACGGCGTCGTGCACGAGGACGGTCTCGACGGCGACCGGCAGTGCCGCGATTCCGCATTCGACCGACTCGGCCCGCGTCGCACCGCCGGCGACGACGACCGCCTCGACATCAAACGCGGCGAGGGCATCGCGTGCGCCGGCGACGCTCGCTTCGGGCGCAACGACGACAACTGCGCCGATCTCGGGGTGCCGGGCGAACGCTCGCGCCGTCTGCACGAACACCGGCGCGTCGCCGAGGCGGCGAAACTGCTTCGGCACGCCGCCGAGGCGCAGCCCCGCCCCACCGGCCGGCAGTACGGCGCCGACGGTTGACGAGGTCGCGGATCGAGGGTCGGCCATGGACGGAAGATCGGCTCGGGGCATCCCCCGCTTCCGTCTCTCACACAACCAGCATCGCGTCGCCAAACGAGAACAGGCGGTACTCGTGGCGGATCGCCTCTTCGTAGGCGTGCTGGACGAGTTCGAGGCCAGCGAACGCTGCGACGGTCATGAGCAGCGTCGACCGCGGGCGGTGGAAGTTGGTCAGCAGCCGCTCGGTGACGTGGAAGTCGTACGGCGGGTAGACAAACTTGTCGGTCCACCCCTTCGCGGGCTTGAGGAGACGGTCGGCCGAGAGTGTGGATTCGATCGCCCGAACGACAGTTGTCCCGCAGGCGGTAACGGTGTGGACGGGGCTCTGGAGGGCGCGGTTGACCGTCTCGGTCGTCTCGTGCGGCACGCAGTAGCACTCAGAGTCCATGCGATGCTTGCTGAGGTCCTCGACCTCGACTGCCTCGAACGTGCCAAGCCCCGCGTGGAGCGTGACGGGGGCGACGTGCGCGCCGCGGTCGGCGAGCGCGCGCAGCAGGGCCGGTGTAAAGTGCAGGCCCGCATCGGGCGCCACGACGGCGCCGCGCTCGCGCGCGAAAAGCGTCTGGTAGCGGACCCGGTCGGCCGGCTCGACGGGCCGCCGGAGGTACGGCGGGATCGGCGTCTCGCCAATGCGGTCGATGAGCGCGTGGAGTTCGGCTGGCGTCCCGTCGAAGATGAACCGCAGCGTGCGCCCGCGGCTCGTCGTGTTGTCGACGACCTCGGCCGAGAGCCCTTCGGCGAAGTCGATCCGGTTGCCGACGCGGACCTTGCGGGCCGGGTCCACGACGGCGTCCCAGAGCATGTGCTCGGCGTTGAGCTCGCGCAGCAGGAACGCCTCGACGCGCGCGCCGGTCTTCTCCTTCTCGCCGTGGAGGCGTGCCGGGAAGACCATCGTGTCGTTGACGACGAGCACGTCGCCCGCCCCGAAGTAGCCGGGCAGGTCGGCGATGGTCCGGTGCTCGACCGTCCCGGCCGCGCGGTCGACGACCATCAGGCGCGCGGATTCGCGAGGTTCGGCGGGATACTGCGCGGTCAGTCCCGCCGGGTACTCGAAGTCGAAGTCGCCGAGCCGCAGCGAATGGTGCAGGAGCGAGGGGGTGGCAACGTGCATGCGGTCGGAGGTCACAGAGGGGGCGGGAGAGCACTGAGCGTGCCGGCAGAAACCGCTCCGCGCGAATATAGAGGCACCTTCACTGCGCGCAAAGCTTCCGTGAAGGCTCCACCCCACTGAGATTAAACGGCTCGGGCCGGAGTCACCGTCCCTTCGACGGTCCCGAACCCGACCCGCACGCCCCCAGCCTCGGCGGCGCCTTCGATGACGACGCGGTCGCCGTCTTCGAGAAAGCGCCGCTCCTCGCCCGACGGAAGCGTCACGGGCCGCGTCCCGCGCCACGTGATCTCCAGGAAGGACCCGAAGCTGTCGTCGGTCTCGCCCGAAATCGTCCCCGAGGCGAGCAGGTCGCCGGGGCGCAGGTTGCACCCAGCGACGGTGTGGTGCGCGAGTTGCTGCTCGGGACTCCAATACAGATGCTTCGCGTTGGACCGCGCGACCGTCACCGCATCGGCTCCGCTCGCGCGCATCGCCGCCGTGTCTAGCCGGACATCGAGTTGGACGTCGAGGGCGCGCGGCTCGGCCTGCCGGAGGTACGGGAGCGGCTCGGGATTGCCGGCCGTCGCGTCCTGCGCCTCGCCCGGGATGCGGAACGGGTCGAGGGCGACCGCCGGGACGACCCACGGGCTGACGCTCGTGCAGAAGCTCTTGGCCAGAAACGGCCCGAGGGGCACGTACTCCCACTTCTGGAGGTCGCGGGCCGACCAGTCGTTGACGAGCACGTAGCCGAAAATGTGGTCGCGGGCGTCCGCGATGGCGACGGGCTCGCCGAGCGCGTTGCCCGGCCCGACGAACACGCCGAGTTCGAGCTCGATGTCGAGTTGGCGGCTCGGGCCGAAGACGGGCGGCGCCGCGTCGTCGGGCCGCGTCTGGCCGCATGGCCGCACGACGGGCGTGCCGCTCACGACGACGCTCGACGCGCGCCCGTGGTAGCCGACCGGCAGGTGCAGCCAGTTGGGCATGAGCGCGTTGTCCGCCCCGCGAAACATGATCCCGACGTTGGTCGCGTGCTGCCGCGACGAGTAGAAGTCGGTGTAGTCGCCGATGAGTGCCGGAACGTGCATCGTGACGTCGGCCAGCGGGACGACGACCCGGGCTCGCAAGTCGGCGTCCTCGCGCAACGCCGGGTCGCCGTCGGCGCTCAGCAGGTCTTGTAGCCGCGCGCGAACAGCGTCCCAGACCGGCTTCCCGGCCGCCATGAAGCGGTTCAGCGTCGTGTCGGTGAGCGCGTAGTGCAGCCCCGGCACGTCGAGCACCTCGTGCTCGTTAAGCAGGTGGAGGTCGATCACATACTCCCCGAGCCGGACGCCGACGGAGGGGAGATCGTCCGGCGACGCGGTACGCGAGAAGCACCCGTACGGCAGGTTGTTCAGGCCGAAGCCGAGGGCGGGGTCTGCGTCGAGAAAGGAGGTCATCGGAGGGACGGGGGACGAAGGACGAGGTACGCTGAGCCCGAGTACCCGGAACCCCGTACCCGGTTTTACAGCCAGCCGAGGGCGCGGAGGTCGGCGCGGGGCTCGTCGAAGGAGCACGAGCCGTAGGCGAGGGCCGTGCGCGAGCGCGCCGTCTCGATCTGCTCGGGACGCGCCACGAGGCGCTTCCAGGCGAGCGTGTCGCCGAGCGACCACTCGGCCGCGTCGCGGCTGTCGAGGATCTCCGCGAGGTCGTCGGCGCGGAGGCCGTGGACGTCTGCGAGGACGGCGCCGCCGAAGACGTTGACGAAGCCGTGGGCGACGGGCCCGGCGAGCGTCTCGTGGCGGAGCGGGTGGTGCAGGCCGGCCGTGGCCTTGAAGGCGACGCCCGCGCGGCGGGCGACAGTCATCGCCTCGGCGAGCGCTTCAGCGCCCGGGACGCCCTCGCCGCCGCAGCGGAACTTGACGGCGAATGCGGCTCGGCCGAGGCGGCCGTTGGCGACGGCGACGGCGTGGGCCGCCGGTTCGGGCGTGTCGGGGTCCGACAGAAACGGCACCTCGACGGCCACGCGGTCGGCTGCGTGGGCCGGATCGGCGGCGAGGCGCTGCCCGAGGCCGACGAGCGCCCCGGCGAGGCCGTCGGCGTCGCGGGCGAGCGGTGCGGGCAGGCGAAACTCGAAGGCGTCGCAGACGGCGCGACCCTCGTGGCGCGCCTCAAAGGCCCGGGCCTCCCCGACCGCGGCTTCGGCAGCCATCAGCCACGTCACATCGGGTGCGCTCGGGGCAGCCTCGGCACCCGGGGCGAACTGGACCGCTGCCGGCGCGGCGCCGAGGACGGAGAAGCGGACCGCCTCGTCGCCCGCGATGCCTGCCACGAACGGGTCTGCTTCGGCGAGCCGTACGGCCGTGACGAGGAAGCGGCCGAGCATCCACGCGTCGGCGTCCGTGCGGTAGCGGCCGTAGAGCGCGACCGCGGGCTCCATGGCCAGTTCGGCCGGCGGGAACAGACCGGCGTAGTCGATCAGACCGTCGAGGAAAGCGCGGCGGGCGGGCGGCATGGTCGGACCCACGGGGTCGGTTGTCGCGTGGAAGGTAGCCCGTACCTTTGGCGCGTCCGGCACGCCGGGCGTGCTCCGCCCCCTTCTCTCTTCGGTCCCATGCGCCAGCCCTCGCCGTTTCTCCTGCTCGTCCTCCTCGCCGCGCTGAGCGCGTGCGCCGCGCCGGCCGCCGGCGGCCTCGGCGGCGCCCGCACGCTCGCCGACGCGGGCAACTTCACCGCCGCGCTCGCCCTCGCCGACACGGCCGTCGCGCGCACGCCGACGGACGCCGAGGCGTACATCCTCCGCGCCGACATCCGCCGCCGCCAGATCGCCGCCGACACGGCGTCGGTCGACTCGATGGCCGTCGTGATGGCGCTCATGGACGCCCAGCGCGCCGTCGCGCTCGCCCCGACGAACGTCAACGCGACCAACGTGATGACCAACCTCTGGATCACGTCCATGAACCGCGGCGGGCAGGCGTTCCAGCAGACGCCGCCGGACTACAGCGGCGCCCGCATCCTCTTCCGGACCGCGACGCAGGTCCGCCCGGACTCGGCCCAGAGCCAGGTCAACTACGGCCTCGCGCTCTACGCCTCCGGCGACGAGGACGCCGCCGTTGAGCCGTACCGGACGGCCATCCGACTCGACCCGACCGACGCGGCGACCTACCGCCGCCTCGGGCGCTCGCTCATCGCCGCCGACCAGGGCACCGAAGCGATCACGGTCCTCGAAGACGCCGCGACGCGCTTCCCGGAGGACGCCGCGATCCGCGCCGACCTTTTCGCCGCTTACGAGCGCACGCCCGGCCGCGCCGCCGACGCGCTCGCGCGCTACGAGACCGAGCTCACGCGCGCGACGCCCGCGACCGAGCCCGCGATGCGCCTCCAGTACGGCGTCGCGCTCCTCCAGGCGCGCCGCGTGGACGACGCGATCCGCGAGCTCACGCGCGCCGTCGAGCTGTCCCCGAACGACGCCTCGGCGCAGTACAACCTCGGCGCGGCGATCCAGAACAAGGCCGCCGTCCTCAGCGCCGAGGCCAACGCGGCCACGGCCAACGCCGAGAACGCGCGCCTCATCGCCGAGCGCAACGCCCTCCTGGAGCAGTCGCTGCCGTACTTCGACCGCGCCCGGACGCTCTCGGCCGAGGGCGATGACCAGCGCGGTGCGTGCACGGCCCTCTTCCGCGTCTACACGACGCTCGGCCGCATCGACGACGCCCGCTCGGTCTCGGCCTGCGCCGGCATCCCGATGAACTAGCGCGTCCGGCCGCCCGCGGCACGGCCGCCGCGGCCGGTCGGCTCACCCGGCGGGGGCGCGTCTGCGCCCCCGCCCTCTTTTTTTCGACGCCCCGTGTCTACGACTCCTGACTCCGCCCCCGATTGGGGCTTCGCCACACGCGCCGTCCACGCCGGGCAGGCGCCGGACCCGACGACGGGCGCCATCATGACGCCGGTCTACTTCACGAGCACCTTCGTGCAGACGGCCCCCGGCGAGCACCAGGGCCACGAGTACGCCCGCGTCTCCAACCCGACGCGCAGCGCACTCGAAGGCAACCTGGCCTCGCTCGAAGGCGCGACCCAGGCAGTCGCCTTCGCCTCAGGCGTTGCGGCGACCGACGCCGTCCTGCGGCGCCTCCGCCCCGGCGACCACGTCGTCGCGTCGAACGACCTCTACGGCGGCTCCTACCGCCTCATGCGGCAGATCCACGAGCCGATGGGCGTCCGCTTCACGTTTGCGGACCTCTCGGACCTCGACGCCGCCCGGGCGGCCATGACACCCGAGACACGCCTCGTCTGGGCCGAGACGCCGACGAACCCGCTGCTGCGCGTCACGGACATCGCCGCGCTCGCGGCTGTCACACAGGCCGCCGGCGTCACGCTCGCCGTCGACAACACGTTTGCGAGCCCCTACCTCCAGCAGCCACTCGCCCTCGGCGCCGACCTCGTCGTCCACTCGTCGACGAAGTACATCGGCGGGCATTCGGACGTCGTCGGCGGGGCCGTGATGACGTCGGACGACGCGTGGGCGGAGCACCTCCGCTTCCAGATCAAGTGCACCGGCGCCGCGCCGGGGCCGATGGACTGCTTCCTGCTGCTCCGCGCGACCAAGACGCTGCACCTGCGGATGGAGCGGCACTGCATCAATGGCGCCGCCGTCGCGCGGCACCTGCGCGACCACCCGGCCGTCGCGGACGTCCGCTGGCCGGGCTTCGAGGACCACCCCGGGCACGAGGTCGCGAAAAAGCAGATGCGCGGCTTCGGCGGCATGGTCTCGTTCACCCTCCACGACGACCGCATCGAGACGGCCGTCCGCTTCATGGCCGCGACGCGCGTGTTCGCCCTCGCCGAGAGCCTCGGCGGCGTCGAGAGCCTGGTCTCGCACCCGGCGAGCATGACGCACGGCTCCATCCCGGCCGACGTGCGCCGCGCCTCGGGCCTCTCGGACAGTCTCGTGCGCCTCTCGGTCGGCGTCGAGGACGAGGCGGACCTGCTCGCCGACCTCGACCATGCCCTCGCCACAGCTTCTGCCACCTGACGTGCTGCCGCCTGTGCCCACTACGCCCGCCGCTACGCCACGAGTCAATGACACCTTTCTGGCGCGTTTCGAGAAGTGGGCGCTGCCACGCATGGCAGCCAGCCTGCCCGCATGGGTCACCCCGGATACGCTGACGCTCGCCGCCTTCGTCGGGGCCGGCCTCACGGCGGCGGGATATGTGCTCGCCGGGCGGAGCTTGCTCTGGCTCCACATCGCCTCCCTCGGCTACGTGCTCCACTGGTGGGGCGACTCGCTCGACGGGACGCTCGCACGTGTCCGCGACATCCGCCGCGAGAAGTACGGGTTCTTCGTGGACCACCAGGCCGACGCCGTCTCAGCAACGCTCATCTTCGTCGCCCTCGGCCTCGGGCCGCTGATGCGCATCGAGTTCGCGCTCGGGATCCTCGTGGGCTTCCTGCTCATGATGAACCTCGTCAACATGGTCGAGATCGCGCGCGGCGTGTTCAAGATCTCGTTCTGGGGCGGCGGCCCGACCGAGTTGCGCGTCGTGATGATCGGCGTCAACACGGCCATCTGGGCCGCGGGCAACCCGACGCGCACGCTGTGGAGCGCCGAGTGGACCGCGTTCGACCTGTTCGCGCTCGTCGCGATCCCGTTCGTCGGCGTGCTCTACGTCTCGTCAGCTATCCGTGAGACGCTGCTCATCAGCAAGTTGGACCCGCGCCCCGAGCCCGGCCCGAACGCGAGCCCGCCCCGCCGCTAACGGCCAACCCGGACGCCATCAGTCTGCGGCGATGACCTCGACGGCGTCGCCCGGACGGACCGTCCCGCCGGCGAGCACACGCGTGTACCAGCGCGTCTCGGTGGGATGCGTGGCGGGCTGGATGCGCCTGAAGTCGCGGCCGGCGAACGACGCTGCAATCGTCTTGCACGGCTCGACGCGCGTCGTGAGTTGGAGCCGGACCGCCTCTCCGACCGCAACCTCGTCGCCCGCGTGAAGCTCGGCCCACTCGACGCCCGCGAGCGTCAGGTTCTCACCCGTCGTGCCGGGGGTGACCGGGTGCCCTTCCTGCTGAAGGGCTTCGATGATCTCCAGCGAGAAGAGGCAGACCGCCCGCTCGGGCCCGCCGTGGATCTTCGTGTACCGCACGGCGTCGCCCGCAAGGCCGTTCACGCCGACCTCCGCCTCGGCGACGGCGAGCTTGGGCACGCCGCCCCGTGGCGAGACGCTCACCTGGACAACGCGGCCGCTCACCCGCCCGCCTGCGCCACGCCGCGGAGCCGGAGGGACTTCACGGGCTGAACCGTGTCCGTCGTCTCCATCGTGATGGCGATGTCGAACGAGCCGTCCGCCCGCGCGATGGCGGCCGGGTTCTCGACCGTCACGAGAATCCCTGCCACATCGCGCGCGAAGACCGGGCGGTCGGGAAAGACGACCTGCACGGCGTCGCCGGCGGACGTGCGGACGGACGTGATGCGAACCGGCGCCTCGCCCTGGTTCTGGAACCGGAACGCCTGCTGCACCGCCTCCCCCGCTTCCGCGTCGACGATGAACACGTCGCGTTCGAAGACCATCGAGCCCTGGGCGGCCCCGCCTCGCGTAAAGCCCGGGATCACGTCGCCGACGATGGTCAGCGTCGTTGTCTCGCCGCCGTCCGTGACGACGGTGACGTGCTTCTCGAATGGCCCCGGGCGGCCCTCCGAGGCGTACGCGACGACGATCTCGGCCGTCGCCCCGGGCGCGATGGCGCCGGTTGGGTACTCGGGCGTCGTGCACCCGCACGACGGGCGGACCTCGACGAGGCGCACGGGCCGGTCGCCGGTGTTCGTGAACGCGAACGTCGTCGTCGCGACCGGCCCCTCGTCGATGCGGGCAAAGTCGTGGCGCTCGGTGGCGAACGTCGTTCTGCCCTGCCCGAAAGCGGGCGCGGCGACGAAGAGGACCGCTAAGGCGAGGACGAGACGCATCGGTTGAAACCTGTTGGGGCACATCTTCTGTGCCCAGAGTGGTGGATCACGACGCGCCGCGCCGCAGGCGCCCTGAACGAGCGCCTGCGGAACGTCAGTACGCGAGCACCTCGCGGGCAGCCGCGAGCACGTTCTCGTCCTGCGGCAAGACCTCCTTCTCGAGAACGTCGGCGTAGGGGATTGATGAGAACGCCCCGGCGACGCGCTTGACGGGCGCGTCGAGGTGGCCGAAGGCAGCGGCCGCGACCTGCGCGGCGATCTCCGCCCCGAAGCCCATGAACTCGTGGTCCTCGTATGCGACGAGCACGCGGCCCGTCTTGCACGCCGAGGCGACGATGGTCTCGGTGTCGAGCGGCAGCATCGAGCGGACGTCGATGACCTCGACCGAGACGCCCTCCTTTTCGAGCGCGCGGGCCGCGGCGAGCGAGCGGTACACGATCGCGCCCCACGTGACGATGGTCAGGTCCGTGCCCTCCTTGACGACGCGCGCCTTGCCGAGCGGGACGAGATAGTCCGCGTGCGGCTCCGGGCTGCGCGCCGGGCCCTGACGGTAGAGTGACTTGTGCTCCAGGAAGATCACCGGGTCGCGGCCGCGGATGGCCGTCTTGAGCAGGCCCTTGGCGTCGGCCGCGTTGGATGGCATCACGACATGCACGCCAGGCCAGTGTGCGAAGAGCGCCTCGACGTTCTGGCTGTGGCACAGTCCGCCGTGGATGTAGCCGCCGCACGGCATCCGGATCACCATCGGGCTCTCCCACGCGCCGTTTGAGCGGTAGCGCATCGACGCGACCTGGTTGCGGAGCGGCTGCATGCTCGGCCACACGTAATCCGCGAACTGGATCTCGACGACGGGCATGTAGCCCGCCGCGGCGAACCCGACGGCGGAGCCGACGATCGAGTGCTCGGCGAGCGGGCTGTTGAAGCACCGCTGGTTGCCGTACTTCTCGGCGAGCCCGCGCGTGGCCGTGAAGACGCCGCCCTTACCCCCACCGACGTCCTCGCCGTAGACGAGTACGCGCTCGTTGCGGGCCATCTCTTCGTCGAGCGCGTGGTTGACGGCGTCCACCATCACGACAAGTTCGCCGGTCTCGCCTGGGGCCTCGTACACGCGGTCGTCGGGGCCTTCATAGTAGACGTGGGCCGTGGCCGTCGCCGGGTCCGGGTCGGCCTCGGCTTCGACGGCGCGAGCCGCGAGGTCGACCTGGGTGTGGATCTCCATCCGCAGCGCCTCGACGTCGGCGTCGGTCGTCACGCCGGCCTCGACGAGGCGGCGGACGAGGGCCGGGATTGGGTCCCGCAGGCGATCCGCTGCGACCGAATCGGCTTCGCGGTACTTGTTGTGGTCGTCTGACGACGAGTGCGGCAGCAGGCGCACGACGTCGGCGTGGAGTGCGACGGGGCCCTTGCCCGCGCGGACGTGCTCGATGGCGGCCTTCGCGGCAGCGAGGCTCGCGAGGAGGTCCGTGCCGTCGTACTTCAGACGCGTCAGGCCCGGGTAGCCGCCGAGCATCGTCCAGATGGAGCCGCCGGCGGTCTGCTCGCGGACGGGCACGGAGATCGCGTAGCCGTTGTCCTGGATGTGGAAGATGACGGGAAGCGACTCGCGCGCGGCCCAGTTGAGGCCCTCGTGGAAGGCGCCCTGGCTCGTCGAGCCCTCGCCGCCCGAGACATAGACCGCCTTCGGGGTGTCGAGCGCGGGCTCGCCGGCACGCTCGGCCGCCGCCGCGTCGCGGCGATGCGCGAGTGCGAACCCGACGGCCGGCAGATACTGCGCGCCGACCGAAGACGACGTGCTGAGGATGTTCAGTTCGCGGTGCCCGAAGTGCTCAGGCATCTGGCGCCCGCCACCGTTCGGGTCCGCCGCCTTGCCGAAGTGCGCCCGCAGGATCTCCTCGACGGTCATCCCGACCGAGAGGGCCGTCGCGAGGTCGCGGTAGTAGAAGCAGAACGCGTCGTGGCCGCCGACGAACGCGCGGCCGAGGGCCGTCTGCGTCGCCTCGTGGCCCGACGAGCCGATGTGGAAGTAGCCTTTGCCCTGCTTGAGCAGCGTCAGCATCTTCTCGTCGAGCCGCCGCGAGGTCATCATGGTGCGGAGGCACGCCATCAGCGTCTCGGCCCCGACCTCTTCGATCGTGAGCGGCGTCACGTCGAGGTCGCCCTCGAAGCCGGTCGGGGCGGGCGCGTCGGCCTTGCCCGGGTCGACCTCTTCTTCGAATGCCGCGTCGATGTCCTCGGTGATGTCCTCGTCGTCCTCGATGTCGGTTTCAGAGTCGGCGGTCGCATCAACGGTCGCTTCGGCGCTCGGCGCAGCCGTCATCTCCAGTTCCGCCGTTTCCGGCGCCTCTCCCTCGTAGACGGCCGTGTCGGCCGATGCAGCGTCTTCAGCAGCCGGTTCGGCGAGAGCAGTCGTGGGAGCCGCTTCGAGGGCAGCGCGAAGCTGGTCCGCGTCGATCGGGGCGGCGGCATCGGCGTCGGCTAGCGCTCCCGCGTCTGCAAGCGCTTCCGGTGCGGCGCCGTCGCCGGTGGGGGCGTCGCTCTCGGGCGAGAGGAACGTCCGCGTCGTGTAGCGGCCGGCGTCGGAGGGCGACGGGGGGCGGTCGTCGGCGGGCAGGTCGGGGTGGTTCTCGGACGCCATGGGAGCGGGGCGGAAGGGACGGCGGAGCGGCCGGCGCGCGTGCGCGCCCGGGCCGTTCAAGATACAGCGCAGCCGGCGCGGCTCGCCTGCTCGGATGGACTGGCTGCAGCCGGGAGGGCGTGGAACCCGGACCCGACGGCTCCGTCCGAATCCCCCGCCCGCCGCGCCCCCGATGGCCACGCAACCGCCTCCAGACCGCCATCCGGCTCCGCCCGGCCATCGTTGGCTGAAGCGGCTCGGCGTGGCCGGGTTCATGTTTTTCCTGGTCAAAGGGCTGATGTGGCTGGCCCTGCCGGCCCTCCTCGTCTCGCTCGGAGTCGGGTGTTAGGGCACTCCCCGAAAGTGGACCGGCGGCGGGCTGTATGAAGCGTGATCCGCCGGTTTCGTCGTAGGTTGCGCGCGCCCTCCCACCTCATCCGGCCACATGCCACGTTCCGCCCTCGCCGGCGCGCTCGCCCTCGTCGCCTTTGGCGCGGCAGCGTTTGCCCCGGCGTCCGCCCAAACCGCCGTCGGCCTCAGCCGTACGGCCCCCCGCGTCCTCTCGGACATCACCGATACGATCAAGGACAACGACGGCTCGCACGTCACGCTGCGGACGGTCCTCGAGTACGACCCGTCCGCGGGTGAGTACGTCCAGACCGTGACCGAAGCGGGCGGGGCCGTCCGCTCGCGCGACGTCAGCCGCACGATGATGGTTCGCCCGACGCGCGCCGAGGACGACGCGGCGCGGGCGATCATCTCGCTCGACGCGGCCGTCGCAGCCGACATGTCGCGCTCGGTCTACCCGGTCTTCGTCGACGGCGGGTTCTCGCTCGTCCGCGAGGCAGGCCATGCCTGCGGGCCGGGCTCGCGCTGCCTCCAGTACGACGTGCTCCAGAGCGTCCCCGGCGAGACCTTCGCCCGGCGCATGCGCTACGTCGTCGTGGACCTCCAGACGCTGACGCTTGTCTCGAACGACTTCGACCCCGCGACCGAGGGGAACCTTGCTAACCCTGCCGCCCGGGCGCAGTCCCGCTCCAACTAAGCCGATGCGCTGCCTCCTTCTCGCCGCCGGCCTCGCCCTGCTCGCCTCGGGCGCGCAGGCCCAGAGCCTGGCTACGAACCTCAACCCCGTCGCCAACGGCTCCGCGCCGACCGGCCACATCGCCTGGCCCGTCGCCAGCCCCGTCTGGGAGTTCGACTTCTACCGCCCCGGCAACACGTCGCTGCCCGATGGGACGGGCCTCGAAGTCCGGAACGTGCGCTACCTCGGCCGCAAGGTCTTCGAGCGCGCCAGCGTGCCGGTCCTCAACGTCGAGTACGACGCCGGCGGCTGCGGCTGCTACCGCGACTGGCAGGACTCGGAGAGCCCGTACCTCGCGACGGCCGTCGCCGGCGGAACCTCCAACACGTACTACATGGACGCCGTCGCGGGCTCCGTGATCACCAACTGCGAGCGCAGCACCGCCGGGCCAGTCTCGGACCAGGGGACGTTCCGCGGCGTCGCCGTGGAGGACTATGGCACCGAGCTCGTGCTGACAGGCCACGCCCAGGCGGGCTGGTACCGCTACCGCGTGAAGTGGCACTTCTACTCGGACGGCCGCATCTGGCCCGAGTACTCGTTCGCGTCGTCGCCGAACTCATGCACGTCGCGCCCGCGCCGCCACCACGCCTACTGGCGCTTCGACTTCGACCTCGAAGGCACGCCGAGCAATGATGTCGTGACGGAGACGAGCACGGCTGGCGTCGTCACGACGATCGCGACCGAGGCCCGCCGCAACTGGGGCAGCGGGACGCTGGGCAACGTGACCCGGACCGTCCGTGAGTGGGCCGTGACGGATGCCACGACGAACGCTGGCTTCACGATCACGCCGAGCACGGCCGACCTGCTGCTCCCGACCGACGCGTTCTCGAAGGCGGACGCGCTCGTCGTGCAGTACAAGACGAACGAGATCTACGATGGCGTCGTGTTCGGCGGCGGCTGCGCGTTCTCGTTCGAGCCGTGGCTCAACGGCGAATCCGTCAACGGAGCCGACAACGTCTTCTGGTACCGCTCGTCGTCGGCCCGCACGACGGGTACCTGCGAACTCCGTGGCCCGACGCTCCGCGCCTTCAACTATGTGGGCACGGCAGAAGAGGGCACGCCCGATACGGTCGCGCCGGTCGAGGTGCAGGCGGCGACGCCGAACCCGTTCACGCCCCAGACATCGGTCCGCTTCCGCCTCGCCGAGGCGCAGGCCGTCCGGGTGATTCTCTACGACGCGCTCGGCCGCCAGGTCCGCACGCTCTTCGACGCGTCCGTCGAGGCGGGCGTCTACGAAACGGTCGAGATCGCCGCCGGCGACCTACCGGCCGGGACGTACGTCGTCCGTGTCGAGGGCGAGCGCGCGGCGGGCTCCACGCGGATCGTGCTCGCGCGCTAACGCCTGCGAACCCCGAACGTAGCCGTTCAGAATGCGCCCGCCCCGAGTATCATCGGGGCGGGCGCTTCTCGTTCCTCCCCATGCTCTCCTCCACGTACGACGTCGCCATTGTTGGCGGCGGCCTCGTCGGCCTTGCAACGGCGTACCAGCTCACCGAGCGCCGGCCGGGCCTCCGCGTCGTCCTGTTCGAGAAGGAGAGCGCTCCGGCGCGGCACCAGAGCGGGCGCAACTCGGGCGTGCTCCACGCCGGGCTGTACTACCCCCCCGGCAGCCGCAAAGCACGCCTGTGCCGCACGGGCAAGGCCCAGATGGAGGCGTTCTGCGAGGCCGAAGGGCTGCCGTTCGATCGCAGCGGCAAGACGATCGTGGCCGTGACCGAGGCCGAGCGGCCTCGCCTCGCCACGCTCGCCTCGCGCGCCGAGGCCAACGGCGTCGTGGCCGTCCGCCTCGGACCAGACGGCATCCGCGAGCACGAGCCGCACGCGGCCGGCATCGAGGGCCTGTGGGTGGCCGAGACGGGCGTTACGGACTTCCCCGCAGTCGCCCGACGGATCGCCGAGATCCTGCGGGCGCGCGGCGTCGAGATCGCGACGTCGGCCGAGGCGCTGCGCGGGCGCGAGGGCCCGAGCGGCGTCACCGTCGAATCGGGCGTCGGCACGACGGGCGTCCGCGTGCTCGTCAACGCGGCGGGTCTGTGGGCGGACCGCGTCGCGCAGGCGTTCGGCGTCACGCCGGGAGTGCGGCTCGTCCCGTTCCGCGGCGAATACGCGGAGCTTCGCCCCGAGGCAGCACATCTGGTGCGCGGGCTGATCTACCCGGTGCCCGATCCGTCGTTTCCGTTTCTGGGCGTCCACCTCACGCGCGGCGTGCACGGCGTCGTCGATGCAGGCCCGAGCGCGGCGCTCGCGTTCGCCCGCGAGGGCTACCGCTTCTCGACGCTGCGCCCGCGCGAGCTTGCGGACACGATCGGATATGCTGGCTTTCGCGCGCTCGCGCGAAAGCACTGGCGGATGGGCCTCGGCGAGATGGGCCGCTCGGTCAGCCGGCGCGCCTTCGGGCGGGCGGCGCAGCGCCTCGTGCCCGGTCTCACCCTGTCGGACCTCGTGCCGGCGCCGTCGGGCGTCCGTGCCCAGGCCGTCCGCCCCGACGGCTCGCTCGCGGACGACTTCGTGATCGAGACGACGCGACGCGCCGTTCACGTCATCAACGCGCCGAGTCCCGCCGCAACGGCCTCGTTCGCCATCGGCGACGAGATCGCAGCGCTCGCGCTGGAGCGCGTGTAACGGCGAGGCAGGTGGCAGGCCGCAGGTGTCGGACCGCAGGGATCTGGCTCACGTCCCACCCCTTCTCATCCTGAACGCAGTGAAGGATCTCGGTCGAGGACACGCCTCGCTCACTAGAGATCCTTCACTGCGTTCAGGATGACATGTTTCTGTTGTTGTCGTCATATAGACGCAACCAACTCGCTCGGCCCGTCTCCACCCTTCCACCCGATTACGCCGTCGCCGCCTCGGCCGGGGCGCCATCGCCGGAGGGGACATCGACGGCAGCGGCGAGGGGCAGGTCGAACCAGAAGCGCGTCCCGCGGCCCTTCGTGCTCTCGACCTGGATCGTCCCGCCGTGGGCTTCGAGAATCTGGCGGACGATGGCGAGCCCGAGGCCCGTCCCGCCCATCTTGCGCGAGCGCGCCGCGTCGACGCGGTAGAAGCGCTCGAAGATGCGGTCGAGGTGCTCCTCAGGGATGCCGCGGCCGGTGTCGATGACCTCGACGCGCGCGCGGTCGAGGTGGCGACGCATCCGGCACTGGACGGAGCCCTCCTCGGAGTACGCGATCGCGTTGTCGATGAGGTTCGTCAGGACTTGGCGGATCCGGTTGCGGTCCGCGACGACCTCGAGCGGCGGGTTCTCGAACGCCAGCGCGAGTCCCTTCTCGACCGCGCGCGGCATCAGCATCTCCCCGACCTCGTCGATGAGGCCCTGCAGGTCGAACTGCTGCGGGCGCAGGAGGTCCTCGCGGTACTCCAGCTTGGCGATCTCGATGAGGTCCGAGAAGAGGTTGTTGAGCCGGTGCAGGTTGGCGAGGCCCTTCTGCGCGTAGAGCGCGCGCTGCTCCGGCGGGAGGTTAGACCCGAGGGCTTCGAGGTAGCCGAAGACGGCGAAGATGGGGTTTTTGACCTCGTGCGAGACGTTGCCGATAAACTCGTTCTGGACGCGCTGCATGCGCTGGAGCTCGTGGATGTCCGCCCGGAAGCGGCCGGCCATCTGGTTGAGGCTGCGCGAGAGCTCCTGGAACTCGGCTGCACGCGTGCGGACGGCGATGCGGCCGTCGAGGTCGCCCTCGTTGATGCGCTGCGCGCTGCGCGTGATCGCGACGAGGGGGCGCGTGACCTGCCGGGCGGCCGTCCACGCGCCGAGGAGCGCGAGCACGAGCGCGAGCGCCATCCCGAGCGCGAGCACGGCCTGCACGCGGCGCACGGCCCGCAGCAGCGGCGGGACCGGCTCGCCGAGGCGCACGACCAGCTCCGCCTGCGGTCGGTACAGCGCGACGTAGAGGCGGGCGTCGCCGTCGGACGCCGGCCGCTCGGCGTATCCGACGCGTTCGGGCGATACGAGCGCCTCGCGGACCTCGGGCCGCTCGAAGAACGGCGTCGCTTCACTCGTCGGGCCGTCGCCCGACGCCTGCCAGTCCGCGAGGACCCGCTGGGGCGTCGCGAGCGACACGTCGACGTGGGCGAGGAGCGCGATCTGGCCCGCAAGTGCGAGCATCGATGTCTGGTCCGGTGACGCCTCGAGCTGGACGGCAAAGCGCGTCGCCTGTTCGTGGAGCGTCTCGCGGGCCGCCTCCTGGACCTGCCGCTGAAGCGAGAGCGACGAGTATAGCCCGACGAGCACGACGGCCCCGCCGACGAACAACCCGAACGTGAGCATCATCCACGTCTGGGTCGAGGCCCGGCGCGGGAGGAAAAGCTCACGGAGGCTGTTCAGCGTCATGGGATTCGGGAAATGGGACCGGGGATGGGCAGCGGGTCAGGACCGGAGCCCGGCACTGCTCATCCCTCAAGTCCCATCCCCTATTCCGCCTACTCGGTCTCCTCGGCCGTGGCCTCCTCGACGAAGCGGTAGCCGACGCCGCGGACCGTCTGGATGTGCATCGCGAACGCGCCGAGCTTCTCGCGGAGGTTTTTGATGTGTGCGTCGACGGTCCGCTCGGTGACCATCATGGCGTCCTTCCAGATCGTTTCGAGAAGCTGCTGGCGGGTGAACGCCTTGCGCGGGTGGCGCACGAGGTAGCGGAGCAGCTCGAACTCGGTGAGCGTCAGGCCGAGGTCGTCGCCGTCGAGCATGGCGCGGTACTCGTCCTCGTAGATCGTCAGGCCGCGCACGGCGAGCGTCTTGGACTCCTCGGTGCCGGTCCGGCGGAGGACGGCCCGGATGTTGGCGAGCACGACCTGCGGCGAAACCGGCTTCTGGAGGTACTGGTCCGCGTTCTGAAGGCCTTCGAGCTGGTCCGTCTCCTCGGTCTTGGCCGTGAGCATGATGATCGGGATCGTCTCCGTCTCGACGCGCCCGCGGAGACGCCGCGCCACCTCGAAGCCGCTCATGCCCGGCAGCATCACGTCGAGCAGGATGCAGTCGACTTCGGGGCCCGCCTTCTGGAGCGCCTCGTCGGCGTCGTGGGCCGTGAGGACGTTGTAGCCCTCCTGCCGCAGGAAGTGGGCGATGATCTCGACGACGTCCTCTTCGTCATCGACGACGAGGATGGTGATTTCCTGGGGCGTGGACGTGGCCATGGGCAGAGCGGGGGTTGGGGAGTGTGAAGGTATCGAACCCGGAGGATAGACGCGGCGCAGCGTTCGGGGTTCTTTTGGACCGAAGACGCAGGGCGCCGACGCCGGGTCAGTCCACGAGCACGCGAGGGACGCGCGACGTGAGCCGGCATGTGAGGTCGTAGGCGATCGTGCCAGCCGCCTCGGCGAGGTCGAGCGCGGACGGCCCGCCGGGGCCAAACAGGACCGCCTCGTCGCCGACGCGTATGCTCGCGCCAAGTCCGCCGGGTGCCCCCAGGTCGACCATGAGCATGTCCATGCACACGCGCCCGGCGACCGGGTACAGCGCCCCGCCGATGCCGACGCGCCCGCGGTTCGAGAGCGCCCGCGGCAGGCCGTCGCCGTAGCCGACACCGACCGTCGCGATGAGCGTCGGCGCGGGCGAGCGCCACGTGCGGCCATACGAGACGGTTTCACCGGCCGCGACGACTTTGAGCTGCACGATCCGCCCGACGAGCCGCATCACGGGCCGCAAGTCCGCGACGCCGGCAAGCATCCGGTCCGAGACGAGGCCATAGAGCGCCCCGCCGGCTCGGACGATCTGGCGCCCGCGGACGCTCGCGGGCGTCGCGAGCAAGCCGCCCGTGTTGGCGAGGTGCAGCAGCGGCGGCACGGGCACGCCCTCGGCTTCGACGCGCGCGACGAGCGCGTCGAAGCGCGCGACCTGCTCGTCCGTAAACGCCCCGGCGACGTTGGCGAAGTGCGTCCACAGGCCCGCGACCGTGATGCCGGGCGTGGCCGTGAGCCGGCGGACCGCCTCGACGGCGTCGTCCGCGTCGAGGCCGAGGCGGTGCATGCCGGTGTCGGCCTTCACGTGGACTGTGAGCGTGTGGCCGTCGCGGGCGGCCTGCATGGCCGCCTCAGACCCTTCGGGCGACGTGACCGTGAGGTCGAGACCGAAGCGCGCGTACGCGGGCAGCGCCTCGGGTAGGGCCGCACCCATGACGAGGATCGGGGCCGCGATGCCCGCGTCGCGCAGGGCGACGCCTTCCAAGACGTTGGCGACCGAGAAGCGCGGCACGCCGGCGTCCACGAGCGCGCGCGCGACGGCGACGGCGCCATGCCCGTACGCGTTGGCCTTGACGGCGGCCATCACGTCGGCATCGCCAGCGAGGCTCATGATCTGGCGCGCGTTGTGGCGCAGCGCGCCGAGCGAGACGTCGGCGCGGAGCGGCGCGAGCGCGTAGAGGTCGGACGGCGAGAGGAGCGGCACGAGACGGGGCGACAGGCGACAGGGGCCGGAACGTAGCGCCGCCGCCGGCGGGCCGGGACAGGCACGGGGTACCTTTGCCGGATGTCCGACGCCGCCCCAGCGATCCCGTACGCCGCCGAGGTGCGCCGCAAGGCGCTCCACCTCGGCGCGCTCGTGCTGCCGGCCGGAATGCTCATCCTCGGGCGTCCCACAGCGGCACTCATCCTCGTGCCCCTGGCCGTACTGGCCGTCGCACTGGACTGGGCACGCGTCCGCTCAGCGGGGGCGCGACGTGTGCTGCACGCGGTCTTTTCGAGCCTGATGCGCCCCGAAGAAGTTCCGCCGCTCGGCGGGCCGGTGGTCCTCAACGGGGCGACGTGGATGTGCGTCGCCTCGGCGCTCGTCGCCGTCCTGTTCCCGCCGGGCATCGCCGCGGCGGCGATGGCGATGCTGATGGTCGGCGACGGCGCGGCCGCCGTCGTCGGGCGGCGGTGGGGGCGGACGAAGTGGCCTGGGGGGCTCAAATCAGTCGAGGGCACGGCCGCCTATGCCGCGACGGCATTCGCGGTCGGCCTCGCCGTCGTGGCATGGCCGGGCTCGGGCCTGACGCTGGGCCCGTGCGCGGCTGGCGCCGTCGCGGGTGCGCTCGTCGAGGCAGCGCCGATTCCACTCAACGACAACGTCCGCGTGCCGGTGCTGTCGGGACTGGCCATGCTCGCCATGCTCGCGCTCTGACGATGCCTGCCGGCCGCACCGGATTCGCTGGCCGCGCCGCGGCGCTCGCGCGTCGCGCGATGCACGTCGACGAGATGCCGCAGCCGCCATTGCGGCCGACGCGCTACCCGGTCGTGCTGATGCACGGCTTCGGCGCCATCGCGGGCACGCTGCCCGGCGGCGCGCTCCATGCCGAGGCGATGTACCTGCGGGCCCGCGGTGTGTGGGCCTACGCACCGACCGTCAACCCGTACGACACCGTCGCCGTGCGGGCGGCGGCGTGGGAGGACCGGCTGGCGCGCATCCTCGCCGAGACGGGGGCCGAGCGCCTCAACCTCGTCGGCTTCTCGTCGGGCGGGCTGGACGCACGCTGGCTCGCGGCCGAGATGAGCTGGGCGCCGCGACTTGCGAGCCTCGTCACCGTCGCGACACCGCACCGCGGGACGGCGCTCGCACAGTTCGTGCTGGACCGGCCCGAGCGCCTGCGGTCGTGGGCCGTCGGGCTGATGGACTTTTTCGGGAGGGCGGCCTACCAGAGCGCCGCGCCCAACACAGCCGACGCTCTCTCCGAACTCGCGCCCGACGCCGCCGGCGAGCGCTTCGGGGACGCGACGGTTCCGGGCGTCTGGTGTGCGTCGTTCGCCGCGCAGGCCGGCAAGGGCACGCAGACCTCGATGTACCCGCCGCTCGTCGTCCCGAACCGGATCCTGCACGCGCTCGCCGGCCTAAACGACGGCATCGTCCCGGCCGCGAGCGCCATCTGGGGCGACTATCTCGGCCTGCTCGATGCCGACCACGCGCGTCTCATCGGCCTCGCGCTCACCCCGTCCGAGACCTTCGAGTCGTGCGCGTTCTACCTCTCCCTTTGCGACCGCCTCGCCGTTCGCGGGTTCTAAGGGCATAAACGACGGAAGAGCCGAGGGAACGCACCCTCGACCCTTCCACATCGCGACCCGGCGACCGGGCCTAGCGCCGGCTCATGAACAGCCGGAGGACGTACCAGAACATCAGCGCGACCGAGGCGAACAGCTCGATGGCCGCCGAGACGTGCCGGTCCTCGGGGTAGTGGTTCAGCACCTTGTCGGTGTCGTACAGGATCGCCGCGCCAGCGAAGGCGATCATCGCGACCGAGAACCACGTCCCGAGCTCGAACCCGAAGATCACCGCGGACACGATGGCGACGAGCGCCACGATGCCGCCCCACTTCAGGAGCGAGCCGAGGAACGAGAAGTCCTTGCCCGTGAACACCACGAGCGCCGTCAGCGCCGTGAAGCCCATCAGCGTCACCCAGGCGGCTGACGAAATCGTACCCGGGGCGACCTGGTTGGCGATCGCGAGCAGCGGCACGAAGATGACCGCCTGGATGGCGACGGTCGCGAACAGGGCCGCGTACTGCGCGGGCTTCGACTCGGCCTGAGCGGCCGTCTTGCTCGCGAACCAGCTCACGAGCATGAACCCGCCGAGGACGAGCAGCCAGTTGCTCAGCATCGCATTCGCGATGGAGTACGCGATGCCGGACGAGAAGAGGAACACCTCGATGGCGGCGAACAGCAGAATCGCGCCGAGCAGGTGCGCGTACGTCCGGACGAGGAATCCGGCGCGGGCGTCGGTCCCGAGCGCGGAGACGGGAAGGCGGTCGATCATCGGGGTTTGAAGTAGGGTGAGTGGACTAAACGTACCGCCGCGTGTCAGGATGCGAGGCGCGCGGCGCTGAACAGAGATTCCGCATCGTCCGGGACGCCGACGAGGCGGCGGGCGGCGAGGCGCCCGAAGCGGAGCCCGTAGCCCATCCCGTGGCCCGTGAAGCCGGTCGCGTAGATCGCCCCGGGCACGCCAGGCACGTCACCGAGGAGCGGCAGGCCGTCGGGCGAGAAGCCCATCGTGCCGGCCCAGCGCCGCACGACCGGCGCGCCGGCCGCGCCGGGGATGTGGGCGCAGAGGTAGGCTTCGAGGTCCGACTGGAGCGCCTCGGTCGTGCCGTCGCCGTGCCCAACCTCGGCCGCCTCGTGCAGGTGCCGCGCGCCGCCGACGAGCACGTGGCCGTCGGGCATCTGGCGCGCGTAGTAGAAGCCGTCGTGCGAGTACACCGGGACGGGCAGGCACGGCGCGACGGGGGCCGTCGCGAGCATCTGGGCGCGGACGGGCCGGACGACGCCCGCGAGCGCCGGCACGAGGTCCGAGGCGCGGGCGTTGGTCGCGACGAGCACGCGGTCGGCTTCGATCTGCCCGCCGCCGACGAGGCAGAGGCGGACGGCCTCGCCATCCGACTGGAGGCACTCGACGCGCGTGTGCTCGTGGATCTCGGCTCCGCTCGACGCGGCGAGGGCCCGAACGAGACGAACGGGATCGACAGCCCCGCCATCGGGGACGTGGAGCGTGCCGGCAAAGCCGCGGGTGCCGAACCCGTCGCCCGCGCTCCATGTGGTCTCGACTCCGTCCTCGCCCAGCAGGTCGCGCGAGCGGAAGAGACGGCGGGCTTCCTCCGGGGAGCCGGCGCCGAGGAGGCTGCCCGTCCGAACGGCCCCCGACCCGGGGAAGGCGAGCGCGAGCGCGAGGTTCTCGGCCGTAAACGCCCAGATGCGGCGGGCGACGTCGCGGCCGTACGCGTCGACGGCAGAGGCGTAGTCGGCATGTGTGCCGAGGAGCAGGAAGCCAGCGTTGCGGCCACTCGCGCCGTGGGCGAGGCGCTCCGATTCGAGAACCGCGACGCGCAGGCCCGGCCGCATCTCACCGAGCGCGTGCGCCGTCGCGACGCCGATGATGCCGCCGCCGACGATGACGACGTCGAAGCGGGTGTCCGCGAGCGGGCGCTGCCACGGAGAGACGGTCATGCGCGGACGTCGACGACGACGCGGCCGACAGTCTCGCCGCGGACGATCCGCGCGGCCCACGCGGGCACGTCGGCGAGGGAGATCGTCGACATGGCGAGACTCTCGAATGCGCCCGCGGCGTCCGCCTCGGCGAGGAGTGCCCAGGCGGCCGTGCGCTGCTCCGCCGTGGCCGTATTGGAGTCGATGCCGGCGAGCGTGACGCCGCGCAGGATGAACGGAAAGACCGTCGTGTGGAGGTCCGCCGAGGCCGCGTTGCCGCACGCCGCGACGACGCCGTGGCGGTTCGTCGTGGCGAGAATGCGCGCGAGCGGCTCGCCGCCGACAGTATCGACGGCCGCATCCCACTGCCCTTTCGCGAGCGCGGGCCCTGGTCCCAACGCCTCGCGTCCGACGACGTGCGCCGCGCCGAGGGCGACGAGCCCGGCGTGCGCGTCGGGCGTCCCGCTGACGGCCGTGACCTCGAACCCCGCATGCGCGAACAGCCCGACCGCGACACTCCCGACGCCGCCCGAGGCGCCCGTCACGACGACCGCGCCGCGCTCGATGCCACCGCGGCGCACGGCAACGAGCGCGAGGGCGGCCGTCAGGCCGGCCGTGCCGAAGGCCATCGTCCGCTCGGGCGTCCAGCCGGCGGGCACGCGGACGAGGTGCTCGGGGCGGGCCGCGACGGTGTCGGCGAAACCGCCCCACTGCGTCTCGCCCGTGCCCCAGCCCGTGAGGATCGCGGCGTCGCCCGGCGTCCAGTCCGGAGAATCAGAATCGAGGACCGTCCCTGCGGCGTCGATGCCGGGGACGAACGGGAAGGCGCCGCGGATGATCTTGCCCGCGCCCGTCACGGCGAGGCCGTCCTTGTAGTTCAGCGACGAGTGCGACACGGCGACGCGGACGCTGCCGCCGGGCAGCAGTGGTGCGTCGAGCGTTTCGACGCGGGCGTCGGGACTGTCGGGCGATCCGTGGAGGACGAGGGCGCGCATCGGGCGTGGGGCAGCAGCGGCGGCGAGGATACGGCGCGGCTAGCTTTCGGCCTCTCCCCCGCCCCGCCCCGCTATGTCCGACGAGACGACGCTCACGACCCCGCTCCACGCCGCGCACGTCGCCCTCGGCGCCAAGATGTCTCCGTTCGCGGGCTACGACATGCCGATCCAGTACAGCGGCATCCTCGACGAGCACCGCGCCGTCCGGACGGCTGCCGGGCTGTTCGACGTGAGCCACATGGGCGAGTTCTCGGTCCGCGGACCCGCTGCTGAGGCGTTCGTGCAGCGCCTCGTCACCAACGACGCGACGGCGCTCACCGACGGCCGGGCGATGTACGCCGTCCTCTGCCACGAGAGCGGCGGGGCCGTGGACGACCTGCTCGTGTACCGGCTGGCCCCGGACCACTTCATGCTCGTCGTCAATGCCTCGAACCGACACAAGGACTGGGCGCACGCCCGGGCCGTCCTCGCCGAGGGCGGCTTCGACGCCGAGTTGACGGACGACTCGGACGACGTGGCCCTCCTCGCGCTTCAGGGGCCGAAGGCGTTCGAGATCTTCGAGGCTGCGTTCGGGTTCAGCGCGTCGCACATCCCGTACTACTACTTCGAGCAGGCCGCGCCGGGCTCGGTCGGAGGCGCGGCCCTCGCCATCGTCTCGCACACGGGCTACACGGGCGAGCCCGGGCTGGAGCTGTACGTCGAGAACGAGGCGGCCGAGGCCGTGTGGAACGCGCTGCTCGCGGCGGGCGAGGCGCACGGGCTGCGCCCGGCCGGGCTGGGCGCGCGGGACACGCTGCGGCTGGAGGCGGGCTACTGCCTCTACGGCCATGAACTGACGGACGAGACGACGCCACTCGAAGCGGGCCTCGGCTGGGTCGTCAAGCCCGACGCGGGCGACTTTGTCGGGCGCGAGGCGCTCGTGGCGCAGAAGGCGCGCGGCGTGCCGCGGCGCCTCGTCGGGCTGGTGTGCGAGGGGCGCGGCATCCCGCGCGACGGGTGCGCGGTGATGGACGCGGCCGGGGCCGTCGTGGGGACGGTCACGAGCGGGTCGCAGTCGCCGGTGCTCGGGGCGGGCGTGGCGCTCGCGCTCGTCCAGAACCGACCCGAGGTCACGGCGCCAGGCACGCGCCTCGTGGTCGACGTGCGCGGGCGGGCGCTCGCGGCCGTGGTCACGAAGCCGCCGTTCCATAAGACGGCCTAGAACGTCTCAGGACAGAGACACCGTCTTGCAAACACCCCCCTCCCCTCGGGGAGGTGGCCCCGCTCCGGGCAGGGTCGGAGGGGGTTCGGCTTTGACGCGTGCAGCGGAAGTGCGGCCAGACGCGCAAAGACCCCCTCCGCCCGCAAAGCGGGCACCTCCCCTCGGGGAGGCGAGCGCGCGTTAGCGCGGGTGGACGCCGAGGGGCTCTTGGAGGTCGGGCCGGGTGGCGAGGTCGATCCGGGCGTGGCCGTGCATCGTCGTCATCCAGTCGTCGAGCAGGGTGAATGCGGCCCGCTTGCTGCCCGACGTGTCCTGCGCCACGCCCGCGCCGAGGTCCTGCGTCGTCACCTGGGTGGACGCCGCGGCGAGGGCGGCGTCGAGCGCGTCGAACGCCTTGCTGTCGACGCCGACCTTCGTGAAGGCCTCGTTGCGGCCGGGTTCGCGGGCCGTCCGAGCGAAGTCGCGCATCCGGTCGAGCCGCTCGGCGAGCGAGCCGCCGTGCTCGCCCGTCAGCCCGAGCGCGGTGAGGTCGTCGGGGCGCTTTTTGAAGATCACCCGGGCACGCTCGGCGAGGGGCCCGTAGAGCGTCTCCGCGGCGCCGACGGCGCCGTCCTGCGACGCGGTGAGGTTGAGGCGGCGGTTGCGCGCCGTGCCCTGGGTCTTGCCGGCGGCTCGGACGGTGTCGTAGAGGGCCCGGCCCTCGGCGATGCCCGTCGCGCCGTAGCCGGCCGGCGTCATCGCGGCCCCGATGTCGGGGTCGGTGGCGAGCGCGTTCAGGGCGCTCTCGACGTCTTTGAGGCGGTCGGACTGCGAGCGGGTGATGTAGGAACGGGGCCGGCGGGGCGGGGTGGAGTCCACGGGCGTGCTGGGAGGTGAGCGGGAGGCGACCGTTCTCAACGTACGCGGTTTGCCGTGAGCGGCAAGCGACCATTCGGACGTGTATTCAACCGCCTGCCACGCCGCGTACCGCTCGGCGAGCCCGTCTAACGCTCGGCGAAGCGGTCTAACAGCCGGCGCGCCCGTCTAACAGTCGACGGAGCGTTCTAACAGTCGGCGAAGCGTTCTAACGGTCGGCGGAACGCTCGAATGGTCGGCGGGGCCGTCAAACGGTTGGTGCCGCCTCGCAACGGCTGGGGAACGCTCGCGCACGTCGGCGGCCCGCTACGGGTGGGGCCGGTGTCCGCGAATCGTTTACTTTCGCTTCGGTTCGGGCGCTCATCGCCCGTTATGCGGCACGCCCGGCGCTCAAGTAGTAGTTCTGCCGCCCCGATGCCCTGGTTCGCCATTCGCACCGTCTACCACTTCGGAGTGAAAGACAACGGAACCGACGTGTTCGAGGAGCGCGTGGTGTGCTTCGAGGCAGCGTCGTGGGACGAGGCCCACGACAAGGCCCACGAGGAGTCCGAACGGTACGCTAGGGAGGGGGAGGTTGAGGCCCATCCAGCGCAGGAGGGGTACGAGCTCGACGACGGCGCTCTGATCGACGGCCATGAGGT
>DASWMO010000350.1:0-14014 GCA_036399715.1 Rubricoccaceae bacterium
GGGCCGTAGACGCCGAAGTCGTACCAGTCTCCGTCGTACGGTCCGTCGAGTGCGGCCTCCCAGACCCCGTCGGCGTCCCGCGTCATCGGGTGGCTCTCGCGCTCCGGCCCGGACGTTGCGTCGTAGAGGTAGACGCGAACCGAGTCGGCCCGGGGAGCAAACACGCGGATGTCGAGGCCGGGATGCAGACGGGCGCACCGCTCACACCGCTCCACGAGCTCGGCGCCGAGCGGCTTGCCGGACGCCATCTCGCGCCAGATCCCGTCGAACCGGGCGGCCGAGCGGAGGGCGGGCGCCCCGGGCATCGTCACGTAGTGGACCTGGTTGGCGGTCAGCGCCTCGGCCGGCACGAGAAGCGCCGTCTCGGCCTCGTTCGGGTACACCGCCGCGACGGGCACCTCGACCCCGTCCCAGCGCGTGATCCGGTAATCCGCCGGCGTCAGCGGGCGGTCCATTCCGGTCACGCGGACCCAGACGGACCGCTCGCCGCGCAGCTCGGCGACGAGGCGCGGCGGCGTCACACCGGACAGAAAGACGTGGTTGCCGGCGGCCACGTTGGGTGCGCTCGCTGGCGGATCGAGCCAGCGCCCCGCGCCGGCCGCGTCGTCGACGCGGAACTTGAACGGGCTCCCGGGCGCGACGGCGGCGTAGCCCGCGTTGGGGACGGGCAAAATCCAGATCGGCTGGCTCGACAGCGATGTGAGCTGCCACGCCGGGTCCTCCATGTCCGCGCTCCACCCGCGGAAGGCGCCCGTCACGACGACGCGGTCGGGCACGGTCGCACCTTGCGCGCCGCCGTAGAGCGCGGGGTCGAAGACGAACAGCGTCGTGTCGCCGCGGAGGGCGTAGCCCTGCGCCCGCTCGGCGTTTGTCGGCGCCTGGGCGGAGACTACGGTGGCAAGGAGGGTCGCGAGCAGGGTGACCCCTGACCGCACGGTGAACGCTGACTGAAGAACGGCGAGGCGCATGCGAAGAAGGGGCGGGGCGGGGGAGGAAAGGTGCCTCCAGACGTGGCAGAGGGCAAATGGGGCCTCCGGGCACTCCGGAAGGCCCTTCGCCGGTCGGAACCCTCGGGCGGCCGGGCCATTGACCCCGCTCCATCGGCTCCGCCGCGGTCCTCCGCAGCGGGGCCGTGCCGCCGAAAAAAGAGCCCCCGCTCCCCCCTTCTATGTACCACACCTCTACCCTGCGCGCCCTCGCGGTCGCGCTCCCGCTCGCCTTCACGATGTCGGCCTGCGACTCGAACGACGAGGACATCTCCTCCGAGGCGAGCGTCTACGCCGTCTCCAACCCCACCGGCACGGCCGACACGGCCGTCCGCCTCTCCCAGGACCTCACCTCGACCGAGGCCACGTTCAGCGGCTTCACCGGCGTCACGAACGTCCAGAACGTCTTCGTCACGTCCGACGGCGACGGCTACTTCACCGTCGACACGGGCTCGGCCATCACGGCGAGCGGCGGCATCGTCTACGTCGCCAACCTCTGCGACGAGGACGCCGACGACAGCGACGGCGACGGCGACGACGGCTGCTCGAACACCAACGCCACCATCGGCGCCGGCTCGCGCATGATCACTGGCGCGGCGACGGGTCTCGTCGCCCCGAAGGGCATCATCAACGAGGGCGGTCGCCTCATCGTGGCCGACAACGGCTCGAACTCGATCCGCGTCTTCCCCGAGACCGCCTCGGGCGACGTCGCCCCGACGTTCGTCGTGACCAACCTCGGCGCGGCTGGCCGGAATGTCTGGGACATCGCCTTCGACGACGGGCGTCTCTACGTTGCCGCGACCGACGGGACCGTCCTCGTCTACGACAACTTCCTCAGCAACCAGGGCGCCACGGGCCCGACCCGCATCATTACGCCAACGGCCGTGGCCGGCGGGGCGCAGATCTCCACGAACCTCCACGGGATCGCGTTCGACGGCGACACCGGCTACCTCGTGCTCACCGACGTCGGCGGCACGCTGCCGACGAGCGGGAGCGATGGCCAGATCTTCGTCATCGCCAACGGCGAGACGGCGTCGGGAAACACGCCCGTCCGGTACCAGATCTCGGGCTCGCAGCTCGGCAACCCCGTTGACCTCGACCTCTCTGAGGACGGCGTCCTCTACGTCGCCGAGAAGGCCAACAACGCCGTCCTGCGCTTCAACAACGTGCTGACGGCGACGGGCACCTCGACGGCCCCTGCGGCCGCCTCGATCGCGGTCGCCTCGGCTGAGTCGGTCTCGATCGCCAACGAGTAGTCCACCCGCTCGTTTCGGCTCGCGCGGCCGGCTTCGGAGTCTTCCGGAGCCGGCCGCACGCCGTTTCACGGCCTACGCCGGTTTGCGGGCGACGAAGAACCCGTACCGCATCGCGCCCGTCGCGTAGGCCGCCCGGATGCGGAGGACGGTGAACGCGAACGCTCGCTCGCGCTGCGACGCGTCGCGGAGAAAGCGCCGATAGCGCGCGTCCGTCGCGATCCCGCGCGCGACGCGTCGGGCGACGACGGTCCACGTCTGCGCGACGGCCCGGCTCCAGTCCTCCTCGCGCTCGACGACGAGGCCGGCGCCCTCCAGCCACGCGCGGTTCTCGGACGCGCTCCCCATCCCGGCGAGGCGGCCCTCGCGGCAGATCGGCTCCAGCAGCCAGCGCGTCTCGGCCGGGCCGGGATGCTCCCGCGTCATCCAGACGCACAGGACGAGCCGGCTGCCGGGGCGGAGCACGCGGGCGGCTTCGGTGAACACGCGCGGCCGGTCGTGCATGTGCGTCGTGCTTTCGACGGCCCACGCGGCGTCGAAGGCAGCGTCGGGAAGGCCATTGGCTAGCCAGTCCTGGACGAAGAACTCGGGCGCGGGCACGCCCTCGGGGACCGGCCGCGCCCGGGCCTCGGCCGCCTGCGCCTCGGACAGGGTCAGCCCCAGGACGTGCGCCCCGGTCCGGAACGCCGCGACGGAGGCCGTCCCGCCGTAGCCGCACCCGATGTCGACGGCCCGCTCGCCCCGCTGCACGCCCGACGCCGCAACGACGCGGACGGCGAGTGCGTCGGTCGCCTCGGCGACGGTTTCGCGGCCGGTCGCGAACAGGCCGTGGTGGACGTGGTCGCCCCAAACCTCGCGGTAGAACCCGTCCAGCTCGTCGTAGTGGTGGCCCGTCGCGTCGGCCGCGGGGGCGGAGCGGGGGGTGACCATGGAGGTTAGAAGAGGACGCGGGCGCGGATCGTCGCCGGGACGCGGAGCACGGCCGCGAGCGCCTCGTCCGACGACGCCGTGTCGACGTCCGTCACGACGTAGCCGACCTCGCCGCGGGTCTGGAGCGTCTGCGCGGCGACGTTCGCGCCGGTCTCGGAAAAGACGGCGTTGAGGGCCGCCAGCACGCCCGGCACGTTGCGGTGGACGTGCAGGATGCGGTGGTGGCCGGCGTGCGGCGGCAGCGACACCTCGGGAAAGTTGACTGACGTGACCGTGCTCCCGTTGTCCGAGTAGCGGACGAGCTTCTCGGCGACCTCGGTCCCGATGTTCTCCTGCGCCTCGACGGTGCTCCCGCCGACGTGCGGCGTCAGGATCGCGCAGTCCAACCCGCGCAGCGGGCTCTCGAAGGCGTCGCCGGTCGCCCGCGGCTCGGACGGGAAGACATCCACGGCCGCCCCGGCAAGGTGGCCCGATTCGAGTGCGGCCGCGAGGGCCGCGAGGTCCACGACGCGCCCGCGCGAGGCGTTGAGCAGGACCGAGCCGCGCCGCATGAGCGCGATCTCGTCCGCCCCGATGAGGCCCGTCGTCTCGGGCGTCTCGGGCACGTGCAGCGTGACGACGTCGGCCTGCCGGAGCAGGTCGCCGAGGCTGACCGCCGGGACGGCGTTGCCGATGGACAGCTTGGCCGCCGTGTCGTGGAACACGACGCGCATCCCGAGGCCCTCGGCGAGAACGGAGAGCTGCGCGCCGATGCTCCCGTACCCGACGATGCCGAGCGTCTTGCCGCGCACCTCGCGCGCCCGCCCGACGGACTTCGCCCAGACGCCGCGGTGCGCGGCCGCGCTCTTGGCCGGCACGTCGCGCAGCAGCAGGATCGCCTCGGCGAGCACGAGCTCGGCGACCGAGCGGGTGTTCGAGAACGGGGCGTTGAAGACCACCACGCCGCGCCGCGCGGCGGCCTGAAGGTCGATCTGGTCCGTCCCGATGCAGAACGCGCCGACGGCGACGAGCTTCTGGGCGGCCGCGAAGACGGGCTCCGTGAGCTGCGTTCGCGAGCGGATGCCCAGAAAGTGGACGTCGGCGACGAGGTCGGTCAGCTCGGCCTCGGGGACCGTCCCGGCGCGCAGCTCGACCGTCTCGTAGCCCGCCCGGCGGAACGCCTCCACGCCCGTCTCGTGGACGCCTTCGAGCAGCAGGATCTTGAGCTTCGACTTGTCGAACGAGGTCATTCCAGCAGCGTGGTGGGGCGCTCAAGCTAGACGCGGCCCGCGTTCTACTCGATGTCCACGATGACCGCCCGCCCTGCCGCCGCCGCGCGCTTGTAGAAGGCGGTTATCTCGGCCGTGTACTGCCGGAGCGCCTCGTCTGTGTACCGGACACTCAACCCTTCAGCCTGCGCCGTCGCGATCTCAGCCGCCCAGTCTCGTGCGCTCAAAGCGTCGGCGATCCACCGCACATCGTGTGGCATGTTGTACGGCGTCCATGGCTCGATATGGAGCCGCCGGCTGCCGAAGATGGCGGCGACGAGCGGATCGGATGCTTCCATGTCGTACGGGACGACCGCCCACGCCCGGTCGCCCTCCGACTCCCGGTATTCAGTTGAGAGCAGAAACGCGAGCGAGTGGAACGATTTGTCGAGGTCAAGGATTTCGCCTCTCTCTGCGGCGAGCGTGTATTCCTGATCCGCTGCGCGGTCCTGCTCAATCTCTGAAGATGTGAGCCATATCGCCCCCTGTTGCTCGCTCGTTGGGTTCGGACGCAAAAACCACAAAGGGTCGCGCTGTTCAGGCGTGCGGAGCAGATTCTGGTTGGGCGAGCCGGATTCGCGCCCCCGTCGGTAGGCGTCCCAATGAAGAGCGACCGTGAGATCGGCGGCGGAGATGCTGTAGTAGCCGGCCGTTACTCCCATCACTGTTCACCGATCCAGCCTGAAAGCGCCTCGATCATCTGGACGTTCTCAGCGCGGTGTCCGTGCTGCGCCTCGATGTTGAGGTACGGCCGGCCGTTCTGCGCGGCCCAGACCGAGAGCGAGCCGTCGTCGGTCGGCGTCGCGTTGTTCTGGAGGATCGCTGTCACGGCGTCCGCGGCGACGGCGTCGAACAGTGGGCGCGTGGTGACGAACACGAAGTCGTCGGTGTCCACGCCGGGGGCGAGTGCGACGGCCTCGGCCTCCGCGGCATCGGAGCCGCCGGGCGCGTAGCTCGTCGCTGAGTAGTTGTCCTCGGTGTTGTTGTGGAGCGCGACGACGACCTCGGGCGTCCCGACTACCTCCAGCAGCGCGGCGGCGAACGCGGCGACGGCGGCCCGCGCCGCGGGCGTGTCGCGCGACAGGTTCGCGAGCGTCCGCGCCCGCCCGGCATCGGTAAAGATGCGGTTCGGGTCGACCGTGAATGCCTCGCCGCCGACCGTAAAGGCGAGGTTGCGCGTCCCGGCGTGGCGTAGCTCGACGAGCCGCCCGCCCCGCTGCGCGATGACCGCCACGGCCGCCTCGACGGCTGTGTTCTCGTCGTCGTGGACGTTGACGGCGGACCAGCACGCGCCCGCGCACGCGCGCTCGGTGATGCGCACCTCGACCGGGGTCTCGCCGATGCGGAGGGCGACGGTCTGAACAGAAACGGTCGTGTCGGCCCCGGCCACCGTGGGTGCCGGGGGGTTCGTCACGACCGAGTCGGCGCGACGCGCACGCGGGTCCGGCTCGCCGGGCGGCTTGCCGGACTGTGCGCAGGCCGGCGCGGCGAGGAGGACGGCGGTGAGCAGGGCGACGTGCATCGGAGCGGGCGGTGGGGGACGGAAGGAAACGCCAGACCCGTCCGGTTGGCGCCGTCGCGGGGCATCTTCCCGGCGGGGGCGCTATTCCTCTTCCTCGACCGGCGCGGCCGTGTCCGGGACCGACGCCTCGGTGGCGGCGAGGACGGCGGCGAGAAAGTCGTCGGCGTCGGTCGCGGGCGTCCAGCGGACCTGCCGGCCCGAGTCGGGGTGCAGGCGCATCCACGACGCGAGCGTCCGCATCTCGTCGACGTCGGGGCGGAGGTGGGACTCGGGCGGCGGGCGGAGCGGGTCGAACGTCTCGGCGAGCGCCTCACGGAGCGCGTCGAGGCCGCGCGGGCGGACGGTGTGGGCCGGCACGCGGACGCCCAGGTCGGTCCGGTCGGGCATCTCGTCGTCGGCCGCGGGCAGCTCATCGAAGGCGCCGTCGCCGGCAGGCAGGTCCACACGGGCGGCGAGACGGCCGTGGCGGATGAGGAACAGCTGCGCGCCGCCCTCGGCGCCGGCATAGCCCGGCGCGAGCGGCTCGACGAGGACGGCGTCGTGCTCGTGGACGGCCGAGGCGATGGTCTGCTGGCGCCCGAGCGTCCGCTGGAGGCGCCGCATCTGGTCGCGGTACCACCCGGCTGACTCGAACTCGTGGGCCGCCGCCGCCTCCCGCATCGCTGCCTCAACGGTCGCGAGCGCGTCGCCGTCCTGACCCGTCAGGAAGGCGCGGACGCGGGCGACCTGGTCGGCATACGTCCCGTCGTCGCCGACGCACGGGGCGGAGCAGCGGCCCATCTGGTGGTACAGGCACGGCCGGCCGAGCGCGAAGACGGGGTCGTCGCACTCGCGCAGGCCGAACATCCGCGAGATGAGCTCGACGAGCTCCTCGGCCTGCCCGCGCCGCCCGAGCGGGCCGTAGTACTCCGCCCCGTCGTGCGCGATGCGGGGCGTCCACGTGAGCGTCGGGAAGGCGTGGCGCGTGTCGAGCCGCAGGAACGGGTAGTCGCGGTAACGCCGCAGGGCGCGGTTGTAGACCGGCAGGTAGGTCTTGATGAGGCGCGATTCTTCCAGGAGGGCGGATAGCTCCGTTCCGGTCTCGCGCCACGTCACGTCGCGGACGTCGCGGATGAGCTTCTTGGTCTTCGGCGGGTGGTTCTCGACGCCCGTGAAGTAGCTCCGGACGCGGCTCTTGAGGCTCTTGGCCTTGCCGATGTAGATCACCTTGCCGCGCCCGTCGCGCATGAAGTAGACGCCGGGGCGGTCCGGCAAGAGCGGCAAGCGCGTCTCGCGGATGCGCGCGATGTGCGTCGCCTCGCGGCGCGTCTCGACGTAGCGCTTGCGCTGGAAGCCGAGCAGGTCGTCGAGCGTCTCGACGCCGAACTCCAGCCGGAGGCGGTCGAGAAGGATCGTGAGCAGCTCGGCCGTGGCCTGCGCGTCGCCGAGGGCGCGGTGGCGGCCGTCGACGGTGATGCCGAAGTGCGCCGTCAGGCCCGTCAGTCCCTTCGACGGCAGGCTCGGGAGCAGGCGCCGCGCGAGGCGCAGCGTGTCCAGGCTCGCGTTGCGGATCGGCGGCAGCCCGGCCTCGTCCATCGCGACGTCCAGGAATCGGGCGTCGAAGGGCAGGTTGTGGGCGACCATCACGGCGTCGCCCAGGAACTCGGCGAAGCGCGGCAGGACCTCGTTCGCCGAAGGCTGCCCGAAGACCATCGCCGTCGAGATGCCCGTGAGCCACGTGATGCGGTTCGGGACGGCCCGGCCGGGGTCGATGAGCTGCTGGAACGTGTCCACGACTTGTCCGCCGACGAGGCGGACGGCGCCGATCTCGATGAGGCGGTCCTCGCCGGCCCGAGAGCCCGTGGTCTCGGTGTCGACGATCACGAACGGGGTCTGGTCCAGCGTCACGCGGGGCGCAGCAGCGGGTGCGGAAGGGCCGCAAAGTCTACGACCCCGCTGTGACGCCGGGTCGTCACATGGACTGGGTACGGTCCCCGGTGTGTGGGGCAGCGCGCGCGTCGTACCGTCCGCAAACCGCCCCGCCTGCGATGCCCCTCCCGCCCCTTCTCGCCACCGGCTTCGCGGCCCTCGCGCTCGTGATGGCGGCTGTGTTCGTGCTCGGCGTCCGGCTCGCGCCCGTCCCCGGCGACCGCCCGTCGGACCGCCAGCAGGCGACGCGCCTCGCGGTCGCGGTCGCCGGGGCGTTCCTCGGCGTCTCGGGCGCCCTCGCCGCCGCAGGTGTTCTCGCTGACGTCGACGCGCGGCCACCGCCGGCGGCGATCCTGCTCGTGCTGCTCGCCGCCGGAATGGTGGCCGTCGCGTTTTCGAGCGTCGGCGACCGCCTGCAGGCGTGGCCGGTCGGTGTGCTCGTCGGCGTGCAGGCGTTCCGGATCGCTGTCGAGGCACTGCTGTTCGCGGCACACCGGGCCGGCGAGGTGCCGGTCGAGATGACGTTCGAAGGGCACAACTTCGACATCGTGACGGGCGTGCTCGCGGCCGGGATCGGCCTGTGGGCGTGGCGGGGATCGCCGCCGCGGTGGGTCGTCGCGGCGTGGAACGGGCTCGGACTGGTTCTGCTCGTCGTCGTCATCGCGACGGCCGCGCGGTCTGCGTTCGGGTTCACCGAGACGACGCCTCGCCTGACGCTCCCGACGGCGTGGCCGGGCGTGTGGTTGCCCGCGTGGCTCGTCCAACTCGCCTTTCTGGGGCACCTGCTCGTCTTCCGCTCGCTCGCCCGGAGTCGCCGCGGGTAGGCGGTCCGTCCGAGCGAGCGCAGGCGCCGCGACAGCCGCCGCTCAGAGGCGGGTCGGGCTGAGGCGCAGGAAGATCTGGAGCGAGACCGGCGCGCGGCCGTAGAGCGGTCGGAGCGCCTCGGGGACGCGGTAGGCTGTCGCCTCGGCGCCGAGCGTGGCTGCGACGCCGCGCGTGCGAGCGACGTCCACGCCCGCGCCGATGCCGAGCGTGCCGATGCCGTAAACGGGCTCGCCGAGCTCGCCGTCGAGGTCGAGTTCCTCGCCGGACTTCTGGATCCACTCGCCGCGCCCGAACACGGCCGCGCGGCCCACGCGGAGCGTCGCCTCGGCGAGAAGCGCCTGCTGCGCGCCTGCGTGGTGATCGCCGCCCGTCGCGTCGTTGCGGCCCCAGACGAGGGCCGCCGCGAGGTCGCCGTCGCGGCCGACGGGGGCGCTGTAGAGGGCCGAGGCCGTCGTGCGGACCTGGTTCACGCCGGGTTCGAGCGCCTCGGGCTCGTAGATGTGACCGCGCGAGACCTGGAGCGCCGTGCGCGGCGTCGGGTGGAGCGAGACGCGGGCGCTGTACGAGTCGAACCGCGGGCGGTCGGGC
Organism: Rubricoccaceae bacterium; assembly: GCA_036399715.1. Classification (GTDB taxonomy): domain Bacteria; phylum Bacteroidota; class Rhodothermia; order Rhodothermales; family Rubricoccaceae; genus DASVSE01. The sequence goes on from DASWMO010000350.1 coordinate 9,260, forward strand.
GTCCAGCGGCGCTCGTCGGGCTCGGCGCCCGTGAACAGCGACGCGTCAAGCGTGAGCGGGCCCCAGGCGACGCCGCCCGTGGCGACGCCCCACGCGATGTGCGTCGCGTCCTGCCAGTGGTGGCTCAGCGGCGCGTCGGGCGTGTAGCGCGCACTCGGGCGGTGCATGAACGCGGCCGGGCCGAGCGCAGGCTCGCCCGGGTAGCCGACGTAGCCGAAGACGGCCGCGCCGCCGACCGGCGCCGAGACGGTCGCCGAGAGCTCTGAGACGGCGTCGTGCGGGTGCTGGCGGTCGACGAGGCGCTCGCCGGCGAACGTCTCGCCGGACTGGAACAGGAGCCGGTAGCCGTCGCCGGACTCGGTGACCGGGTCCAGCGAGGCCATCGCGCGCAGCGTGAGCGTCGCCCGGCCGACGGGCCGCTGGGCCATGCCCATCGCCCAGTTCGGGACGCCGACGGACGTCCCGCCGCGTGTGCCCGACCCGAACGCGTCGACGGCGGCGAGGCGCGGGAAGGCAGCGGCGTGGAGCATGAGGTGCCACCGGCCGGCCTGTGCCATCGTGGCTTCGAGCGGGCTCGCGTCGGGGATGCGGGACGTGCCCGAGGCGTCGGCGGACATCGGCACGCGGGCATCGAGCGCGCTCGTCATCGCGTGGCCGGCGGCGTGTGGGGCGCTGTGATCCATCGCACCATGACCCATCGCGGCGTGGTCCATCGTGGAATGATCCACGTCGGTGGGCGCGGCGTGGGCGGAGGTGTCGGCGTGCGTGTGCTGGGCGACTGCGGGGGCGGCGAGCGCGGCCCAGAGGGCGGCGGCCGGGAGAAAGCGGTGCATCGGATCGGAGAAATGGAGAGACGTGCGGCGGCGGGTCCGGCCGTGCAGGCGGCCGGGGACAGCGTCTCTCAGATCCGGAAGCAGCCCAGCAGGGCGAGCGGTGCGCCGGGCGGCCGCTCGGGCGGCTCTGCCGTCCGCCAGAGACCCGGGGCCGCCCGGCGCGTCACGGCGACGAGCGCCTGGGGCGTTGGGACTGCGGCCGAGGCCGCAGGCGCAGCCTCGGCGGGCGCACTGGGCGTCGCGGCAGGAGCGACGCAGCACGCGGCGCCGAGCGGACGCGGCGCGTCGCGCGTATCCACCGGGTCCTTCGGCGCGTCGTGGCACGGCGCGACGGGCATCGCCATCACGGCGATGCAGCGCACCGGCCCGGCTCCGACGAGCGCGGCGGCCGTGACGGCGACGAGCAGGAGGGCGAAAGGGCGCATGGCCGAAGAACGACGCGGGCGGCGGGTCGACTACTCCCACCGGCGAGGATGCGAACGGTTCACAATCGGGCGGTGCGGCCGGGCTACGGCGCGACGGCCGCCGCGTCCGCCGCGTCCGCCGCGGCCCTCACCTCGGCGGCCTGCGCCTCGGGCGGGAGCGGTAGCCCGAGCGCGGCGAACGTCGCCCGCCCGACGGCGTCGTTGGTCATCGCGCCGCGAAACAGGTCGGCCCCCGGCCCGAAGGCGTACAGGCCGACGTCGACGCCCGTGTGGCCGCTCGTCGTCCACGCGACGCCTGCGCGGCGATCTGCGATGTCGCGGAAGGTGGCGGCGTAGTCCACGACGCCACCCATGCGGAGCTGGAGGTCGTCAGGGGCCCAGAGGCTGTCGCCGGGCGCGAGCCCGAGACCCTCGCGAACGAGCGCGACGCCGTCTGCGCCGGGCTCGGCGAGGCGCACCGAGAGCCGCTCGGCGGACATCGTCGCGGCCATCAGCGCGGCGGGGTCGTAGGCGTAGATGCCGTCGCGGCCGAGCGTGAGGCCGCCCGTCTCGTGGTCGGCCGTCGAGACGACGAGCGTGTTTCCGTCGCGGCGTGCCCAGTCGAGGACGGCCGCGACGGCCGCGTCGTAGGCCAGGATGTCGCGGACGTGGGCCGCGGCGTCGTTGCCGTGGCCGGCGTGGTCGATGCGCGAGCCCTCGACCATCAGGAAGAAGCCGTGCGCGTGGGCGGCAGGCGTGGCCGCGAGCAGGTCGAGCGCCTTCGTCGCCATCGCGGCGAGGGCAGGCTCGTCGGTCTCGTCGCGGTCGATCTCGTAGGCCATGTGGTCCGGCGCGAGGAGGGCGACGGCCGGCGCAGCGGGAAAGCGGTCTAGGCCCGCGCGCGACGTCGTGACGAGCGCGCCGTGGGCGAGCATCTCGCGCCGGAGGTCGCGGCCGTCGGTACGGCTCCCGCCGGCCGACTCGGGCACGAAAAAGCGGCCACCGCCGCCGATCATCACGTCGAGGCGCGCCGCGGCCATCTGGGCCGCGATCTCGGCCTCGTCGGCGCGCTGCGGGACGTGGGCGGCGTAGCTCGCCGGAGTCGCGTGCGTGATGCGGCTCGTCGCGACGAGGCCCGTGGCGAATCCGGCGTCGCGGGCCGCTTCGAGGACCGTCCGGCACGGCGCCCCGTCGGGCCCAACGGCGATGGCGCCGTTGTAGCTCTTGATGCCGCAGGCATAGGCCGTCGCTCCGGCCGCCGAATCCGTCACGCGGCTGTCGGTGGACGGCGTCGAGACGGCGCCCGTCAGGATGCCGTCGAGCGCGAGCGGGCGGCCATTCGCGGCGCGGGCGAGCACTTCCGAGGCCGGCCCGAAGCCGTCGGCGATCATGAATACGACGTTGCGCGGCCGCGCGTCGGGCGGCGCCGGGGCCGTCTGCGCCGAGGCGGTCTGCGCCCGGACGGGCCCGGCGGCGAGAAGGAGGACGGCGAAGAGGACGCGCATGTGTCGGGGAGTGGAACGCAGCTCGGGCTCAACGCGGCCCGGCCCGCCACGGGTGCCCGCGTCACGGAAGGGAAATCCGGCGGCGCCCACGGCGTGCCGTGCCCCGCAGCGTCGACTAGCTCAGCAGCGCCGTGAGCTGGAGCAGGTCGTAGTCGATGTCCTTCTTGCGGCTCCAGACATTGCGCATCGGCGTGAGCTTGATGTCGCTGTTGACGATGCCGACCATCACGCCCGCGTGGCCTTCGAGGAGCGCCTCGACGGCCGCTGACCCCAGCCGCGACGCCAGAACGCGGTCGCGGGCCGTCGGCGAGCCGCCGCGCTGGATGTGGCCGAGGACCGAGACGCGCGTGTCGATCTGGTCGAACGCGGGGTCGCGGCGCAGCGCCTCAGCGATCATGTGGGCGCCGCCGGTCTCGTCGCCCTCGGCCACGACGACGATCGACGACCGGCTCTGGGAGGACATCAGCGACAGGATGCGCTCCTTGATCGCGACGACGTCGCTCAGCATCTCGGGGATCAGGACGAGCTCGGCGCCGCCGCCGATGCCGCACGCGAGGGCGATAAAGCCCGTGTCGCGGCCCATCACCTCGACAAGGAACAGGCGGTCGTGGGCGTCGGCCGTGTCGCGGATCTTGTCGATGGACTCCAGGGCGGTGTTGAGCGCCGTGTCGAAGCCGATCGTCTCGTCGGTCCCGAAGAGGTCGTTGTCGATGGTGCCCGGGCAGCCGACGGTCGGGATGTCGTGCTCGGCCGCGAGGTGCGTCGCGCCCTGGAGCGTGCCGTCGCCGCCGATGGCGACGAGCGCGTCGATGCCGGCCGCGCGGAGCTGATCCGCGGCCCGCGCCCGGCCCTCGGGCGTCCGGAAGGCGTCGCAGCGGGCGGACTTCAGGATCGTCCCGCCGGTCTGGAGAATGTTCGAGACGCTCTGGCGGTCCATCTCGACAAAGTCGCCCTCGCACATGCCGGCGTAGCCGCGGCGGATGCCGACGACGTCGAGGCCCTCGGCGACGGCGCGGCGGACGGCCGCGCGGATGCAGGCGTTCATGCCGGGCGCGTCGCCGCCGGAGGTGAACACACCGATGCGTTTGATGTCGGGCAAGAGGGGAGGGGAAGAGGGCTCAGCCGTTGGTGGCCCGTCGCGGCGTCGGGCGCGTGCGGGACGCCGCGCGCGGATCGACCGGCCGCGCGATCACGATACCGACCTGACTGCGGATGTCGCGGACGTACGCGTGGAGGTCCGGCGAGACCTTGACCGCGTTGGAGGCCGACGAGGCGTGCATGAAGCCGGTCTGGCCGCCGGCGACGTGAATGAAGCCCGTGTGGGTGAAGTCGAGCCCGTCGATGGAGGTCGCCATCGCGACGACGTCGCCGGGCTGCATCTGCGCGGTCGCCTCGGCGATGCGGGCCTTGGGGATGTAGACGAGTTCGAGGCTGGCGAGGCGCGCCTCGGCCGCGGCGACGAGCGCGAACGTCGAGTCGTCGGCGAGGTGCGGGTAGGCCGAGCGGTGCTCGGTCATGAACGTGATCCGCTTGTCGAACGGCACGCCGCCCGCCTCGGCGGTCACGTCGCGGACGACGCCACGGGCGCCGTTGTCGGCGATCCACTCGGCGAAGTAGTGCAGGCGCGAGGCGTAGCCGTTCATCTCGCCGCCGCGGTAGCGCATGCGGGCGACCTCGGCGACGTACGCCTCGGGCGTCGTCTCGCCGGTGGCGATGGTGTGCGCGACCGCGAGGACGTTCTCGACGTAGAGGACGCAGTCGAACCGCGTGAGGTCCGCGAGGAGCGTCTCGCGCGTCGGCGCGTCGAGGAGCCCGGCTACGTACGGGCGGCCCTGGAGCTGCTCGCCGACCCACTGGACGATCTCGCCGTAGGGCCGGCTCGCGATGCCCGCCGAGTCGGCCGCGGCGACGATGCGGGCGTAGGCGGCCTCTGTGAGCGGGTCGAGGGCGGCGACGGAATCCGCGGGCGAGACGGCGAGGGCCACGGCGACGGCCGGCGGCGGGCCGGCAGGC
>DASWMO010000351.1:0-13056 GCA_036399715.1 Rubricoccaceae bacterium
CGTCGTCGTGAGGTGGTCGAGCGCGAGGCGCCCGCCGGACGTCGCCCGCCCGGGGAAGAACACGACCTCCTGCTCGGCGCGGAAGCGCCCCGAGAGCGTGCCCGTGCTGTCGGGGCCGGACCCGACGCGCTGCTGGAGCACACCCGGTGCGAGCAGGAGCACGCTCAGCACGTCCGTTTCGCGCGTCTGCTCCCGAACATCGAGGAGCGTCCTGAAGGCGACCTGCCGGAGCACGGACGGGAGCACGCCCGTGCTCCCGCCGACGAGGCGGGCGGGCTGGACACCGACGCGCAGCGTCGCCCCGACGCCGACAGTCGGGAAGAGCGTCTCGCCGGGCAGGAACGCGCGGACGTACGTGCCTTCGAGACCCGTCGTCTCGGGGAAGAACTCGTCGACCTGCGGGACGCCGTCGGGCTCACCCGCGCGCGGCTCGCCCTGTCCGTCGCGCCACACGAACTGGCCCACGTCCGGCCCGACGAGCACGTAGGTCTCCTGCAGAATCGGCGTCCGCTCCGTCAGCGCCTCGTAGCTCGCCTGGAGGTCGAGCGCGCGGCGGAGGGGCGCGGCGCGCGCGGCGAGGCGGAGCGCGACCGACTCGGCGTCCTCGCGGCCGAATGCCCGGAAGGCCTCCTCGACGCGCTTCTGCCGGACCGCCACGCGGGCATTCCCCGAGAGGCTGCCGCGCGTGCGCAGCGTTGCGCTCGCCTCGGCCGTGATTGCCCGGGCAGACGCGACGAGCGGTCCGACCGAGCCTGCCGGACCGAGCGGCTCGCGCTCGGTCCGCACCTCGACGCCCGCCTCGGCCGTCACGCCGCCCGTCACGAAGCCGACGCCGGGGCGAAGGGCGAGAAACGAGTAGCTGCCCGCGAGCGCGCTGCCGGCCGGGAGGGCCGTCGTGCCGCCTGCCCCCGGGTCCGGCCCCAGACCCGCCGAGCGCGACTGCTCGCGCCGCTCGGCCTCGACGCCGACCGTCGGCGAGAACGCGCCGAGCGTGCGGCCGGCGAGGGCGCGCTGGCGAATGAACGTGCCCGCGCCGAGCGTGTCGGCGAGCGGCCCCGAGCCGCCCGTCCGCACGGCGTCGAGGCGAGCGTCGAGCCACGGCAGGCCGCCGGGGGCGAGCGCGCCGGGCGTGCCGAAGACAAGGCCCGCGCCTAGGCGGTCCGACCGGAAGCCGGCGATCGTGAGGCGCCCGCCGTCGATGCGGGCGACCGCGCGGCCGGGGGCGGACCACGACGCCGTCGCCTCGGTGACGTCCTCGCCGAGCGAGTCGAGGACGGACCCGAACGGGCTGCCCGTCCGGGAGAGGTTCCAGCGGCGGTTGAACTCGACGTCGCGGACGCGGTCGAGCGTTCGGAAGGCGTCGCCGCGGGCGCGGCGGACGATCTCGGCCGTCGCCTCTCCAGCGCCCACGCGCTGCGGGCGCAGGCGGATGCCGGTCTCGCTCGCGATCCCCGTCTGCGCAGCCGCCTCGGCGAGCGTGTTCACGTCGTCGACGGACTGCGCGATCTCGCCGAACAGCTCGACGCCACGGATGGGCTCGACCGCGCCCGAGACGTCCGTGAGCGTCCGCGCCGAGGGGCGCGGGAGGCGGCGAAAGGCGATCGCGTCGCCGAGGCCGGGCCCGACGTACTCGTACAGAATGCCGTTTCTCGCCTGCCCCGCGCGGCGGTAGTCGCCCTGCCCGGCCGCGACGCGCGTGAAGCGAACGCGGAAGATGTCGAGGCCAGCCGCGGCGTCCGAGGCCGTCGCGGGGACGAAAATGCGAACCGTCTGACCGGCGACGAGCGTGTCGCGGCGGACGTAGAGCACGAACGGGCTCTCGGGGTCGAACGGGACGCGCTGCTCGGCAGGCACGAGCACATCGCGCGGGCCGGCCGCGGCGATGGCCGCGACATCGTCCGGCGAGAGGCCGAGGCTGGATGCAAAGCCGGCCGCGTCGCCCTCGCTGAGGCGCCGCGCGCCGATGCGCGCTCGGGGCCGGCCGGCGGCGTCGGGCCACAGGCGAACATCGGCCGAGGCGGCCGTGAGCGTGCGCGCGAAGCCGCCCGTCGTGTACTCGAAGTCGACTGTGAGGCGGCGTTCGGCCGTGATGAGGCGTGCGGGCGTGAACGTGATCTCGCCCGTCGCGTAGTCGATGGTGTAGTCCGCGGACTCGCCGCGGACGAGGCGCTCGCCGTCCAGCGTGACGCGCTCCGACCCGGGCACGACGACGACGAACGTCTCGCCGTTGAGGCCCTGCACGCGGTACGGCCCCTGCACGCCCTCGACGGCGACGAGGTCCTGGCTGCGGAACGTCCCCCGCGTCGCGCTCGCGGACGCGAGGACGCGCCCGCCGGCGAGGAAGCCGGCCTCGGGCACGGCCACGTCGACGAGCGCACCCTGCACCTGCCGCGCGATGGGGGCGAACGTCGTCCCCGCCAGCGCGAGGTCGACGTCGCCGAGGCGCACCCGGACCTGCCGCGAGACGACCTCGACGAAGACGCGGTCGAGGTCCGAGAGCTGCGTCGTCGTGCCCTCGGGCAGGATCGGCGTGTTCTCGTCCGTCAGGGCCGCGCGGAGCGTGACGCCGGGCGCGACCTCGCCGGCGACGTCGAGGCGCAGGCCGGACGTGACCGAGACGTCGCGGGAGGTCCCGGCGACGATACCGCGCGTGAGCGAGCCCGTCGTGCGGAGGCCCGTGAGCGCGGGCCCGGTGCCCCCTCCCACGACGGCCACGCGCGCGACGCCGCCCGAGTCGGCGCGGGCCTCAGCGGCGAGGAGCGAGTCGAGGCGTGGAAGCACCTGCTCGACGGCCGCGACGGGCGCGAGGCGTCGGTACGCGAGGCGCAGCACGACGACCGAGTCGGCCGCGGCGGCGAGGCGCAGGATTCCCGCGGGATCGTCCACGCGAAAGGCCTCGGGCGCGAGCGCCTCGAAGGCAGCCCCGCGAAGGGCCTCGACCGAAAGCGAGCCGGGGACAACGCCGTCGGGCAGGCGCACGGCCGTCTGGCCCGGGGGGACAGCGAGCGTGTCACGCTCGGCCCCGAGGCCGGGTCCGACAGAACCCGGCACGCTTCCGGTCTGCGCCGATGCGACCGCCCCGAACGTCAGGGCGGCGAGCAGCAGGGCGAGCAGTCGCGGGCAACGCCCCACGGACACAGAGGAAAACGGGCGAAGCGAACGGTCCGGGAGGCGCGAGCGGCAGGCGAGGTGGAAGGTGGCGCGTCAGGCGCCCGGGGTCAAGCCCGTTCGGCGTGCGCCCGATCAGAGCACCGGGGCGGGGCCGAGAGCGACAAGGCCTGTCCGCGTCAGCCCCCACACGACTCCGCCGGCGGCGGTCGCGTCCACGAGCGGGACGGACGACGGCACGACGGCGAGCGCCTCGCCGGTGCGGACGCGGAAGACGGCCACGCCCGTGTCGCCGGCGGCGAGGACGAACTCGTCCGCGACGCTCACACCGCGGACCGGGCCGACGGCGCGCGTGTCGAGGTCGGGGCCGGACGCACCGAACGGGTCGAACGTGCGGACCGTCCCGCCGTCGAGGACGAACAGGCGCCCGCGGGCGTCCGAGGCGAGGCCTGCAAGCGCACGGAATGGCCCGACGGTCCGCTGAACGCGCCGCGCGGCGTCGAGGACGAGCACGACGCTGCGGCGCGCCTCGGCCACCACGAGGTCCGCTCCGGCCCCGGCCGCGACGCCGACGGGCCGACCGCGGGGGGCATCGCCCGCGGCGCCAACGGTTCGGGCGTCGAGTGCGTCGCCGGCCGTGTCGGGGATCGGAATCGCCTCGGCGGCGCGGCGCTCGGCTGTAAAGCGCACGACCCGGCCCGTCGCGGCGTCGGCGACATAGACGGCCTGCCCGTTCGTCGGGTCGACGTCGACGGGCTCGGCGAGCGCCTCGTCGGCCGTGCCGGGTCCGCCGAGGACGGCCGCGACCGTCCCGGCCGGGGCGAACACGACGACCTGCGCCCGCCCCGCGTCGGCGACGTAGAGGCGGCCCGAGGCGTCCGAAGCGACGGCGCGGGCATCGACAAAACGAGCGGCCTCGCGGGTCTCGGTGAGCGCCGCGGCGACCGGCAGACCCGGCGCAATGGGCGGCGCGGCGCACGCGGCGAGCGCGAGCCCGGACCAGAGCGCGAAGGCGAGGCGGAGCGTCATCGGAGCGCGCGGTGGCCGATGTCGCGGCGGAGCGTCTTACCGTCGAACGCGACGGCGTCGGCGGCGCGGTAGGCGGCGGCGAGGGCGTCCCGGAGCGTCGCGCCCGTGCCCGTCAGACCCAGGACGCGGCCGCCGGCCGTGACGAGGCGGCCGTCGGCGTCTCGGGCCGTGCCGGCGTGGAAGACATCGGCGTGTTCGGCTGCCTGCTCCACGCCCGTGATCACCTCGCTGGGGACGGTCTCACCGGGGTAGCCGCCGGCGGCGAGGACGACGCACGCGGCGTGGTCGTCGCGGCAGCGCACGTCGAGCCCGGCGAGGCGGCCGTGGGCGAGTGCCTCGAAGAGGTCCACGGCGTCCGTTTCCAGCAGCGGCAGTAGCGTCTGCGCCTCGGGGTCGCCGAAGCGGACGTTGAACTCGACGACGCGCGGCGCGCCGTCCGTGTCCACCATCAGGCCGACGTAGAGCACGCCGCGGTAGGGTGTGCCGTCGCGGCGGAGGCCGTCGAGGAGTGGGCGGACAATCTCGGCCTCGGCGCGCGCGCGGACGGCGGCGGTGACGACGGGTGCGGGTGCGTAGGCGCCCATTCCGCCCGTGTTGGGGCCCGTGTCGCCCTCGCCGATGCGCTTGTGGTCCTGCGCGGCCGGCAGCAGCGCGACCGCCTCGCCGTCGGTGAGCACGAACAGGCTGGCCTCCTCGCCGTCGAGGAAGGCTTCGAGCACGAGGACGGGTGCGCCGGCGTCGCCCGCGAGGTCCGGCGGGAAGAGCGTATCGAAGGCGGCGCGCGCTACCTCTCGCGTCTCGGCGACGACGACGCCCTTGCCGGCCGCGAGACCATCGGCTTTGAGGACGACCGGCAGTGGGTGCGCCTCGACGGCCGCGCGCGCCTGTTCGCGCTCATGCGGACCGAACGCTGCGCTCGCGGCGGTCGGGATGCCGTAGCGCGCCATCGCAGCGTTGGCGAACGCCTTGGAGCCTTCGAGACGCGCCGCGGCCGCACTCGGCCCGACGACCGCGATGCCCGCCTCGGCGAGGCGGTCTGCGAGGCCGAGCACGAGTGGCGTCTCGGGCCCGACGACGACGAGGTCCACGCCGCGAGCCGCCGCGACGAGCCCGTCGATGTCGTCCACAGCGACCGGGACCGTCTCGGCGAGCGCCGCCGTGCCCGCGTTGCCGGGCGCGCACCGGAGCGTCGGGCGGCGCGGGCTGCGGGCGAGCGCGGCGAGGAGCGCGTGCTCGCGGCCTCCGCTTCCGACGACGAGAATCCGCACGGGCGCCGGCGTGGGTGAGCCGCAAGGTAGAGACGCGCGGCCGGCCCACTTCGGCGAACCCGTGTGGAGCGTTTCCGCGCGCGCTACGTTGGAGGCTGTCCGCCTCCCCGCTCCGCCGTGCGCCGCCTCGCGTTTCTCCTCGCCCTCGCCCTCGGATCCGCCGCCGCCGGCCCCGCCGCGCTCGCCCAGACGCCGGCCGACACGTCGCGGGCGGACACCGAGGCCAACGAGCCCGACGCCGGCGACCCCGGTGGCATCGACGACGGCACGGTCGTCGACGACGGCGGCATCGAGATCTCGCCGCGCATCGCGCCGTCGGCGCTGTACTCGGCTAACCGCGGCATCGGCATCGGCGGCGGCGTGCTTGTCCGTAACGCCGGCTGGCGGGGGTCCGAGATCGGCGTCGACTTGCGCGCGCAGCGGCGCTTTCTCTCCCTCGGGGCGACGCTCTTCACCGGCGACCCGTACGCGCGGCGTGTCTTCGGCATGCTCGCCGCGTCGGCCTCGACGACGAACCGGCGGCAGTTTTTCGGCGTCGGGCCATTCACGAGCGGCAGCCAGGCGCTCCTGCTCTCGCACACCGAGGCCAGCGCCGAGGCGCGCCTCGGCGTGTACCCGTTCCGCACGACGGCCCTTCTCGTCCAGCCCGGCGTGCGACTGCTCGTGGACCGCACGGGCGGCGTCCGCGACGACAGTCCCGCGGCCCCGACGGACCTCTCGGCAGAGTCGCAGGCGGCCGTCCTGCCGAGCCTCGGTGAGACCCGGAGCGGACTCTCGGCCGGCGTCGAACTCACGGCCGACCTGCGCGACTTCCCGTCGTATGCCCGCTCGGGGTTCGTCGCGACGCTCGAAGGGCGCCGCTTCATGGGCCTCGACGCCGAGGGCCTCACGTTCACGCGCTTTGCCGCGACGACGACGGGCTACCTGCCGCTCTACGACCGCGTCGTTCTCATCGGGTCGTTCACGGGCATCGTCACGCGCCAGGGCGACGCGAACGGCGACGGCGCCGCGGACCCGATCCCGTACTACTACCTCCCGACGCTCGACGAGCGCGTCGCGGTCGCCTTCCAGCAGGACCGCCTCACGGGCCGCGACATCCTCGCCGCCGGCGTCGGCATCCGCCTGCCGGTCTACGACTTTCTCGGGGTCTACGGGATCGACGCGACGGCGATCGGCTACCTCGGCAACGTCTACGACGACGTCTTCCGGCAGTTCAGCCCGGCCGTCGCGTTCGGGCAGGACCAGACGGCCGACCCCGACGGCCGGGCGTCGCTGCGGCCCGCGCTCGGCCTCGGCCTCGGGATCGTGAACCTGGACAAGGAGCGCGTCGTGCTCGGGGCGCTCGTCGGTGTCGGCGCGGGCGGCGTGACGCTGGCGTCGCTGCGGATCGCGTACAACCTCCGCGACTCGCGGCCGCTGTTCCGCTGATCGTCCGGCACGCACCCGTGAACCACGCACCCGTGGGAACTGTGACCCCGTTGACCCGGCTGATCGGCGTTCTCGCCCTCTCGCTCGTCGCCGCCCTTCCGGCGACGGCGCAGGACCGCCCGCCCCCCATCAAAGCGATCCGAGCCACGACGCCGACGGTGCCGCCCGGCGGCACGCCCGTGATCGTGACCGCGCTCGGCGTCGTCACGCGCGCGTACGGGCGGCAGGTGTTTATTCAGGACTCGACGGCCGCCATCGTCGTCTTCGCGCCTCCGCTGACCCCTCTGCACAGTGCGGTTGTGGCGGGGGCCGTCCGTGCCGGGGACAGCCTTCAGGTGACCGGGCGGCTCGTCGAGTTTCAGCCGACGAGCGGGCTTCCAGGCAGTGGCCAGTTGATGATGGATAATGTCCAGTCCGGGGGCTTCTTCCTGTGGGCCCGTAACGTTCCTCTCCCACTCGCCCAGCGCATCACCCTGGCCGATCTGGTCGCCGGAGACCCGGACACGGAGGAGTATGAGAGCGAGATCGTGCGAATCGAAGGGCTCACCATCGACAGCGGTGGGGCCACCGTCTTCGCTGCGGGCACCTCGTACCCGGTTCGCCAGACGGTCGGCGGCGTCGAGACGGTGAGCGTGTTGCACGTCGACGGACCGGGCAACGGGACCGGCGACTCCGAACTGGCCGGCCGACCCATCCCGACCGGCCCGGCCGATTTCGAGGGTCCGATCGACCAGTTCCGCAGCGTCAACCAGATGCTGCCGGTGCGCGCAACGGACCTCGTCCCATCGCCGGGGACGCCCGCCGATCCGGCTCCGCACGCCGCAGGGGTCGGCGTGCTCGTGCTGGGCCCCAACCCCGCCGGCACCTCGGGAACGACGGCCCGCTTTTCTCTAGACCGGCCCGGCCCGGTTCGGATAAGCCTTCTCGACGCGCTCGGACGGGTAGTCGCCCTCTCCGACCACGCCGCCTCGTCCGGCGACCAGTCGGTCTGGATCGACACGTCCGGCCTGGCGCCCGGAGCGTACATCGTCCGACTCGACGCAGCGGAACCCGTCGCGCCCGTCCAGCTCGTCGTCCTGCGGTAGCACGGTCCCACACGTCACCGGCTCGCATAGCAGGCTATTCCGGATGTCGCGGGCCGGGCGGCAGTGTCTCGCGCTAGCCGGTATGGTGGCATTGCGTCCCGGTCACGTGCCATTGCGGGCATGTCCGGAGCCATTGCGGCTCCGTCACGCGGCATTGCGCCTGTGTCACGCGCCATTGCGCTCGTGTACGCTGCCATTGCGTCTGTGTCAGGTGCCGTTGCGGCCATGTCTGATGCCGTCTCGCTCGTGCCCCCGGGAGATAAGCCGGCCCCGTGGCCGTGGCGGGCGGTGCCTGAAGCAGCCCGCCCGGGACAGGCACGTAGCTTGTCCGTGCGAGACAAACTCTCCACACGCCTGCACGCACGCACGGAACAGCGCCGCGCGTTCTCGATACGACCCGACAACCACACCCCCCGGACCGATGACCCCCACGGTTGCAGACTCCGCCGAGGCGCCGCTCGCCGCGCCTCCCCCGGCCAGCCGGCCGGCCCCCGTTCGCCTCACCGACCGCGCCGCGGCCGAAGTCCGCCGCATCATCGCCAACAAGCAGATCCCGGCCCACTTCGGGCTGCGCGTCGGCGTCAAGGGCGGTGGCTGCTCGGGCATGAGCTACGTGCTCGGCTTCGACAAGGCCCGCGACCACGACCTCACGTTCGCCCTCGACGCGCCCGCCGCCGACGGCGCTACGGCCGCCCCGATCACCGTGTTCATGGACAAGCGCCATGGCCTCTACCTCATGGACACGACGGTCGACTACCACGACGGCCTCGACGCGCGCGGCTTCGTCTTCGAGAACCCCAACGCGACCGCGACCTGCGGCTGCGGCTCGTCGTTCAGCGCCTGAGGTCTGGGCCTGAGGTGCCTCCGCCCCTCGCATACCAGACCGAGACCCCCGTATCCCCCTCCCAATGGAAGGCAACTTCTCCAACCGCGTCCGCGACGTCATCTCGTACTCCCGCGAGGAGGCGATCCGTCTCGGGCACGACTACATCGGCACCGAGCACCTGCTGCTCGGCATCATCCGCGAGGGCGAGGGGATTGCCGTCAAGATCCTCCGCAACCTCGGCTGCGACCTCTTCAAGCTCAAGAAGGCCGTCGAGGACACCGTCCGCAGCACGGGCGGCACGCTCACGGTCGGCAACATCCCGCTGACCAAGCAGGCCGAGAAGGTCCTCAAGATCACGTACCTCGAGGCGAAGCTCTACAAGAGCGACGTCATCGGGACCGAGCACCTGTTGCTGTCGCTCCTGCGCGACGAGGAGAACGTCGCCGCGCAGATCCTCCAGCAGGCGTTCTCCGTCAGCTACGACGCCGTCCGCGCCGAGCTCGACTCCATCCTCTCCGGCACGTCGACGCCGCGCTCCGGCCCTGCCGAGGGCGAGCGTCCGGGCCGGTCCCGTTCCTCCAGCAGCGAACGCAAACCCGTGGCAGAAAAGTCCAAAACCCCCGTCCTCGACAACTTCGGCCGCGACCTGACGCTGCTCGCCGAAGATGGAAAGCTCGACCCGATTGTCGGGCGCGAGCGCGAGATCGAGCGCGTGGCCCAGGTTCTGAGCCGCCGCAAGAAGAACAACCCCGTCCTCATCGGTGAGCCGGGCGTCGGCAAGACGGCTATCGCCGAAGGCCTCGCGCTCCGCATCACGCAGCGTAAGGTCAGCCGCGTCCTCTACGACAAGCGCATCGTCACGCTCGACCTCGCGGCCCTCGTCGCGGGGACCAAGTACCGCGGCCAGTTCGAGGAGCGCATGAAGGCCGTCATGACGGAGCTGGAGAAGAACCAGGACGTCATCCTGTTTATCGACGAGCTCCACACGCTCGTCGGCGCCGGCGGCGCGAGCGGCTCGCTCGACGCGTCCAATATGTTCAAGCCGGCCCTCGCGCGCGGCGAGATCCAGTGCATCGGCGCGACGACGCTCGACGAGTACCGCCAGTACATCGAGAAGGACGGCGCCCTCGACCGCCGCTTCCAGAAGATCGTGGTCGACCCGGCCACGCCCGAGGAAGCCGTCGAGATTCTGACGCAGATCCAGGGCAAGTACGAGGACCACCACAACGTGACCTACGACGCCGGGACCATCGAGCAGGCCGTCAAGCTCTCCGAGCGCTACATCACCGACCGGCACCTGCCGGACAAGGCCATCGACGTGATGGACGAGGCCGGCGCGCGCGTCCACCTCGCCAACATCAAGGTGCCGCAGGAGGTCGTAACGCTCGAAGAGGAGATCGAGAAGGTCCGAGAGGAGAAGGATCAGGTCGTCAAGAGCCAGAAATTCGAAGAGGCCGCGCAGCTCCGCGACAAGGAGAAGCGCCTCCGCGAAGAGCTCGAAAACGTCAAGGAGGAGTGGGAGCGCCAGGCCGAGACGGTCACGTACCCGGTCACCGAGCAGGACATTGCGGCCGTCGTGGCCATGATGACCGGCGTCCCCGTAGACCGCGTCCAGACGGCCGAGAGCGCCAAGCTGCTCAACATGGAGGAGTCCCTCAAGGGCTCCGTGATCGGGCAGGACGACGCCATCATCAAGCTCGCGCGCTCCATCCGGCGCACGCGCGCCGGGCTCAAGGACCCCAAGCGGCCCATCGGCTCGTTCATCTTCCTCGGTCCCACGGGCGTCGGGAAGACCGAGCTCGCGAAGCGGCTCACGGAGTACCTCTTCGACAATCAGGACGCGCTCATCCGGATCGACATGTCGGAGTACATGGAGAAGTTCTCCGTGTCGCGGCTCGTCGGTGCGCCTCCCGGCTACGTCGGGTATGAGGAGGGCGGGCAGCTCACCGAGAAGGTGCGCCGCAAGCCGTATTCGGTGATCCTGCTCGACGAGATCGAGAAGGCCCACCCGGACGTGTTCAACATCCTGCTTCAGGTGCTCGACGACGGGATCCTCACGGACGGCCTCGGCCGCCGGGTGGACTTCCGGAACACGATCATCATCATGACCTCGAACGTCGGGGCGCGGGACATCAAGAACCTCGGCAAGGGGATCGGCTTCTCGATGTCGGCCGACACGTACGACTACACCAAGATGAAGTCGACGGTCGAGGACGCGCTCAAGCGGGTCTTCAACCCGGAGTTCCTCAACCGCATCGACGACGTCATCGTCTTCCACCCGCTCGAGAAGAAGGACATCTTCCAGATCATCGACGTGATGAAGGCGGACCTCTTCAAGCGCGTCGCCGAGCTCGGCATCGGGATCGAGCTCTCGGAGGCAGCCAAGGAGTTCCTGGTCGACAAGGGCTTCGACCCGGCCTTCGGCGCGCGCCCGCTGCGCCGCGCGATCCAGCGCTACGTCGAGGACCCGATGGCAGAGGCGATCCTTACCCACGACCTCGCCGAAGGTGCCAAGATCACCGTCGACCGCAAGGAAGGCGCCGACGAGCTGACGTTCAAGACGCGCAAGCAGCGCAAGAAGAAGGCGGACGGCGAGGCACCCGAGGCCGACGCGCCCGAAGCGCCGGAAACCGAGACGCCGGCCGAAGACGCCGAGTGAGTCCGGCGGCCAGGTAAAACAGAGCGCGCCCGCTCCGGATCGGTCCGGGGCGGGCGCGCTCGTGTGGTCGGGCAGGCCTTACTCGGTCGCTCCGCCCGGGCTGACCTCGACGTTGACATCGGGCGTGCCGCCATCAGCACCCGGCGTGCCGCCGCGGAGCAGGAAAAACCAGACGAGCGCCAGAATGGCGAGGATCGCAACGACGGCCACGATGGCGGTCGAGCTGCCGGAGCGGGTGGTAGAGTCGGCCATAAGACGTAGGGGTGAAGTGGGCTCCCGCGAGGCGAGAGTCCACAGCTAACGGCGTGGCTGTCCCGGCGTGTTCCGCCCGAGCCCGTGGGATCGCCAGTTCCCGAATGCAAAACGCCGGCGCTCCGGTGGAGCGTCGGCGTTCAGCGAGCGGACTGAGATGCGCTAGCGCGTCAGGGCGACCGAGCGGGTGGCCGTCGTGCCGTGGCCGTCGGTCGCGCGAATGAGGTAGAGGCCCGGCGGCAGGCCGTTCGCGTTGAGGCTCAGCGTGTACGTCCCGGGGCGGAGCGTGCCGTCGTGGAGCAGCGCCACGCGGCGGCCGAGCGCGTCGTGGACGGCGACCGTGAGCTCGTCCGTCTCGTCGAGCGACAGCTCGAAGCGCGTCTGCGACGTGAACGGGTTCGGACGCGGTGCGGCGAGCTGAAACGCGCGCGGCATCTCGTCGACAAGGTCGAGCCGGATGATCGGGTTCGGCTCACCGCCGGGGACGACGGCAGCACCCGCCTTCAGCGGGGCGGCAGCGAGGGCGAGCACAAACAGAGCGTGGCGAAGGCGCATGACGCAGAGGAAGTCTGGCCGGAAGATCGGCAATCGGGCCGAGCGGGGCAAGTCCTGTAGAACGGAGGAGTGACGCGGGCGGATAACGCGGCTCTGGGCCGAGATGTTGCAGGCGAAGGGCACGTCGTGATGCCTGCCGCAGCGCGAAGCGTCAGCGGGTCCGCGCGTCGCGCGCCATCGCGGGCGAGAGCGCGCTCCGCCGTTCGCCGAGGCCCAAAACGCGCGCGGCGAGCGCGAGGAGAGCCCCGGCGGCAAAGCCTCCGACGTGCGCTCCGTACGCGATCCCGCCCGTCTCATCGGTCGCTGCGACGGCACCGAAACCGTTCAGGTACTGCGTCGCGATCCACAGCCCGAGCACCAGGAACGCCGGCAGGGAGAGGACGATGAACAGCGCGAAGACGTGGACGCGGTTACGCGGGAACAGGACGAGGTACGCCCCGAGCACGCCCGAGATGGCGCCCGAGGCGCCGAGATTGGGGACGAGCCCGCTGGGGTCGAGCGCGACCTGCGCGACCGTCGCCGCGACCCCCGAGCCGAGGTAGAACAGCAGAAACGGGCCGGCGCCGAAGCGGTGCTCGACGTTGTCGCCGAAGATCCAGAGGTAGAGCAGGTTGCCGCCGAGGTGTCCCCACCCGCCGTGCATGAACATCGCCGAGAGGACGGTGAGGTACAGCAGCGGGGCCGGGCCGGGGCCCGGGCGCTGCGGGATGTCCTCGGGCGTGCGGACTTCGGCCGCCGGGTCCTCGAACGGCAGCGGGCGCGCGTTGACGAGGTCCGTGGCCGTCGTGAGTTCGCGCGGGACGACGCTCCAGCCGTACGTCACCGCCGGGTCCGAGAGCTGGAGCC
>DASWMO010000352.1:0-2147 GCA_036399715.1 Rubricoccaceae bacterium
CGGGGAACTGGGCGGAGATACGGTTCTGCATGGCCGGTGAGGGCGAGTGAACCTGCAGAGACTCGCGAGCCGGCGCGGTCTAACTCCCGAGGACGACTTTATTTCTGCGGAGGCCAGCCCGGGTCCGGACGCCCTGTAACGAGAGGAGGGCGCGGAGCCGAAGCCCCGCGCCCTCCCGGCGTCGCAGTGGTCGTGTCTCAGGCGCGGCGCGCGCGGAGCTTCCGGGCGGCGTAGCCCGCCCCGGCGAGCGCGAGCAGACTCAGCCCGCCATCGAGCGGGACCGGGGGCGCGTCCGGCGGGGGCGGGGGCGGGACGGCCTCGTCGAGCGGGAAGGGCGTCTCGGGCTGAGCCTCGTCCTGCAAAACGGTGCTCGTCTCGCTCAGGCGGTCGAGGTCCGAGCCGTCGCCGGGGGCGGCAGAGGCAGCCAGAGGCGTGGCGAGCACGAGAGCGGCCGTGAGAAAACGAGAAAGCACAGTCATAAGACCTGGTGTGGTGGGGGACCTTGTCATTACCGAACGACCGTCAGGCGGCGGCTTTCGGTGAAGCTAGCGCCCTGAACGCGAACGACGTACACCCCCGGAGCGAGGCGCGATGCGTCCACATCGAGGGCAAGGTCCGCGCCGGCCGGCGCCTCGGCGTCGTAGAGCGTCGCGACGGTCCGGCCGAGGGCGTCGACGACGGTCGCCGTGACGCGCTCCGGGGCGGCGAGGCGCAGCGTGAGGCTGGCGCGGCCGGTCGCCGGGTTGGGGCGCGGAGCCGAGAGCGAGGTCACGGTGGGCGCGCTGCCCTCGCCGGCCGTCGTGCGGCCGAACGAGAAGACGAAGCGCTCGGTCCAGTCGGTCGCGTCGGACGTGAACGTGTAGCCGTCCGCGAGGTCCACGACGGCTCCGGTGAGCAGGTCGCGGATCGTGGCGTCGGCGGTGAGCCCGGTCGCCTCGGCGGTGAGGGTGTACGTCCCGGCGTGCGTCGCGGTGAAGGCGAACGTCACGTCGCCAGACGCGGCGGGCAGCGAGAGGACGGCCTGGCGGTACGGCGCGCCCTCACGGCTGCCGACCGGCGCGAGCAGGGCGTACGTCGCCGTCGGCGGGACGAGCTTCGAGGCGTCATCGGCGTCCCAGCCGGCCGTGGCCGTGTCGATGAAGCGGACGACCGCAGCCTCGTCGTGCGTCGTGCCGGCGGCCGTCTGGCCATCGAGCGCGAGCGTGAGGCCCGCCGTCGCCGTCCCGCGCGAGATCAGGACGGGCGTGCCGGCCGTGCGGCTCGCGGCGAGGTAGGTGAACGTCGGGGCGGTCCCGCCGGCGACCTCGCCGAAGAAACCCTGCCACGTCGCGATGTCGGTCGCGGTCGCGCGGTCGATGGAGATGAAGCCCTGCGTCGGGTCGTAGGCCTGGAGGATGTTCGAGAACACCCCGCCGCCGGCTGTGAGCGTCACGCCGGGCGCGGAGAGCGCCTGCGCGAAGGGGTTGGCGAGCAGGTAGAAGCCGTCCGCGTTGAGCGCGTGCGAGACGGCGATGTTGATCGTGTTGGCCGTGCCCGTGGCCGTGAGTTGGCGCTCGGGGACGGTGTAGCTGATGCTCGTCCCGCCGCCGAAGGAGCCCGGCTGCGGCGTGATGTTCTGGTCGTAGAGCTGCCAGAAGAAGCCGAGGCCCGGCGTGACCGGGTTGGCGATGTCCGTCGCGGCGGTGTAGCCGGCCGTGGTGCCCGTGCCCGTATAGTCGAGGTACACGTTGTCCGGCGCGGTCGGATACTGGCCCGTCACCCCCTGCACGAGGTTGATCCCCGCGAGCGTGGCGACCGTGACGCCCTGCACGGGTGCGCCGAGCAGTCGGTAACCGCGACCGTCCTGGACGGTCTGCGTTACTGTTGCAGGACTTGCAGTCCCTGTCAGAGTGATGTCGTCAACGGCCCAAATCTCATTGGCGTCGTTGTTAAGTGCCACTACTCGGAGCGCAACAGTGGAAGTCCCGTTGGGAATATTTATAATGACCGTCGCGATCCCGTTGGTGATTGTGCCACCTGCTGAAGGCGCCGCGGTCAAAGGTGTTCCAGCAGTTGTTGTAGCCGTCCCAGTTGATGCGTAATTATAGCGGGCGTTGCTGAAACCAGTGGCTGACACGTCAAACGTAGCTGGGAAGGCCCCACCGTTC
>DASWMO010000353.1:0-11066 GCA_036399715.1 Rubricoccaceae bacterium
CGCTCGTAGCGCGCCGTGTCCGACGCCGCGCACGGTCGCGGTGCCGGGCCACGAGTCTCCCCCGGGTTGGGTGAGAGCTCTGTCCGGCTCACGCCGGATGGGGTTAGAGGGAGCGGCGGGGCGGCTGACCACGGGTCGGCCGCCCCGCCGTTTTTAGGCCCCCGCCCCCCGCTCGACGCGCGCGGCGGCGAACAGCGCGATGCCCGCCGCGACAGATGCATTCAGCGACTCGGCCGCGCCGCGGATCGGGATCTCGACGAGTGCGTCGCAGGCCGCGCGCACGCCGGACCGCAGCCCGCGGCCCTCGTTGCCGACGACGAGCACGACCGGCCGGTCCCAGTCGTAGTCCCAGACCGTGAACCGCTCGGGATCGCCGCGGAGGGCCGCCCCACCATCCAGCCCGACGACCCAGTAGCCGCGCTCCTTGGTCTGCTCCAGCGCGGCGGCGAGGCTGGAGACGCGCGCGATCGGAATCCGCAGCGCCGTCCCGGCGCTCGCCTTGACGGCTGTCGACGAGAGCGGCGCCATGCGGCGCTCGGGGACGACGACGCCCGCGCCGCCGGCCGCGACCGTGCTCCGCAGGATCGCGCCGAAGTTGTGCGGGTCCTCGATCTCGTCGAGCACGACGACGATCGGCTTGGCCGCACGGACGGCGTCGAGGCCCGGCGCGATGCCGGCGAGCATTTCGTCGAGGTCCGCGTACGCGACCGGCGCGACGATGGCGACGACGCCCTGGTGCGTCTGCCGCGGCGCCAGAAACTCGACCCGCTGCGCGGGCACGCTCAGCACGGGCACGCCACCTTCTCGCGCGAGCCGCCGAATGGCGTCGATGCCGCTCCCGTGGGCGCCGCGCTGCAACACGACCTTCTCGACGCGGGCGTCGCCACGTTCGAGGGCCTCGCGGACAGGGTTGCGCCCGACGAGGACGCCCGGGCTTTGAGTCGGGTCAGAGGTCATCGGCGAGGCGGTCGAGGCGGGAGGCGATCCACGGCACGGCGGGTTCGTGCTCGGGCTTCATGAGCACGCTCCGCAGCACCCGCGCCGACGGCGCGTCGGGCGCGAGGCCCCAGCGGCGGCCGAGGCGCGCGGCGTCGAGGCGGTAGAGCGAGAGGAACAGCGGGTCGGCCGGGTCGGCCGTGCCCGCGTCGAAGATCGCGCCCGCAGCCGCGTCGGTCGTGGAGACGGCGTCCGTCTTCGGCGCGTAGACCACGATGTCGGTCGTCGGCGGCGCCCAGACGCGGAACCGGTCGGACGCATCGAGGCGCGCCGCGAGGTCGCGGGCGGCGCGGAGGCCGGCAGTGAGGATTGGCCCGAGACCGTCGTCCGCGCGCAGCGGGAGCGCCCGGAGTGTCAGCCACAGGGCCGCCGCGGCCGCGCCGGGGCGCGAGCATTCGAGGCTGATCTCTCCGAGGTGGAGGGCCTCGGACGTGAAGTAGGTGTAGGGCGAGTCGTGCCGGTAATGCCGCCCGACGGACGGGTCGCGGAAGAGGACCGCGCCGCAGCCGTAGGGCTGAAGGCCATGTTTGTGCGGGTCCACGACGACTGAATCGGCGTCGCCAATCGCCTGGAAGTCGGCGGCCGGAAACCCGTGCGGGGCATCGGCTCCGGTCAGCAGACGAAAGAAGCCGCCGTAGGCCGCGTCGATGTGGACGCGGGCGCCGTGCGAGCGGCACAGCGGGATCGCCTCGGCGATGGGATCGACGGTCCCGAGGCCCGTCGTCGCGGCCGTGAGCACGACCGTCCCGACGCGGCCCGACGCGAGGGCTTCTTCCAACGCATCGAGGCGCATCCGCCCGTCGTCGTCGCACTCCACCAGCACGGTTTCGACGCCGAGCACGCCGTTCATACGTGCGTGCGTGTAGTGTGCGTCGCGGCTCACCGCGACGGCTCGGCCATTGGTCTCCTCGCGGGCAACGAAGAGGGCTTCGAGGTTGGCGACCGTCCCGCCGCCCGTCAGATGCCCGAGGTGCGTCTCGGGGAAGCCGAGCATTTCGGCGAGCCACGAGACGGCCTCGCGCTCCATCGCGGCCGTCGGTGGGCCGCCGTCGAGGGCGTGGTTGTTGGGGTTGATGCGCGCCGCGGCCGCATACGCGGCGAGGGCCACCGGGTGCGGCGGCTTGAGCATCTGCCCCACGAAGCGCGGGTGGAAGAACGGGTACATGCCCGGACTCGGCCCTCGCGGCGGCGCCGTAAGGCGGTCCAGGAACTCGTCGAGGGCCACGCCAAGACGCTCGGCGTCGACCGCTGAAGCCGGGTGCGGGGCGACGGGCCCAAAGCCCGCCTCCCACGCGTCGAGACGCGCCGTAGTCTGGTCGAGGAGCGCCTTCGTCATGCCGGGACAGCGGCTCGCGTGGTCGGTACGGCATCGCCGTCGCGAGGAGCAGAGTCACGACGCGTCGTGAAGGCCAGTCCGATGAGGCCCGCCGTGAACAGGCCGACCGAGATGAGCTGCGACTGCGACAGCCCGAACGCGACGATCGGGTTGACGCGGATGATCTCGACCACGAACCGCTCGATGCCCGCGAAAACGAAGTACAGCGACACGAGCCAGCCCGCGCGGAACGGGTGCTTCCGCAGCGCCCACAGCACGCCCGCGAGGGCGGCGCAGATGGCGAGTTCGTAGAGCATGGTCGGGTAGACGCCCGTCGGGGCAGCGATCGGGCAGACCTCGCCGCGGACGAGCGCGTTGAACTGCACCGGGTCCATCGGCGTCTGGCCGGGCCCGACGAGGTTGCGCGGGAACGTCTCGGACCACAGGAAGCCCGGGATCCAGCCCGGCTTGTTGGCGAGCGTGGAGCACACGCCCCAGTCGCCGTCGCCCGAGAGGTAGCACCCGACGCGGCCGAGACCGTAGGCGAGCATCAGGCCCGGCGCGATGGCGTCGAACAGGCGCAGGACGGGAATCCCTTTGCGGCGGGCGTAGATCGCGAACGCGATCGTCGCGCAGATGAGGCCGCCGTAGAACGTCAGTCCCGACGTAGCGAAGATCATCCCGAGCGGGTCGGCCGTAAACTCGTCCCAGAAGTCGAAGATGTGGAACAGCTTCGAGCCGAGGATGCCGAAGACGGCCGCCATGCCCATCAGCGTCCAGATGAGGACAGACGGGCTCGCGTCGACGGTCCGCTCGCGGCCCTTCGCGTCTGTCGCCTTCGTCCGGACCGGCGGGACGAGGCCGCCGGCGTACATCCGGTCCAGCTCGACGCGCGTCATCGCCGTCGCGGTCAGGATCGCCACGGCGACCATGAGGCCGAACGTGTAGAGCGGGACCGGGAAGTCGAACCCGAAGAGGTCGCGCGTGAGGTCGCTGAGGCGAGGGTACATGAGACGAGGGCAGGCGGCGGGAGAACGTACGGTGGGGGATCAGCGCCCGGAGGTCAGCCCCGGCGCCCGTCGAGGAGGTACGCGGCGAGGCTCGCGAGCGGGACGGACTCCTGCTGCGACGCGACGAGGTCCCGCACCGTCACCGGCCCGTCGGAGAGGTCATTGCCTTCGACGAAGACGGCGAACCGTGCGCCGGACCGGTCGGCCGCCTTCATCTGGGCCTTCACGGATAGGTTCACGAGCGCCGTGTCGACGCAGACCTCATCGTCACGGAGCCTCTGGGCGAGTCGGACGGCCGCTCGTCCTTCAGCCGAACCTGTGGCGATGACGAACACATCGGGGCGCTCCGCCTCGGGAAGGGTGACGCCCTGGGCGGCGAGGGCGAGAAAGAGGCGCTCGATGCCGGCCGCGAACCCGACCGCGGGCACGGGCGCCTTCGAGCCAACGAGTTCCGCGAGGCCATCGTAGCGCCCGCCCGCGCCGAGGGCGCTCTGGGCGCCGAGGGCGTCGGACTCCAGTTCGAAGACGGTCCGGGTGTAGTAGTCCAGCCCGCGTACCAGGGCCGGGTCCTCGACGTACGGGACGCCGAGCAGGTCGAGGAGCGCCTTGACCTCGGCGTAGTGGTCCGCCGCTTCGGGCCCGACAAAATCAGGCAGGCGCGGGGCGGCGTCGAGGAGCGCGCGCTCGGCGGGGTCCTTGGTGTCGAGGATGCGGAGCGGGTTGGCGTCGAGGCGCGTGCGGCTCGCGTGGGAGAGGCCGGCGGCGTGCGGGGCGAGGTACTCGCGGAGGGCGTCGCGGTAGCGCGGCCGGTCGGCCGCGTCGCCGAGGGTGTTGAGGCGCAGGCGCGTGCCCGTGACGCCGAACGCGGTGTAGACGGCCCGCATGCACGCGATCGTCTCGGCGTCGGCGCGGGCATCGGACGTGCCCAGCAGCTCGGTCCCGAACTGGTGGAACTGCCGGAAGCGGCCCTTCTGCGGGCGCTCGGCGCGGAAGCACGGGCCGATGTAGAACAGCCGCTGCGGGCTCTTCTGGCCGAGGAGCCCGTGCTGGAGCACGGCCCGCATGGTCGGCGCCGTCACCTCGGGCCGGAGGACGTACGTCTCGCGCGTCCGCTCGACCGTAAACATCTCCTTGCTCACGATGTCTGTTGTCGCCCCGACGCCGCGGGCGACGAGGTCGACGGGCTCCAGCACGGGTGTGCGGATCTCCTCGAACGCGTAGCGCGCCATCACACCGCGAACCGTCGCCTCGACGTGGCGCCACGCGGCGGAGCCGGCGACGGCCGAGCCGCCGTTCTCATAGGCGTCGGGGAGAACATCGAAGGTGCCGCGGATAGACTGAAACATCGAGACGGGATTGGAAATGGGGCGGGCAGCGTCAGCCCATCGCGGTTTCGGCGTGCGCGAGAACGGCGCAGAACGCATCGGCGTCGGGCGCGGCGAGGAAGGACTCGCGGACGCCCGGGCGGACGAGCAGGCGCGAGATGCGGCTCAGCAGGCGTACGTGCGCCCCAGGGTCGCCGTCGGGCGAGGCGATGAGGAGCGCGAGGCGAACCGGCGCGCCGTCGAGCGCGTCGTACTCGACCGGGGTGGCGAGCGTGACGAGGGCCGCAACGGTTTCGGTGAGGGCCGTGCTGCGGGCGTGTGGGAGCGCGAGCCCGTCGCCGACGCCCGTCGAGAGCGTCGCCTCGCGCGCCTCGACGTCGGCGAGCAGGCGGGGCGCGTCGGTGACGGCCGGCGACGTCGCCGCGAGCGCGACGAGGCGGCGCAGCAGGTCCGCCTTGGACGGCACCGCGAGGCCGACGCGGACGCGCTCCGGGGCGAGCAGAGACGTGAGGAGGCGGTCGGCGGGCATAGGGTCGGGGTCGCCCGACGCGGCGCGGGGGAGCCGCAAGATACCGGGCCCGCCAGGGGCGCTCGGGCCGCCGCATCGCGTGGCCCGCCCCGAGCGCTACTCGTCCGCGTGGGCGCGCTCGGCGGCGAGGCGGTCCTGGACGCCGCGCGGCATCGGCTCGAAGTGGCTCGGGCGCGCGCGGTGCAGGCCGCGGCCCTGCGTCAGCGAGCGCAGGGCTGTTGCGTAGCGGTACAGCTCAGCCTCAGGGACGTGCGCGCGGATCGTCTGCAGGCCGCCCTCGGCGTCCATGCCCTGGATGCGCGCGCGGCGCGTCGTCAGGTCGCCGAGAACGTCGCCCATCTGCGCCTCTGGAACCGTCACGTCGACCGCGACGACGGGTTCGAGGACGGCCGGCTCGGCGTCGCGGAAGCCCTGGCGGAAGGCCATCTTGGCCGCCGTCCGGAAGGCGTTGTCGTTGGAGTCCACGGCGTGCATCGCCCCGTCGGCGACGACGACGCGGACGTCGCCGACGGGGTAGCCCGCGACGGGTCCGTGCTGGAGCGCCTCGGCGACGCCCTTCTGGATGGCTCCGAAAAAGCGCTGCATGTCCACAGCCCCGCCGACGATGGCGTCGACAAAGTGGACGCGACTGCCCCACGCCGTCTCGTGCGTGTGCTCGCGGCGCATCCGGAGGTCGCCGGGCGGCTCGTAGGTCTCCGTCAGCGGCTCGACATGGAGCGTGAGGTCCGCGAACTGGCCCGCGCCGCCGGTCTGCTTCTTGTGGCGGTAGCTCGCCACGGCGCGCGTCTGGACGGTCTCGCGGTAGCCGACGCGGGGCGGCCCGAACTCGACCTCGACGCCTGCGCGCTCGCGCAGGCGCGCCCGGGCGATGTCGAGGTGCTGCTCGCCCTGCCCCGAGAGCGTGATCTGGCCGAGGTGCGCGTCGTGCTCGACGTGCAGGCTCGGGTCCTCGCGCACGAGCGCCGCGAGTCCCGTGCCGACCTTGTCCTCATCGCCCGGGCGGACGGCCCGGACAGCGACGGTCATCCGCGGCTCGGGGTACGCGACCGGCGTCACGACGACGCCCGAGCCGCGGCGTCGCAGCGTGTCTCCGGCGTGCGTGTGCCGCAGCTTGACCGTCACGCCGACGTCGCCCGCGACGAGGCGCTCGACCGGCACGCGCTCGCGCCCGTTGACGGCCGCGAGTGGCCCGAGACGCTCGGCCGAGCCGTCGCGCGCGTTCTCGAGGTCCATGCCCGCCGTGAGCGCCCCGGAGACGACCTTCAGGAATGAGAACTCGCCGACGTGCTCCTCGGCCATCGTCCGGAACACGAACACGACCGGCTCGCCCTCGGCGTCGACCGCGACCTCGCCCGCGTCGAGGTGCGGCGGCGGGCTCGCGGCGGGGCTCGGGCAGACGTTGTCGATAAAGCCCATCAGCCGGCTCACACCGACGTTCTCGCGCGCGACGGTGAGGAAGACGGGGAAGAGTTGGTGGCGAATCATCGCGCCGCGGAGGCCCGCCCGCATCTCGTCCTCGCTCAGCGTGCCCTGCTCGAAGAACAGCTCCATCAGGCCCTCGTCGTTCTCTGCGATGGCCTCGACGAGTTCCTGGTGCAGCGCCGCCGCGCGGTCGGCGAACTCGGGCGCGATGGGCTCGACGGTCTGCGCGCCGTCGGGCGCGAAGCGGATCTGCTTCATCAGCAGCACGTCGATAATCGTCCGCGTGCCCGAGCCCCCCGGCAGCTGGACGGGCGTCGCGGCCCGGCCGTAGCGCGCCTGGATGCGCCCGAGGGCCGATTCGAAGTCCGACTCGGCCGTGTCGAGCTTGTTGAGCACGAACATCGCGGGCGTCTGCGAGGCCTCCGTGTAGCTCCACGCCAAATCCGTCCCGACCTGGACGCCCTCGGCGGCGTCGATGACAAAAATGGCCGTGTCGGCGACCTTGAGGGCCGTGATGGCCTCGCCCGTGAAGTCCATCGTGCCGGGCGTGTCGAGGACGTTGATCTTGTGGCCGGCCCACTCGGCGTGGAGCAGGCTCGTGAAGACGGACTGCCCGCGCTCTTTTTCCGCGGCGTGGTAGTCGCTCGCCGTCGTGCCCGCCTCGACGGTCCCCATGCGCGGGACCGCATGCGACGAAAACAGCATCGCCTCGGCGAGCGTCGTCTTGCCCGTGCCCTGGTGCCCGACGAGGGCGACGGTGCGGATGTGGTCGGCGTCGTAGACGAGCATCGGGGCGGCAGCAGGTGGGGCACCAAGATGCTGTTTCGTGAAGACATTGTCAAGGCGCTGCCGAGGCGGATCAGGCGCCGAGGCGGTCACCCTCCCCCGGTCCGGATGTCCCGGTCCCGTCTGGGAGGGGAGGCCGAACGTCTCGCTCGGCCCAGCATTCGTAGAGACGCGCCATGGCACGTCTCCGCGGTGGTGAACCCGCCGCAGGCGCCTCGATCCCGCGACGGGCGTCCGGGCACGCAGGGTCGCGCGATTCCTCCCGGCCGGCGTGTGCTCCGCACCGACGCGCGACCGGCTCTAGCTTCGCGCCATGAATCCTCTCGTGCTCGGCATCGAAACCGCCACCGACGTCTGCTCCGTCGGCGTCGTGCGGGGCGACACGGTCCTCGCCGTGTCGTCGGTGCGCCTGCCGCGCTCGCACGCGACGCGGCTCGCGCTGCTGGTGCAGGAGACGCTCGCGCACGCGCGCCTCGCCGCGGCTGACCTCGACTGCGTCGCCGTCTCGGCCGGCCCGGGGTCGTACACGGGCCTGCGGATCGGGGCGAGCCTCGCGCGCGGGCTGTGCCTCGCGACCGGCGCGCGCCTCGTCGGCGTGCCGACGATGGCGGCGCTGGCCACCGAGGCCGAGATACAGGTCCATGCAGGCGAAGTGCTCGTCGTGGCACTGCCGTCGCGGCGGGGCGAGGCCACCCTCTTCTCCCCTGCCGGCGGCGATCCCGAGGCCGTGCCGTTCGCCGATGCCGCAGCATGGCTCGCAGACCGTGTGCCAGGAGGTGCCGGCGTCGCCGCGTGCGGCCCCGCGGCCGAGGCCTTCCGCGACGCGCTCGCGCCTCGTCCCGTGCGCGTGCTCGCCGTCGCGCCGTCGGGCGCGCGCATCGCGCGAACGGGTGCGTCTCTCGTCGCGGAAGGCGCCGAGGCCACATTCGAGCCGGCCTACATCGGGACGTTTGCGACGCCGCCGGTCACACAGCGGTAACGCGCGGCCGGCACGCGGGTCACGGGCGGTATCTTGGCCGCCCATCCGCCCCCGCTCCCCCATGGCGTGGTTCACGCGCAAGTCGGCCGGCATCCAGACCGACCGCAGCGAGCAGAACGAGGTCCCCGAGGGCTACTGGACGAAGTGCCCGACGTGCGGCACGATCACGAGCCAGAAGGACCTCGCGGACCACGCGCTCGTGTGCCCCAAGTGCGGGCACCACCACCAGATGTCCGGCCTGGGCTACCTGGACCTGCTCTTCGGCGAGGGCAGCTACACGCGCCACGACGCGGACCTGCACTCGCTCGACCCGCTCGAGTTCGCCGACCGCAAGGCCTACACGGACCGCATCCGGGCCGCCGAGACGGCGACGGGCCTCAACGACGCCGCCGTCGCGGGCACGGGCCGGCTCGGGACGCACGGCCTGTCCGTCGCCGCGATGGACTTCTCGTTCGTCGGCGGCTCGATGGGCTCGGTCGTCGGCGAGATCGTCACGCGCGCGATCCGCCGCGCGGCCGAGGGCGACATGGCATGCCTCATCGTGTCGCAGACCGGCGGCGCGCGCATGATGGAGGGCGCGCTCTCGCTGATGCAGATGGCTAAGACGAGCGCCAACCTCGCCGTGCTCGCCGAGCGCGGCCTGCCGTTCGTCTCGCTCATGACGCACCCGACCACGGGCGGCGTCACGGCGTCGTTCGCGATGCTCGGCGACCTCAACCTCGCCGAGCCGGGCGCGCTGATCGGCTTCGCCGGCCCGCGCGTGATCCGCGAGACGATCGGCCGCGACCTGCCCAAGGGCTTCCAGACGGCCGAGTTTCTCGTCGAGCGCGGCTTTGTGGACCGGATCGTGCCGCGGACCGAGCTCAAGGAGACGCTCACGCACGTGCTCGACCTGCTCATGGGTGACGCCGCCGACCCGCTCGGCGAGGCCGTCCGCGCCGCAGAGGACGAGCACGCGGCATAAAGCCTCCGTCAGTCCGCGCCGGGGGCGAGGAGGTCGAAGAACGCCGTCCGGCCGTCGGGGCGACGGACGCGAAGCAGGGCCGGCCGCTCGCGGCGGGCGAGGCGTGCGAGCGCCCGCCGCGCCTCCTCGGCCGTCCCGACGGCCCGGCCCTCGACCTCAACGACGATCGTGCCCTGCGGCAGGCCGTCGAGGTCCGCCGGCGAGCCCGGCGTGATCGCCTCGACGAGCGCGCCCGCGGCCACCTTGGCGCGGTCGCGGTCGCCGGCCGTGAGGTCACGGAAGCGGATGCCCCAGTCGGCCGCGTCGGAGCGCTGCGGAGCGGCCTCGCCCGTCTCGGGCGCGACCTCGGACGAGCCGTCGGGCTCGCGCGACGTTAGCCACTGCTGGAAGACGGGGTCGGACTGCGAGATCAGCGACGCCCGGAGCTCGCGCTCGCCACCGTCGCGCCAGACGGTGAGCGCGATGCGCTGCCCGGGGCGGCTCTGCGCGAGGCGGCTCTGGAACTGGTTGAGTTCGTCCACGGGCCGCCCGGCGACGGCCAGCAGGATGTCGCCCGCCCGGACGCCCGCGCGCGCGGCCGGCCCGCCGGCGACGACGTTCTGCACGAGCACGCCGTGGATGCGGTTCATGCCCGCCTGACGTGCGTCGGCAGCGGTGACCGAGAGCGCATCCACGCCGAGATAGCCGCGGCGGACCTCGCCGTAGGCGATGAGGTCCTCGGCGACGCGCCGCGCGAGGTTGGCCGGGATCGCGAAGCCGTAGCCCTCATTGTAGCCCGTCTCGGACGCGATGGCGGTCACCATCCCGACGACCTGCCCGCGGAGGTTGACGAGCGCGCCGCCCGAGTTGCCCTGGTTAACGGCCGCGTCGGTCTGGATAAAGTCCTCGATCCGCAGGTCGTCCTGGATGGCCTGGATCTGGCGGCCGAGGGCCGAGACGATGCCCTGCGTGACGGTCCCCTGGAGCCGGAACGGGCTCCCGATCACGAGGACCGTCTCGCCGACCGCGAGCGCGTCCGAGTCGCCGAGCGTCGCGACGGGGAGCGGACCGGCGGCGCGCGCTTCGAGCAGGCGGAGCACGGCCACGTCCGTCGTCAGGTCCCGCCCGACGACCTCGGCCTGGTACTCGCGGCGGTCCGTGAGGCGGACGGCCACGCGGCCCGCGCGCTCGACGACGTGCGCATTGGTGATGAGGTAGCCGTCGGGCGAGAGGACGATGCCCGAGCCCGCCTCGGAGTCGGCCGTCTCGAAGCCGTCGCCGGGCGTGCCCTCGGGCGTCACGACGACGTACGCGACCGACTCCAGCACGCGACCGGCGACCGTCGTCGTCTGCGCGTTGATAGCCTCCCAGTCGGGGACCGGGACGGGCTCGATGTCGGCCTCGTCTGCGCCAAGCTCGACCGGCTCGACGGACGCCGGCGCGGCCTCGGGCTGCGCCGGCAGGCGCGGCAGCTCGGGCAGCACGCGCGTCGCGTCGGGCCGCAGAATCGGGTAGCCGATGAGGCCGACCGCCCCGAGGGCGGCGAGGGCGAACAGGAGGCGGCGGAGGGCCACAGAAACCGGGGAAACGTCCGTGTAAACTACGGGGCAGACCGCCGGGCCCGCCCGGCGCGCCGGTGAACTCCTCTCGCTCCCGCCCACGTGCCCACCCCCTCTCCCGCCCCTGCGGACGTGCTGTTTCTGCACCTCGGCGACGTCACGGGCTCCTCGCGGGCGCTGCGGCAACTGCGTGTCCTCCGCG
>DASWMO010000354.1:0-7179 GCA_036399715.1 Rubricoccaceae bacterium
GATGCCGGCCCGCGACTGTGCGACGCCGGCCTGCGCCTGCGCGACGCCCGCCTGCTGCCCGACGGCGCGGACCTGCGCGACCGTCGCGCCCGCCCGCACGTACGTCCCGACGGCCGCGACGTACGTCAGCGTGCCCGGCACGTCAGGAGAGAGCGCGGCGTCGTTGTTGGTCGCGACGGTGCCCGTCAGGCTCACGACGTCCTCGAAGAGGCCGGGGTCGGCGACGAGGACCTCGACGGCGGGCGCCGTTGCGGTCGAGTCGGCTGCGGCCGTGTCGGGGGCGTCAGACCCGCCGCAGGCGGTGAGGCTGCCGGCGAGGCCGACGGCGGCGAGCAGAAGGAGGGAATGGCGGGTCATGAGCGGTCGGGTCGAGAGAATCCGGGGTGAGGTCGGGCGGGCCGGCGGGCGAGGGCCGGCGGCTAACGCGTCGCCGTGAGCGTCGGCGTGCCGCCGATGATGCCGGTCGCCCGCTCGTACGCCGAGCGGGCGACGAGCGCGTCGAAGGCCGCCTGGAGCAGGTTCAGCCGGGCGATGTCGAGGTTCTGGCTGGCCACGCGGACGTCGACCTGCGTCGCGACGCCTTCTTCGAGGCGCGCCGAGGCGAACGTGTAGGCCGACTGCGCCGTGGCGACGGTCTGGCGCTGAGTGGCGAGGCGGCGGCGGGCACTCTCCAGGTCGCGAAGGGCGCCGCCGACTTCGAGGCGGGCGGCGTTGGTTGCCTGCTCCAGCCGGATCTCGGCCTGGTTGATCGCGATCTGGTTCTGCTGGACGCGGTAGCGCGTCTGGAAGCCGTCAAAAAGCGTCCAGTTCAGCCGCAGGCCGACCGAGAGCGCGGGCTGCCAGTAGGTGCCCGAGAAGAAGCCCGTCGAGCCGGTCTCGAACGTGAACGGGTCGGCGGCATCGGGCGTCGTCACGAAGGAGCGATCGTCGGGGATGTTGCCCGAGTAGCTCGCGTTGACGAACGCCGAGAGGGACGGGTAGGCCGCGGCGCGCGTGATGTCGCGCTGGACCTCCTGGAGGCGGATCGCGATGCGCGCCTGCTGAAGGTCCGGCCGGCCGTCGAGCGCGGCGGCCGACGCGGCCGTGAGGCCGACCGTCCGGAAGATGTCGTCGGGCGCGTCGAGCTCGCCGACGAGCACGACGGGCGAGCCGGCGGGCAGGCCGAGCGTGAGCAGGAGTTGGTCGAGGGCCGTCTGGGCCTGCGCCTCGGCGAGGACGAGCGCCGTCTCGGCGTTGGCGAGGTCGACGTCGGCGTTGAGGCGCTCGAGGACGGGCCGCACGCCCTGGGCGACGAGGAGGGTCGCGTCACGCGCCGTCTCGCGCGAGCGCTGAACTGACGCGCGGCGGACGCTGATCTGGGCCTCGGCGAGGAGCACGCCGTAGAACGCCTGGCGCGTCTGCTGGACGGCCTCGTCGCGGCGCTGCCGGGATGCCTCGCGGGTCACCTCGACGAGGTCGCGGGCGCCGCGGAGGGCGGCGAAGGCGGTCCCGGAGTACAGCGGCTGCGAGACCGAGAGGGTGTTCAGGAACGAGTTGTCGGTCCCGAACGGGTTGGCGCCTTTGGCGGGGTTGTAGCCCACGGCCGCCTGCCCCGCCCCGATCCGCCGGTTGTACTCGTCGAGCGTGATCGGATTCGTGTTCGGGTCGCCGTCGGTCCGCGCCGTCTCGTTGAACTGGAGCCAGCCGATGGCGCCGAGGCCGCCGAAGATGCCGCCGGCGGACGAACCCGCGAACGGGTTGGCCTGGACGACGTTGCGCGTGTACGACGACGAGACGACGACGTTGGGATAGAGCGTGCCGTACTGCTGGCGGACCTGCGCCTGGGCGGTCGCGATGTCGAGTTCGGCGAGGCGAACGGCGTAACCGCGCTCGACCGCGATGGCAACGGCGGCGTCGAGCGTCAGCGGGAGCGCGCCCGCAGGTACGTCGGCGAGCGTGGCGACGGAGACGACGACGGTCGTGTCCGCCGGCTGCACCGCGGCAGGCTGCTGGGCGAGGGCCGCCGGGGCGAAAAGGGCGAGCGCGGCGGCGAGCCGGGCCAGAGTCGGGAGAGCGCGCATGGGTCAGGCAGGGTCCGCCGGGACGGCGGGCTGGGCGAGGAGCCCGTCGAAAAAGACCGACGTAATGAAAGAGGCCGCCTCGCCCGGCGTCGCGAACGGCGACGGCTTCGGGCGGCCTTTGGGCAGGCACCGCGTCTCGTCGTCGGCGATGAGGTAGCCGCGGACGGTCCCCATGAGCAGGTGCGCCACGGGACGGGACGGGAGCGGCCGCACGAGGCCGGCGGCGATGGCCGCGTCGAGCGGGGCGGCGACGCGCTCGACGAAGCGGTCGAAGAGATCGCCGAAGAAGGCGGCCTTGTCGGGGTCGAGCATCATCCGCTCGCCGTCGCGCATGAACAGCATGTGCTGCGGACGGTGCGTCTCGAAGTTGACGAAGACGCCCTCGACGAACGTGCAGTAGGCCGCACGGACGTCGCCGGCCGTGGCGAACGAGGCCGTGGCGAGCGTCGCGTCGAGAACGCGGTGGAGGTTGCCGACCACGACGTCCTCGAAGAGGGTGAGGTAGAGCTCGTCCTTGCCGCCGGGGAAGTAGTTGTAGAGCGTGCCCTTGCCGAACTCAGCGCGCTCGGCGATCTCGTCCACGGTCGCGCCGTCGAAGCCCTTGTCGCCGAAGACGCCGAGGGCGGCGTCGAGCATGGCGCGGCGGCGCGCGAGGCGCTCGCGGTCGCGGCGGCCGAGCGTGTCGTCGGGCGGGGGGGCGGTGTCGAAGGACATGCGGCGGGTGTGAACACGCGTGACCGATGGGTCACGTCTTGTACGGACTGGTCAGTTTTGAAACTGAACCGTCATTACTCGGCCCGGCGAGGCGGGTTGCGCGCGGCGTGCGAAGAGGCGGCAAAGCGCAGAGCCCCCGCACCGCGAGGCACGAGGGCTCAGAGCCAGGCGTGTGTCGGCGCCGGCTACATCATGTCGTCCATGCCGTGGAGGCCCAGAAAATCCACGACGTCCTTCACCTGCTGCGCCTTGTCGCGGTGGCACACGAGGACCGCGTCGCCCGTGTCCACGACGACCGCGTCGCGCATGCCGACGAGGACGACGAGGCGGCCGTCCGAGGCGCGGGCGAACGAGCGGGCGGTGTCCTGGAGGATCACGCGGCCCTCGGCGCGGTTGCCCGCGTCGTCCTTGTCGGCGAGTTCGTGGACGGCCCGCCAGTCGCCGACGTCGGACCAGCCGAAGTCGCCGGGGACGACAAGGACGTTGCCGGCGCGCTCCATCACGCCGTAGTCGATCGAGATTTTGGGGCTGCGCTCGTAGGCGTCCGCGATGGCAGCCGCCTCGCCGGGCGTCCCGAAGGCGGCTTCGAGCGGCGCGAAGAGGGCGTAGACGTTGGGCAGGTGCTGCGCGATGGCGTCGAGGACGGCGTCGGCGCGCCAGACGAACATGCCCGAGTTCCAGAGAAAGTCGCCGGCGTCGAGAAAACGCTCGGCCGTCGCGAGGTCGGGCTTCTCCGCGAACGTGAGCACGCGGTGGGCGCGGGGCGTCTTGCGGCCGGGCCCGCCGTCCGGCGTGTCGCCGTCGGCGTCGAACTGGAGGTAGCCGTAGCCCGTCTCGGGATGTGCCGGGCGGATGCCGAGCGTGACGAGCGGCCGCTCGCCGTCGACGGCCGGCCCCTGCGCGGCCTCGACGGCCGCCGCGAGCACGTCGTGGAAGCGCGCGGCGTTCGTGATGACGTGGTCCGCCGGGAGGACGATCATCGTCGCGTCCGGGTCGAGCGCGTGCAGGCGGGCCGCGGCGAAGGCGACGCACGGCGCCGTGTTGCGCGCGACGGGCTCGGCGAGGATGTTCTCGGCCGGCACGGCCGGCAGGTGCTCGCGCGTCTTGGCCGCGTAGTCCGTGTTGGTGACGACGAACACGCGCTCGGCCGGCACGAGCGGTTGCAGGCGCGCGAACGTGTTCTGGATCATCGACGCCTCGCCAAAGACGTCTAGAAACTGCTTCGGATGGGCGCGGCGGCTGCTCGGCCAGAAGCGGCTGCCGACACCGCCGGCCATAATGACAGCGTAGAGGGCCATGGGCGGGTCGGGAGAGGGGCGGGCAAGATAGGGCGCCCGCAAGTGCCCTCTCCCTCAGCGTCCGGGCTCACTCCTTGCGGTATGCAGCGACGAAGTAGTCGTGCGCGTCGAGGTCGATGCGGTGCTTGACGGCTTGCTGGAGCCGCTCGACCTCGCGCGGCTCTACCTCATAGACGAGGTGCATCTCAGGGTCGTCCGCGTCGGGCTGGAAGAGGGCGACGAGATCCGCGAGCACCATCCCGTCGAGGGGCTCATCGCCCACGAGCGCCTCGCCGGGGTCTTTTTCGTACCACTCGAGCACGCGCTCGACCTGGTCTTCGGAGAGGAGTTCCATCAGGGGCGGTCAGAGGTGGACAGTCCGAACGCGCCGCGTCGGCCCTAGTGCCCGATGTACCAGTCGTAGCCCCGCTCGGCCCAGAAGTCGCGCGGGCGCTCGGCCATGAAGCGGACCGTCCCGATGCGCTTGAGGCTTTTGACGCCGTACTTGAGCGGCGTCGCGAGGCGGACCGGCGCGCCGTTCTCGGGGCGCAGCGGCTGGCCCTGCATCTCGGTCGCGAGCAGCGTCTGCGGGTGCATCGCCGCCGCCCGGTCCAGCCCGACCGTGTAGGCGCCGTCAGGCGTCGCGAGGCCGACGTACGGGAGGCCCGCCGGCAGGCGACTCGCGTAGCGCGCGGCGAGGTCCGAGAACCGCGCCCCGCCCCACGTCACGACCTGACTCCAGCCCTCGATGCACTTCAACTCGGTCGTCATCTCCACCTTCGGCAGCCGCTTCAGGTCGTCGAGGTCGAGTACGTCGAGGAGCGCGCCGTCGGGACCGAGGACGCGCATCGTCCACGCGTCGGGGGCGAAGGGGCCGGCGAGCCCGTAGCGGCCATTCGTCCGGGGCATCGCCGAGGCGGTGCGCGCGAACGTCGGCGCGAGGCGGTCTTCGGAGTAAAGGCTCTGCCAGAGGCGCTCGTTGAGGCGGTGGCCCTGCCGGAGGACGCTCGGGATGCCGTCGTCCTGCGGCCCGAGCGACACGTATTGCCACGCCGCTGCGCCGACGAGGGCGGAGACGCCAGTGACGAGGAATGCACGTCGCGAGCGCGTCTGGAACTCGGCGTCCGTGATCGTCGGCGCGGCGAGCGCCTCGGCGCGGAGGCGGGCGGCGCGTTCGTCGGGAGTTTCGGTCATGACGGGTCGGAAGTGACGGGCGCGGCGTCGGCGTCCACAAACGGGTCGGCTGTCTGGGGCGCCGCCGTGCGCTCGTAGCCCATGACCATGCTCCAGAAGTTGGGCAGGCCTGCCCGTATCACCTGCGCGATGTGGACGACGAAGAAGAGAACGTAGAGGACCGTCAGTATGAAGTGGACCGTCCGGGCGCTCTGGTAGCCGCCGAGGAGCGTCGTGAGCCACGCGACCTGGGTCGGCTTCCAGATGGCAAAGCCCGTCACGACCGAGGCGGCGCCCATGAAGATCACGCCCGAGTACGTCACCCGCTGCGCGGCGTTGTAGCGCCCCTGCGGCGGCAACTCCTTCCGCAGCCCGACGTCGTGGAGGACGACCCCAACGGACTCTTTGAGCGCGTGCCGGTCCGGGACGAGGTGCCGCCACTCGCCCGAGAACGCGGTGTAGAGGACGTACAGCACGCCGTTGAGAACGAACAGCCAGCCGAAGACGAAGTGGTACGCCATGCCCTTGGCGAGCTGCCGCGTGAGCCCGAGCGCCACGTAGAACCCGTCCGGGAAGAACTTCAGCAGCGTCGTCTCGCCCCAGCCAAGGCGGTACGGGTCGTAGGCCCAGTAGATCAGCAGCCCACTCCAGATCATCACCGTCAAGAGGGGGAAGTTGACCCAGTGCATCCAGCGCACGGCGCGCGGGTGCTTGCGGACGGCGCGGCCCTGCGGCGGCGGAGCCGCAGGGGGCTCGGGGGGCGAGGCAGGCATCGCGGCGAGTGCGGGCGAGTCGGAAACGTACGTCGGAGGACAGGAGACGGCGGAGGTGTGACCATCCGTGCGTGCGACATGCGCGGGCCGTCTTGCGGCTGGCCGTGAACACGCGGCGAACCGCCGGGTGATGCTGGCGCGCTGCTGCGTCGCGTCTACCTTGCGGCCTTGCTCTTTTCTTTTCCGCCTCGGGTTCGTCCGCGCGTCGCTGCGCGGCCGACTAAAAGGGAATCCGGTCTGACGCGCCTGCGCGTCGATTCCGGAGCTGTGCCCGCAACTGTAGGCGGCCCGCCGTCGGCGACGACGCACGCGGCCACTCGGTCGCCGCCCCCGCGGGCGGTCCGGGGAAGGCCGGTGCTGAGCCGACGCACGCTTGTGCAGGCGCCTGACCGGGTGCCGTACGGGCCGGGCCGTGAGCCAGGAGACCTGCCCGTCGCGATTCCCCATCAGCCACCTCCGGGACCAGAGGGGCGGGCGCTCTGCGTTCCTGCTCGGCTCGCGTGTGCACCCGTCTCTCCAGTTGAGGGGCGGGTTTTTTCATGCGCCTGCGCGTCCTCCTCTTCCTCCTCGCCACGACCGCCGCCCGCGCCCAGACCGGCGCGCCGGCCGCCGATGCGCTCCGTGGGGACTCGCTCGGGACGGTGACCGTGAGCGCGTCCCGCGTCGCCCTCATCACGCACGATGCGCCGGTTCACGCCGTCGTCGTCGGCCGCGAGGCGCTCGGCGACGCGGCCGTTCGGTCAGTCGCCGAGGCGCTCGACGCGCGGACGCCGGCCGTCGTGCGGCGCTACGGCGCCGGCGGCCTCGCCAGCGTGAGCGTCCGCGGCGCGGGCGCCGCCCAAACGCTCGTTTTGCTGGATGGGCAGCCGCTCGCGGACCCGCAACTCGGGCAGCTCGACCTGTCCCTGCTGCCGTCGTCCCTGCTCGAATCGGTCGAGGTCGTCGGCGGGGCGGCGTCGGGCCTGTTCGGGTCGGGCGCGCTCGGCGGCGTCGTCGGGCTCCGGAGCGATTCGGGTCCGGGCGTGCGGGCGGCGGCCGAGGCGGGCGCGTGGGGCGAGCGCCGGCTCACGGCGCGGGCAGCCGGCGGGCGGGGCCTCCTCCGAGGCGTCGTCGCAGCTGAGGCATCGCAGACCGAGGGCGACTATGCCGTGCCGGACCCGACGCGGATCGGTGCGCCGCTCG
>DASWMO010000355.1:0-16906 GCA_036399715.1 Rubricoccaceae bacterium
CGTCAGGGTCGGCGTGAAGCCCGTCGCGCGGACCTCGACCGAGACGCGGTCGCCGATGCGGCCCGAGGCGCCGTAGGAGCGCGTGTCGCCTGAGGCGAGCGAGTCGCGGACGGCCGCGCCGCCGGCGCGGAGCGTCCCGCCGGCCGGGCCGGCATCGGCCGTCGCCGCCGGCGCGGTGGCCGCGGCTGGCGGGGCGGCGCGGCGGGCGAGCAGGAGCGTGTAGGCGCCCGTGCGGGCCGTCTCGGCCGTGCTCACGACAACGCGGTACGTCCCGGCGCGGTCGGGCGTGAAGCGGAAGACCGTCGCGCCGCCGGCGGGCGCGCTCGTGCCGCGGACGGCCCCGGCGGGGCCCGTGACGGTCACGGTCGGCGTGAAGGCGCCCGAGCGGACCGTGATGGTGTACTCGCGCTGCGCCTCGCCCGCGAAGCTGTAGGTGTCGCGGTAGCGGCCGTCGGCCTGCGCGCTGCTCGTCGTGAAGGCGCCCGAGACCTGGCGGCCGTTGGTCGGCAGGGCGATGACGGGCTCGTCCTGGCGGATGCGGAGCATGTAGGCGCCCTCGGAGGCAGGCCGCCGCGACGACAGCAGGATGCGGTAGGTACCTGGCCCGCGCAGCGTCCGCACGGCGACGCGGCGGACGTCGGACGTCTCGTCGTCCCCGAGGACCGTCTCGCCCTCGACCTCGCGCCCGTCGGGCGTCGTGACGACGAGGTCGGGGTAGAACGCGTCGGACTCGGCGGTGAAGGTGAGCGTCCGGCCGGACGAGTCGGCCGCGAAGACGTAGAGGTCTTGGTAGTAGCCGTCGGGCGTGCGGAAGTCCGTCGCGCCGAGTTCTCCCTCGGTCTCGCCGACCTCCGCGGAGACCGGCTGCGGGGCCGCGGGCCCGGCGGCGACGGCGGGGGTGTCGGCCGGTGCCGGCGCGTCGTCGCGCGTCGTCCAGTAGACCGTCCCGAGCACGACGGCGAGCGCCGCGAGGCCGAGCGCGACCCAGACGAGCGTCCGGTTCGGGGCGGACTCGGGAGCCGTCGAGATGGGCGCCTCCGCCGCTCCGAAGGCGGCAGGCGTGACGTAGGCCGAGCGCGCGGCCCCGTCGCCCGAGGTGCGGGCGGCCCCGGCCGCGTTCCACGGCGCGGCCGTCGTGTGGCCGTTCGGACAGCCGCCGCACGCTTCCCACGTCTCGCGCAGCGAGACGAGGCCGCACGTCGCGCACATCACGACGGCGTTGGCCGGGCGGAACGCGACGCGCGAGAGCGGGTCGGCAGCAGCACGGCGCAGAAAAACCGCGTCGGCGTCGGGGTCGAGACGGTGGAAGTCGGGCACGGCAGGCGCGGAGGGTCGCGAGAAGGTACCGCGGCGGGCGCGGCAGAGCGTGAGCGGGTGCGGCGGGAGGCGCTAGCGGACGGTGAGCGGCAGCGTCACCGACGACGCGCCGATGGAAGCGACGAGCACGAAGCGGCGCTGGCCCGTCCGCACGCCCGGCCCGTAGAACACGACGGTCCCGCGGCGGACCGTCCCCGGCTCGGCGCGCGGGCCAGACGGCGAGACGGCCTCGCCCGCTGCGGACGCGTAGCGCCGCCCGTCGTCGTCGACGAGGTATGAGCGGCCGGCGAAACTGCTCCACGGCGCCCACGCGCCGGTGTAGTCGACCGAGCGGACCGAGACGGAAAGCTGCACGCGCGTCCGCCCGCCGGGGTACGAGAGCGCGATCTGGGTCGCGCCGACGGCGAACGTCGAGCCGCCGCTGGTGCCCGTCCGCTCGCCGGAGACGCCGATGACGCGGCTATCGGGCGGCTCCTCGGGCGCGGCCTCAGGCGCGGGCTGTGGGACGGGGCGCGGGGCCGGACGCGGGGCCGGGCGCGGCGGTGGCGGCGCGATGGGCGTCTGCCGGACCATGAGGGTGTAGCGCCCGCCGACGGCGCGCGTCGTGTCCGTCGGCGTGCCGCCCGAGGTCACCTCGACGACGTAGTCGCCGGCCGGGAGCACTCCTTCGGTCCCGACCGACCTCGCGCCGCGCGAGTTGAGGTCGGCCGCGGCCTCTCGGTCGTCGCGACGGTCGAGGCGGATGACCCGGAAGGCTGGCGGGACCTCGTCCGACGTGACCTGGACGGCGGTGCGCATCCCGTCGCGGATCGTGACGCGGTAGGTGTCCACGTAGCGGTAGCCGTCGAGCCACGAGTCGTCGCCGAGGGTGCCGAAGAGGCCGCGCCCGTCGGCGACGATGGTGCGCGTGGGGAGCGGGCGGGCCTCGACGGCGAACGTGCCGCGGGCGCCGGGCCGCTCGGACGAGACGATGAGGCGGTAGGCCGCGTCCCAGCCGGGGATGTAGCGCAGCAGAACGCCCTGGAGGCTGTCGCCCGCGACGCGCTCGATGGTGCGGGCGCCGCCCTCGACCTCGCCCGTCGGGCCGATGAGCGAGACGCGCGGCACGAAGTCCGCCGAGACGACGCTGATCAGGACCGGCGCGTCCGACGTCGCGACGACGTTGTAGACGCGCTCGAAACGCCCCGCGCGCATCGCGCCCGCGCCGACGCCGAGCGTATCGCCGCGGGCCTCGTCGCCGACATAGAGCGTGTCGGCGGCCGTCGCCTCGCCGGCCGTGAGTTCGTAGACGCCCGTCGCGCCGGGGTCGCGCGAGGTCACGATGATCTCGAAGCGCCCGGGCCCGCGCAGGCCCGGCACCTCGGCGCGCGTGTCGGTTCGCAGCAGCGCGGACGCGGCGACCGTAACGCCGTCGGGGCGGCGGACGGACAGGTCGGGCGCGAAGTCGGCCGAGGCGACGACGACTGAGAAGGCGGCCGTGTCGCGGGCAGCGAACGCGTAGAAGTCTGCGAAGCGGCCGTCGGGGCCCTCGGCGTCCCCGGGTCCGAGGGTGTCGCGGACGCCGCCGGGGCCGAGCGGGCGCGGCGCACGGCGCAGCATCGCGGCCCACTGCGCCCGCGCGGACGCGGACGTGGCGTCGGGAGGGGCGTCGGCGGGCGCCCCATCCCCGGGGAGCAGCATCCACATCGCGACGAGGAGGGCCGCCGCAGCGGCGGCGCCCGTCACGACGCGGCGATTCGGCGGCCAGCGGCCCGCCCCGACGGCGCGGGGCTCGGCGGGATCGGCCGGCGGACGGGCATCCGTCGCGTCGGGGCGGACGGGCGTCTCGGGAGGGGGGGGCACGGGAGGCGTCACCCGGACTGTGGACGGCCGAATCTAAACCCGCGGCACCGCGGCCCGCAGCGGCACGCCGTTTCGCCCGCCCACATCCCCGGCGCGCTACTGCGTGAGCAGCGTGTAGCCCGCGACGAGGAACGCGATCACGACGATGTTGGCGATCGCGATCGGCAGCATGTACTTCCAGCCCAGTGTCATGAGCTGGTTGTACTTGAAGCGCGGCAGCGTCCAGCGGATCCAGATAAAGCAGAAGGCGATAAACGACACCTTCGCCAGAAAGACGCCGACCTGCAGAACCGTCAGCAGGGCGGGCGCGAGGGCCGGGCCGAACCAGACCTCGCCCGGGATGAGGTAGCCGCCGAGGAAGAGCGTCACGATGACGAGGCTCGCGATCCACAGGTTGACGTACTCGGCGAGGAAGAACATCCCGAACTTCATGCCCGAGTACTCGGTGTGATAACCAGCCACGAGCTCCTGCTCGGCCTCCGGCAGATCGAACGGCGCGCGGTTGGTCTCGGCGAGCGCGCAGACCGTAAAGATGACGAAGCCGACCGGGTTGCGGAAGATGTTCCACCCGAGAAAGCTGCCCAGGTGGTTCTGCGCCTCGACGATGTCGAACAGCCGCAGGCTGCCCGTCAGGATCACGACCGACAGCGCCGCCGCGCCCATCGCGAGCTCGTACGAGATCATCTGCGCCGACGACCGAAGCCCGCCGAGGAGCGCGTACTTGGAGTTCGAGGACCACCCGGCGAGCGTGACGCCGTAGACCGAGACGGACGTCATCGCGAGGACGACGAGCAGGCCGACGCCGATGTCGGCGATGGCGAGTGCATGGCCGCCGGGCGTGCGCGCCCACGGGAGCAGGCTGCCCGTGCTCATCGCGATGACGACCATCAGCGTCGGCGCGAGCGAGTGGATAAACTTGTTCCCCGCGGCTGGGACGATGTCCTCCTTAAAGAGCAGCTTGAACACGTCCGCGAAGGACTGCAGCAGGCCGCGCGGCCCGACGCGGTCCGGCCCGTTCCGCTCCTGGATGAACGCGGACACCTTGCGCTCGGCGTAGACGAGCAGCGATGCGGTGACGAGAAAGACGTTGAGCATCAGAAAGATCACGACCGGCAGGTCGATGATCTCCCAGAAGGCGGCGAGGGCGTTCATTCGGAGGGGATCGGGAATCTGGATGGAGACGAGCAGCCGGGCCGCCCTCCCCCATCCGGGCGCTAGACCGCTTCGGCGGGCGCGGTTTCGAGGGCGACGCCAAGCAGGCCCATCGCGTCGTGCGTCGCGCCGGCGAAAGCGGGCATCTGGGCGACCTCGGCCATGACGGCCGCTGGACCCTTGTAGATCATCGCGTGCCCGAGGCTCGCGGCGATGTCCGGCAGGACGGCCCAGCCGGGGAGCGCGTCGACCTTGTTGTCTTCGTCGTGCCAGCGGTCGAAGGGCGTGCCCTGGCGGTCCTGCCGGCTCTGCCCGACGCCCATCGCCATCGTGAGCGAGCGGTTGACGGACGCGATGGTCTTGGCCGGGCGGAGCAGCTGCGCGCGTCCGGTCTCGTTGACGAACGTCCCGACGGTCTCGACCGACGACGTGATCGGAAGGACGACGGCGGCGCTGGCGATCATCGCGTTCGTCGTGTGCGTCGCGTGGAGCACGACGGGTGTCGCGCCCGCGCTCAGGCCGACGGCCGCGAGGTCGTCGTGGAGGACGTAGACAAGGCGCGCAGCCGCAGCCTGGCTCGCGAAAAGCGCCGCGTCGACGGCCTCGAAGCCCAGCCGCTCGACGCCCTGCGTGTTCGGCGCGGGGTCCGACGAGATCAGGAAGCCGTCGCCGGCGGCCATGCCGGCGCGCGAGATGTACCGGGGTGCCGCGGCGCCGACGGCCTCGGCGAGGCGCGCGAGCAGGTAGTTGTCCTCGACCGTCGCGTACGGCGAGCCGACGAACAGCACCTCCGAGCCCGCCTCGGCGAGCAGGCGCGCCGTCTCGGCGATGGCGTCGGGCCATGCGGCCGGGCGGCCGTTCACGCGCGCGCCCGAGAGGCGGTCCTGGTTGTAGGCGTCGTAGACGAGGCGCGCCGCGTCGGGCATCCAGTACTGGTTCACGTCGAGGTTCTCACGCGGTGTGATGCGGACGACCTTGTTGTCGCGCACCCACACGTCGACGTTGATGCCGACGCCGCCGAAGTCCGAGATGGTCGGCGTGCGCGACATCTCCCACACCCGCGCCTTGAAGCGGAAGTAGTCCTCCGTGAGCGCGCCGACGGGGCAGATGTCCGTCGTGCACATTGAGTACGGGTCGTCGAACGTCTCGCCCGGCGCCGTCATCGGGTGGTTGCGGTCCCCGCGGTTGACGATCGTGAGCTGGTGCGTGCCCGTGACCTCCTCGGTGAAGCGCGTGCAGCGCGTGCAGTTGATGCACCGCTCGGCGTCGAGGACCACGTTGGGTCCGAGCTGGACGCGCTTGGGCTTGTGGACCTTCTCGAACTCGAAGCGGCTGCCCTCGGGCCCGTACTTGTAGGCCTGAATTTGGAGCGGGCAATGGCCGGCCTGGTCGCAGATCGGGCAGTCGAGCGGGTGGTTGACGAGCAGCAGCTCGAGATTCTCCGCCTGCGCCTCGGCGACGGCGACGTCGTCGTTCTGCGTGTGGATCACCATCCCGTCGGTCATGTCGAGCGCACAGCTCGGCATGAGTTTGGGGAAGTAGCTGATCTTGGGCGTCCCGTCGTCGTTGAGGACCGGCGCGTTCGTCGCGCGGTCCATCATGGGCGTGCCGGCCTTGACGAGGCACTGCCGGCAGTTGGCCGGCACGGACAGCGCGGGGTGGTAGCAGAAGTGCGGGATCTCGGTCCCCGCGTCCAGGCAGTGCTGGAGCAGCTTCTCGCCGGGCTCGAAAGAGCGCGTCTGCCCGTCGATGGTGACCTGCGGCATCGTTCTGTCGGTGTTCGGAAGCGGAAGCTAGCGGCCGGCGGGCGCCGACGGGGGCGCCGCAGCGATGCGCGCCCCCGTCGCGACGAGCGAAACGGCGCGCGACGGCTCGGTGATGGCGGCGATGGCCTCCGGCGTCGCGCCGCCGTCCTCGGCGAGGTGCCGGCGCCGTTCGACGGACTCCTCGGTCACTACGAGCCGCCCGACGACCTCGGCGTGGCGGCCCGAGGCGTCCATCGGAAAGAGCAGGTCCTCGCGGTCCTCCTCGCCCTCGTCGTGCGTGACAACACGAAGTGTCTGTCCCTGCGCCGTCGAGAACGTGA
This sequence comes from Rubricoccaceae bacterium, assembly GCA_036399715.1. Taxonomy (GTDB): domain Bacteria; phylum Bacteroidota; class Rhodothermia; order Rhodothermales; family Rubricoccaceae; genus DASVSE01. Next base: position 6,398 of record DASWMO010000355.1, read on the forward strand.
GCCAGCAGCCGCGCGCCTGGCAAACCTGCCGGATCGTGCCCGCGACGCGGACCGTCTGCCCATCGAGGCTCGCCGACTGCGCGAGCGCGTCGTCGACCGAAAGCACTTCGCCGGCCGTTAAGTTGGGGTCGTCTCCCACCATCCACGTGCGCTGGTCACGGGGTGCAGTACCGACATATAGATCGGGGCTGCCTTCGGTTTGCTCAACGCCGCCGATTCGCTCTGGCTGAGATTGAACAGATATCGGCCCGGCAGGGGCTGGCGGGGTCGCAGGCGTGCCCGAGCAGGCCGAGAGCGAGAGCGCGCCGAAGGCGACGAGGGTGAGGCGGTCCATCATGGCAGAAGGGGTTCAGAAGGGCACAGCGCCCGGGGCCGTCGTCGCGTCAGGGCGTGCCACCGGGCGCGATGACCGGGTCTAGCACGTGCCCGGCCCCGTCGCCGGAAAGATCGGCACCGGCGAACGCCGACGGGCGGCACTTCGCCTCGAACTCGCCGCGGAAGCGCTTGATGCCCCAGCGAACGGGCCACGCGGCGGCGTCGGCGAGGGCGCAGACGGTCCGGCCCTCCATCTGGTCGCACAGGTCGAGCAGCAGGTCGAGGTCGCGCGTGTGGCCGCCGCCCTCGTCGATGCGCGTGAGGAGCTTCTCGACCCAGCCCGTGCCCTCGCGGCACGGCGTGCACTGCCCGCAGGACTCGTGGTGGTAGAAGTGCGCGATGCGCCGCGTGAAGCTCACCATGTCGGTGTCCTCGTCGAGAAAGCACAGCCCGGCCGTGCCCATAGAGGAGCCTGCCTCGCGGAGCGTGTCGGCGTCCATCGTCGCCTGCGCCGCGACGTCCCACGTCAGCGGTGGCGTGGAGGAGCCGCCGGGCACGACGGCCTTGATCTTCTTGCCGCCGCGGGCGCCGCCCGCGACCTCCAAAAGGTCCGCGATGCTCATCCCGACGGGGTACTCGTAGACGCCAGGCCGGTTGACGTGGCCCGAGACGCCGTAGAGGACCGGCCCCGGGTGCGTTTTCGGGCCCAGCCCGGCGAACCACGCCGCGCCGCGGTTGACGATGAGCGGCACGTCGGCGAGCGTCTCGACGTTGTTGATGGTCGTCGGCATGCCGAAGACGCCGACCTGGGCCGGGAAGGGCGGCTTGACGCGCGGGTAGGCACGCTTGCCTTCGAGCGACTCCATGAGGCTCGTCTCCTCACCGCAGATGTACGCGCCCGCGCCGGCGTGGACGACGAGGTCGGTCGAGAAGTCGGTCCCGAGGATGTTCTTGCCGAGGTAGCCTTTCGCGTATGCCTCGTCCACGGCCCGCTGGACGTGCGTGATGTAGTCGTCGTACTCGCCGCGGATGTAGAGGTAGCAGGTCTTGATCGTCATCGCGTAGCACGCGAGCGCGATCCCCTCGATCATCAGGTGCGGGTTGTACTCGAAGATCTGGCGGTCCTTGAACGTGCCCGGCTCGGACTCGTCGCCGTTGCAGCACAGGTAGCGCGGCTTGTCGGGGTCGACGGGCGGCATGAAGCTCCACTTCATGCCCGTCGAGAAGCCGGCCCCGCCGCGCCCGCGCAGGCCCGACGCCTTGACCTCGTTGGTCAGGCCCGTCCGGTCGAACTTGCCGTCCGCGACGACGGCCCGGAGTGCGCCGTAGCCGCCGTTGGCCTCATAGACGGCGATCTGGTGGAGGTCCTTGATGGGCGGCAGAATGACGCGCTCGTATGAGCGCCAGTCGCCGGCCTTGGACTGGCCCGTGAGGAGGGAAGGCGTATCGGGCATCGGTGGGTCCGTTAAAAAGTCAGCTGGTTAGCTGCGCGTGCGGAGTCGCGGAGCGGAGGCGCGGTCTTCGGTCGTGAGCGAATCGATGAGCAGATCGGCACGGCGGATCGAAGGCGACTCCGCAGCGTCGCTCAGGTCGAGCGCGAGGGCCAGTTCGCGCAGGTCCTCGTAGATCTTCTGCCGCGTGCTCGGGGGCGCGAGGCGCTCTCGCTCACCGAGCGACCGGACGAGGACCATAAACACAGCACCAATCCCGACGACGATGAGTGCGCCCGAGGGGGTTGAGGCTGATAAAACGTCCCAAAGCGCGACGGGAGCCGCGAGGACGAGTAGGGCAATGAACAGTCTGGCCTTCCACTCCCATTCCGCCTGAGACGACGTGGGACCTGCCTCGTTTTGCGCACGGAATGCTTCCATGCCGTCGATCTCCCTCTGGATGAACGCGAGGTCGAGTGACTCGGCGATGCGCTTCTTCTCTGCGTAAGACAAGCCCGACGAGAATCCGGAACGCGTGTTCTCGCGGTCGAGCGCGTGAACGAGCAGGCGATGCACGCGCCGCTCGTCTGCGGTCAGACCGGAGAGCGGATTGGGCGCCAAGGTGACTGGCTCAGGTTCGGCGCCGCGCCACGTGAGCCGAGGCTCCGGGTGGAGCTCAGCTTCGCGCGCACGGCGGTCAGCGAACAGAGCGGCGTCGGGCGAGGGCATCGCTAGTGGATGGTCTCGGAGACGGGCGGGACGAGGGAGCCCGTGAGGGCATCGGCGTCCGTGCGGCGGTTGCCGCCGAGCTCGTCCTGGTCCTGCGGCAGCGTGACCGACTCGAACGGGACCGGGTTGCCCGCGCGGAGCGCGTCGAGCAGCACGTCGACCTTCTCGGTCGTGAGGTTGTGGACGTACGGGCCGTTTGTGACCTGCAGCATCGGGGCCGAGCCGCACGCGCCGAGGCACTCGGCCTCCTGGACCGTGAACATCCCGTCGGCCGTCGTCTCGCCCTTCTTGACGCCGAGGCGCTTTTCGATGTGGTGCAGGATGTCGTAGCCGCCGCAGACCTGGCACGTGAAGCACGTGCACACGTCGAGGACCACCTTGCCGACCTCCTTCTTGAAGTACTGCGTGTAGAACGTCGCGACGCCGTAGACCTTCGCGTACGGCAGCCCGAGCGTCGCCGCGACGTGCTGGACGGCCTCGGGCGGGAGCCAGCCGAGCTTGCGCTGCGCGAGCCAGAGCGTCTTCATCACGGCGCCGTCGGCCGTGGGATACTGCGCCTTGAAGACGTCGATGCGGGCCTGCTCGTCGTGCGTCCACGCGAGCTGCTCGTCCGTAAAGGTGCGCTCGATGGCCTCGCCCGGCGGGTATGCTGGCTTGGGCGAAACGTCGCGAGCGTGAGAGCCGGGGGTATCGGGAGTCATGTCGAAGGGGATGGGCAATGAGGGATGAGGGATGGGCCGAGCATGCGGTTGCTCATTCCTCACCCCGTATCCCCCATCTCCTATTTGTCGGAGTCGCCCATGACGGGGTCGATGGAACCGATGAGGATGACGGTGTCGGCCAGCATGGCCCCTTCCATCATCGTCTCCAGTGCCTGGAGGTTGGCAAAGCTCGGGCTGTTGATCTTGACACGCCACGGGGAGCCGGTCCCGTCGGAGGCCAGGAAGAAGCCGAGCTCGCCCTTGGGGGCCTCGATGGCCGAGTACGACTCGACGCCCTGCGGGGGCGCGACGCCGTTGTCGGTCATGATGAAGTCGTGGATCATCCCCTCCATCGAGTAATAGACCTCGTCCTTGGAGGGGTAGGACGCCTTCGCGTTGTCGATGCGGATCGGGCCCTCGGGGAGCCGGTCCAGGCACTGCTGGATGATCCGGACCGACTGTTCCATCTCCTCGATGCGGACGAAGTAGCGCGACAGCGAGTCGCCCTCGGTCCGCATGGGGATGTCGAAGTCGACGGCGTCGTATTTCAGGTACGGCTCGAAGAGGCGGACGTCGTACTCGACGCCTGAGCCGCGGAGGGTCGGGCCAGTGCACCCGAGTCGAACAGCCTCCTCGGCCGAGAGCACGCCGACGCCGACGTTCCGGTCGATCCAGATCCGGTTCCGGTTGAGCAGCTTCTTCCAGTCGGCGAGCTGCCCGATAAACTCGTCGCAGAACCGCCGGATCATGGCCAGTGCGGTCGGGGAGTAGTCGAAGGCGAGCCCGCCGAACCGGCTGTGCGAGACCATAACGCGCTGGCCGGCGACCTGGTCAAAGATGTCGTGGATCTCCTCGCGGTACTTGAAGGTCCAGAGGAAGACCGACAGCGCCCCGGCGTCCATCACCATCGTTCCGGCCCAGAGGAGGTGGCTCGAGATCCGGGCAAGCTCGGCCCCGATCATCCGGAGCCACTGCGCCCGCTCGGGGACCTCGATGCCGGCGAGCTTCTCGACGGCGAGGCACCACGCGACGTTGTTCGAGTACGGGCTGAGGTAGTCCGTCCGGTCGGTGTACGGTAGGAACTCGAGGTACGTCTTGACCTCGGCGAGCTTCTCGATGCCCCGGTGGAGGTACCCGATGTCGAGGAGGCACTTGTCGATCGTCTCGCCGTCGAGCTGGCACACGACCCGGAGGACGCCGTGCGTCGCCGGGTGCTGCGGGCCGAGGTTGAGGATCATCGACGACTCCAGCGGATCCATGCCCGCGGCCCCGTCGCCGCCGGCCATCTCGGCCTGCGTGTGCCGGTCCGAGAGGGCCTGGTAGATGGCCGCGTTGTGTCGGGGCCAGAACGTGAAGAGGTCCTGGTTGGTCCCGGGCGCGCCGGCCGGCATCCCCGACGCGGCGGCGAGCGGCCCGGTGGGGGCGGAGAGGTCGGTAGCCATGGGGGCGGGGTCCGGTTCGGCGCGTGGCGCCGGGCTCTAGTCTTTCGGGAGGTCGCCGTGGGCGGCCGGGAACTGGTCGCGCGTGAGCGAGCCGTCGGACTCGTTCGGCGGGAGCGGGAGCGAGCCCGGGATGCCGAGCGTCGGGAATTCCTTCCGCAGCGGGTGGTACTCGAAGTCCTCGGGCATGTAGATGCGCCGGTGGTCCGTGAGGCCGCTGAACCGGATGCCCATCATGTCCCACGCCTCGCGCTCGTGCCATGCCGCGTTGGGCCAGACGCCCGTGACGCTCGGGACGAGCGGGTCGTCCTCGTCCACGCGAACCTTCAAGCGCAGCCGGCGGCGCTCCTTGAGCGCGATGAGGTTGTAGGCGACCTCGAACCGGTCGGTCTCGGTGAACCGGTCGATGCTGACCATGTCCGAGAGGTACGTGAAGCCGACCTCGTCGTAGAGGTAGCGGCACACGTCGACGAGGCCGTCCAGCGAGATGTAGATGGTCGTCTCGCCGGCGTAGAGTGTCGTCTCGCCGATGGCGTCCGGAAAGCGGTCCCTGAGCGCGGCGGCGAGGTCCGGGAGGAACGTCGTCGCCTTGGCGTGCGGGTTCTCGTTCCGGAGGCGCTCCATCTCGCCGGCGAGCGCTTCGCGTGGCGTAAAGAAGAACTTCAGTGTCTGCTTCTCCTGGCCGGGGTCGATGGTCTGGGCGAGATCGGCCTCGCCGAGGACGTCCTTGCCGGCGATCCGCTCGGTGATTGAGCTGCTCATGGGGTCAGACGAGGGCGGCGACCTGGGCGTCGCTCGGGCGTGCGATAAGCGGGGACGGGGACAGGCGCTTCGCTCCCGGCCGGTCCGCGGCGACGTGCTCGCCGGCCACCTCGTGGACGTCCGACCGGACCGTCTGCTCGTTCCGGATCTTCTCCTGGATGTCCATCAGCGCGTGCAGGATGGCCTCGGGGCGGGGCGGGCAGCCGGGGATGTAGACGTCCACGGGCAGGAAGTTGTCGACGCCCTGCACGACCCCGTAGCACCGGTGGGGCCCGCCGCTCGAGGCGCAGACGCCCTGGGCGATGCACCACTTCGGCCCGGCCATCTGGTCCCAGATCCGGCGCACGGTATGGGCCATCTTGTAGGTCACCCAGCCGGCCACGATCATCAGGTCCGCCTGGCGGGGGCTGAACCGCATCGCCTCGCTCCCGAAGCGGGCCGCGTCATATTTGGGACCCGCGAAGGCCATCATCTCGATGGCGCAGCACGAGAGGCCCATTGGCATGGGCATGAGGGAGTTCGAACGGGCCCAGTTGACGACCGAGTCGACCGTCGTGGTGAGGTAGCCGCCTTCTTCGCTGAACATGGGAGTGCGCGCGGCGCGCGAGTCGGTGTCGGTAACAACGCGGGTCGTACCCGGCGTGGGCCACGCGGTTCGCAGCCGTGTCCGTTTTCACTACGGACTGAAAGATCCAGGGAGGACGCTAGTCCCAGTCGAGGCCGCCCTTCCGGACGTCGTAGATCAGGCCCACGACGAGGATGAAGAGAAACGTCCCGACGATGGCCATCGAGGCGAGCGCGGCCTCGCCGCCGGCCGCGAGGAACGTCTGGAACGAGACGGCCCACGGGTAGAGGAACACGAGCTCGACGTCGAACACGATGAAGATCATCGCGACGAGGTAGAACTTGACCGAGTAGCGGTCGCGGGCCGAGCCGACGGGGTCCATGCCGGACTCGTACGGGCGCGACTTGACGTCGCGTGGGCGGGACGGCCCGAGCCACTCGGCGAGCTTCAGCAGCGTCAGCGCGAGCCCGGCCGCGAGCACGACCATCAGGAAGAGGGGGACAAACTCGGTGACCATCGGCCCGGCGGCAGCGTGGAAAGGTCCGGAAAGGTACGACGGCTGGCGCCACGTCCCAGACCGGCCGCCGCCTCGCCCGGGATCAGAGACGCTGCCCGGGATGGAGCGGCACGTCGGGAAACGCGACGCCGTCGTAGAGGTCCCCGAGGGCCAGGCGGACGCCCAGCGCAGCGACCTCGACCTCGCCGCCGGCCTCGGTCGAGAGGCCCCAGCCGTCCCCGGCGCGGGCGACGATGTCGACCGCCGGGCCGTCCTGCGCGACGAGCAGGACAGCCTGGAGGCCGGGAATCTGGCGGTAGAACCGCAGCTTGGCGGTCCGGTCGTACGTCTCGGTCGACGGAGACAGGACCTCGACGAGGACGATGGGGTTGAGCAGCGTCGTCCGCTTCGTGTCGTAGAACTGTCCGGGTCCGCAGACGACCGACAGGTCGGGGTACGTGAACAGGTCTTCCGCCTCGACGCGGACCCGGAGGGCGTCGGTGTAGACCGTGCACCCGCGGCCTTTGAGGGCAGCCGAGAGTGCGATCAGGGTGTTCGTGATGATTCGTGCGTGCGTCTCGGTGCCGACGGCCATGGCGAAGACCTCGCCGCGGTGGTACTCGTGGCGCTCTTCCTGCTCGGCCTCCCAGTCGAGAAAGGCGGACGGCGAAAGGGCGAGGCGAGCAGCGGCAGACATCACAGGCGAGGCGAGACGAGGCAAGATCGGTCGCCGCAGGCGCCCGTCCTACCCGACACGCGCGAAGGCGAGTTCGTACAGCTCGCTGAAGCGCCCGCCGGCGTGGCGGCGGCAGCACGCGGCACACGCGAGCCGCCGCGTCGGGCGCCGCACGCGCTCGACGCGCGTGTGGCACGCCGGGCACGTCGCGGCGTAGCGTACGCCGACCGACGGCCCCGGCGCGTCGCCACCAGTTCGCACGATCCGGCCGGTCGCCCGCTCGGCGATCTCCAGAAAGACGCGCCGCGGCGCAGCTGGACGGCGGGCGCACGCCGGGCAGACGTAGGCGCGCGTCGGCGTGCGGTGGAACGGGCGCGCGAACCCGCACCCCGGGCACGTCGCGACGAGCCGAGACGTGCCGTCGTCGGGGATCGGCCCGTCGTACGCCGCCGTGGGGTCGGCCCCGCAGCGGACGGCGAGATTCCGCCAGACGGCGTCGTGGCCCGAGCGGCCGCGCGTCTCGTAGTCGAGCGCGTGCGCGATCTCGTGCCGGGCGACGTCGTCCATGACGGCCCAGCCGAGCGCGTCGGCGAGCGGGCGGGAGAGCGAGATCACTCGGACCGTTCGACCGCCGCGTGTCCACGTGCACAGGCCGAGTCGGCGGCGGGCGCGGTCCCAGCGGACCGTCCAGCCTTTAAGCGGGCGCCCGAGCACGTCCGGGCCGAGCGTGTCGAGGAGCGCCCGCGTCCGGGCGAGCACGTCGTCGGGGTCCTCCACCGCTAGCCCAGCCCGACGCGCGCGAAGACCGTATCGACGTGTGCGAGCTGGGCCGCGGGGCGGAACGCCTCGGCGATGAGGTCTGGCGGCAGCCGCGACGTGATATCGGGCGACGCCTCGACGAGGTCGCGGAAGGAGCGGCGCTCGCGCCAGGCCTGCATCGCGAGCGGCTGCACGGTGTCGTAGGCCGCCTCGCGGCTCAGGCCCGCGTCGACGAGCCCGAGCAGCAGGCGCTGCGAGTAGACGAGCCCGTAGGTCCGGTCGAACGTCTCGGCCATGCGCTCGGGGTACACGACGAGCGTCTCGACGACGCGCGCGAGCCGGTCGAGGGCGTAGTCCAGCACGATCGTCGCGTCGGGCAGGAGCACGCGCTCGGCGGACGAGTGGCTGATGTCGCGCTCGTGCCACAGGGCGACGTTCTCGAACGCCGTGACCATGTAGCCGCGCAGCAGGCGCGCGAGTCCGGTGAGGTTCTCGCTCGCGATGGGGTTGCGCTTGTGCGGCATGGCGCTGGAGCCCTTCTGCCCGCTCCCGAACGCCTCCTCGGCTTCGAGAACCTCGGACCGCTGGAGGTGCCGGATTTCGAGCGCGACCGTCTCGATCGTCGTCCCGACGAGCGCGAGCGTGGCGAGGTACTGCGCGTGGAGGTCGCGCGGGAGCACCTGCGTCGAGACCGGCGCGGCGCGGAGGCCGAGGGCGGCACACGTCAGCGCCTCGACCTCGGGCGGGATGTGCGCGAACGTGCCCACGGCGCCCGAGAGCTTGCCCACGCGGAGCGCCTCGGCCGCGGCGTCGAAGCGCACGAGGTCGCGCGAGACGGCGTCGTAGAAGCGGGCCATCTTGAGGCCGAACGTCGTCGGCTCGGCGTGGACGCCGTGCGTCCGCCCGACCGTCAGCGTGCCCTTGTGCTCGCGCGCGCGCACGGCGAGCACGTCCTGGAGGCGGACGAGGCCCGCGCGCAGGAGCGCATTGGCGCGCAGGATCCGCAGCGACAGTGCCGTGTCGACGACGTCGGATGACGTGAGGCCGTAGTGGACCCACTTGCGCTCGTCCCCGAGCGTCTCGCTCACGGCGCGCGTGAACGCGACGACGTCGTGGCGCGTCTCGGCCTCGATGGCGTGGATGCGCTCGACCGAGAACGATGCGTTGGCCTCGATGAGGTCGACGTCGGCGTGGGGAATGCGGTCCGTCGCCGTCGCCCACGCGCGGCAGGCGGCGACCTCGACGTCCAGCCACGCCTGGTACTGCGCCCATTCGGTCCAGATCGCGCCCATCGCGGGGCGCGTGTAGCGGTCGATCATCGGCGTCGGGGCAAGTCCAGAGGCAGGGTACGGGCCGGAGCCTGCGCGTGCCGTGGACCGCGGGCCAAGAACGGCTACTGCGCGGGCGGCGCCGGAGGGGCCGGAGGCGGCGTGGGAACGCCGGGCGGCCGCGGCGGAGCGGGCGGTGGCGCAGGAAGCGGAGCCGACGGTGGCGCGGGCGGCTCCGGCGGAGCGGGCGGCAGCGGTCCCCCGAGGCGCACGCGGACGCGGCCCGGGCCGGAGGCGATGCGGACCGTGAACGCGTCCGGCCCCGCGCCGGGCGTCGCGTAGCGGCCCGCCCCGAGCGAGACGAGGCCAGCGGGCATCTCGACGGCCGACAGGCGCCCGCCGGGCGCCTCGACGATGAGCGGCACGCCCTCGGGCAGCGTCACGTCGAGCTCGCCGACGCCGAGTCGCAGCGTGGCCTCGGCGCCCGGCGCGGGTGCGGCCCCGCGGAAGTCGAGGGCGAACCGCCCGACGCCGCCCTCGAAGCGCAGCCGCCGCGCGCGGAAGTACCCGAGGCCTTCGGCCGAGAATGCGCTCACGCCGGCCTTGATGTCCACCTCTGCGGTGACTTCGGGGTTGGGCGCCCGCAGGCGCAGCGTCGTCTGCGCGACGCCGCAGACCATCGTGAGGCGCCGCAGCGGGACGCCCGTGAGGTCGAGGTCCGCCTCGGCAGCGCCCATCCGGACCGAGAGGTCGAGCGGCGTGCGGTGCGAGAACAGCAGCCGCCACGCGAGCGCGCGCGTCCGGTCGAGGTCGCCCGGCGAGGCGCCCTCACCGTCGAGGCCGAGGCGCACGCGCGCCTGCGGGCCGCTCTCGGTCTCGACCGTTTCGGTCTGGAGGGTCGCCCGGAGGCCGTCGACGGGCAGCACGACCTCGGCCTGGAACAGCGCCCCCGGCTCGGCCTCGCCGACCGTGACGGTCCCGAGGCCGAGGTCGAGGTCGGCGCGGACCGACGCCTCGCCGCGGTCCGGGACTTCGACGAGGTCGCGGCGGGGCTCGGCCGAGATGGCAGCGGCCTCGGCGCCGTCGTCGGGCGCGCTGCACCCGGCGAGGGCGAGCACGGCGAGCAGGACGGCGAGGCGGGACATGGGAGCGGGGACGGGGCTGAAGGCTACGCCCGCCGGGCGGCGCGGGTTACGGCGCCGAGGCGGGGCGAGGGCTGTGCCGGCCACCTCCCCCGGCTGCTCCCGTCTGGGAGGGAAGTTTGACGTCCCGCTGCCCCGCATTTCGTAGAGACGCGCCATGGCGCGTCTCTACGAAATGCGGGGCAGCGGGACGTCAAACTTCCCTCCCAGACGGGAGCAGCCGGGGG
>DASWMO010000356.1:0-18476 GCA_036399715.1 Rubricoccaceae bacterium
CCCGGCGGCCGCGGGGACGCCGCTGGAGGCGTACCTCATCCGGCCGAGCAACTTCGACCCGACGCACCACTACCCGCTCCTCATCCACACGTATGGCGGGCCGGGCTCGCAGGAGGTCGTGGACCGCTGGGGCGGGACGGAGCGGCTGTGGCACCACTACCTCGCCGAGACCTACGGCGTCCTCGTGGCCGGCGTGGACAACCGCGGGACGGGCGGGCGCGGCAAGGCGTTCAAGACGCTCACGCAGAACCGCCTGGGCATTCTGGAAGCCGAGGACCAGACGGCGGCGGCGCGGTGGTTCGGGCAGCAGGCCTATGTGGACTCGACGCGCCTCGGCATCTGGGGCTGGAGCTATGGCGGTTACCTCTCGCTGCTGTCCATGACCTACGGGGACGGGCCCGAGGTCTTCCACGCCGGCATCGCGGTCGCGCCGGTGACGAACTGGCGGAACTACGACACGATCTACACCGAGCGCTACCTCAGCACGCCGCAGCTGAACCCGACGGGCTACGACGCGGGCTCGCCGACGACGTACGCGGCCAACCTCCGCGACGACCAGCAGCTCCTGATCGTCCACGGTGACGCGGACGACAACGTGCACGTCCAGAACACGATGGCGATGGTGGACGCGCTCCAGGCGGCGAACAAGCCGTTCGAGATGATGCTCTACCCGGGCCGCAACCACGGCATCTACGGCGGGCGGACGCGGCTGCACCTCTACACGATGCTGACGCGGCACATCGCGCGGACGCTCGCGGGCGAAGACTTGCAGGCGCAGCGCTAACCCGGCGGCCGGGTGAATGCGACAACGCGCCCGGTCCCTCAGTGGGACCGGGCGCGTGTCGCGTTCGGGACCTGTGCGGGCGCGCCCGCGACGTCACTTACTCGTCGGAGACGGTCCAGGTGGTCTCGCTGTCGTCCTCCAGCTCGACGCCGTAGTGCTCCAGCTCCTGGCCGGAGTCCGTGACGGCCTTGAGGTCCCAGCAGCCGGCGGGCATCGTGATCGTCGCGCCGCTGCCGGGCTCGAGGATGTCGACGGGGAGGAGGTCCTCGCCCCAGGTGTCCTCGTCGCAGGTGGAGGCGTAGACGAAGGCGATGGTGCTGGAGCTCTCGTTAGTGAGCAGGACGGTGGCGCCGTCGGTGCCGCCGCCGGTGGCGGGGGTGAAGGCCGTGAGGGCGAACGCCGCGGCGAGGCCGAGGTACAGGGGAAGACGCATGCAGTCGGGAGGAGGTGGGGCGAGGGCCCGGAGGGGAAGCCGGCTCGGGGCGAGCGGCGGGGCGTGTATGGTAACGCCCGTTTGCGGTGCCGCGCCAGACCCTAAACCGTTGGAAGGCAGGTTCGGGAGCGCGTGGCTTCGAGACGGACACCGCCCCGCCTGTTTAGAGTGGCAGGGGAGGCGGGCCCGTTCGGGACGGTGCTCTATTCAGGCCTAGAGGCCGATCCGGCGGGTAAGTTCGGGGAACGGGCGGAGGAGGGGGCGGGCGGTGTCCCGGAACTCCGCGTAGTCGAGGCGGAGCGCGTCCGCCTCGCCGTCGCGCTCGGTCGTGGCCTCGATGGCCCTGGCGTCCGTGGACGTGTCGGCGCCGGAGGCCGTCACGAGGGCGTCGAGGTCGGCCGTGAGGGCGTTCAGGCGCTTGGAGTCGTAGCCGCGGACGGCGATGCGCTCGGCGTAGGGGGCGAGGGCGGCGTTGGCGTAGGAGAGGCGGGCCTGGCGGACGAAGGCGGCGAGGGCGTCGGGCATGTCGCCGCCGAGGCCGAGGGCGGTCGCAGCGGCGTCGTCGCCTTTGAAGCGGGCGCGGGCGATCTGGCGGAAGGCGACGTAGTCTTTCTGGCAGTCGTCGAAGGCTTTGTCCTCGGCGGCTCCGGCTCGGTCCTCGGCGGCCATGGCCTCGGCGCGGGCGTCGTAGGCTTTTGCTGCGGCGTCGACGCGGGCGAGGAGGGCGTCGAGGACGTCGGGGCCGTAGCCGGCCGGGGCGAGGACGGCCTGGACCTCGGCGTCGTCGCGCGCGGCTTCGAGGCGCTGCTCCATCTCGGTGAGGTCCGCGCGGAGCTGGACGTCCTGGTCGGCGCGGCGGCGGGGGGTGGGCGTGTCGAACATGGCAGGTGGGAATTAGTGAAGGAGTGAACGGCAGAACGAGTGTAGAGGCGGGCGGGCGGGTATGCAAGTAGGGGGGCGACCGACCAAGGCGCGGGTGCGGCTATCGGGAGCGCGGGTCTGGCTATCCCGGATGCGGGTGCAGCTAAGCGGGGTGCGGGTGCGACGATCCGCAGTGCGGGTGCGGCTTTCCCGAGTGCGGGTCTGGCTAAGCGGAATGCGGGTCTGGCTATCCCGAGTTCGGGTGCGGCGAAGCGAGGTGCGGGTGCGACTATGGGGAGCGCGGGTCAGGCGAGGCGGGGGTGCGGGGTGGGTTGCGTGGGGACGTTGGGTGTGCTACGATTCGGGTTCACATCCGAAGGCTGCCATGCGCCGCTTGCTCCTGCTGATTGGTGTTCTCGTTCACTCGGCGTCGGCGCAGACACCGGGGGCGTGCGCGCCGGGCGTGGCGACGGCCGTGCTCGACGCGGCTGACGTGCGGGCGACGCTCTCGACGGACCCGTCGGTGCAGACGTATGGCCCCGTCGTCGCGAACGGTCCGGCCGGCTCGACCTACACCGTCGTGGCACCGGGCTACGAGGCGCCGTGGGGCTCGGGCCGGACGCCTCTGTTCGGCATCGCGCCGTCGTTCGGCGGGCGCGTCGGCGGGGTAGTGCGTGTGGCCGGGTCGCGGGAGTACGTGACCGAACTGTGGCCGGGGCCGCTCGGGGCGGGGGCGGCGCTGCCGGCGGAGGGGTGTGCGCCGTTCGACCGGCTCTGGACGGTCAGCCAGACGGACCTCGCCGTGTTCGAGACGATGGGTGTGGCGACGCGGGACCTCGCCGAGTGGCCGGTCGGGCTCGGCGCGCCGACGGTCGACGTGGCGGGGCAGCCGATTGTGACGGGCGACCGGGCGCGGCGGATCAACCTCGCGGCGGGTGAGCGGCCGGTCGTGTCGGGCCGGCAGACGGCGTTCTGGGTGCTCAACGACGCCGGGAACGTGCACGGCCGGACGGGGAGCGCCCCGCTGGGGATCGAGGTGCAGATGCTGGCCGTCGTGCCGGAGGCGGCGGCGCTCGCGCAGGCGACCGTCTACCGGGCGCGCGTGATCAACCGCAGCGCGGCGCCGATCTCCGATTTACGCTCACTCGTCTTCGCGGACTTCGACCTGGGCGGCGCGAGTGACGATTACACGGGCAGCGACTCGACGCGCGGGCTCGTGGTGACGTACAACGCGGACGAGGTCGACAACGGTTACGGCGTGCCGCCAGCGGTTGGGATCGACCTGCTGAGCGGGGCCGAGAGTGCGCCCGAGGTGGTCAAGAATCTCCCCGGCCGGCGGATCGAGCCGTTTTCGGCGGCGGAATTCTACTGCCGGATGCAGGGCCTGCTGGGCGACTGCACGCCGATGCGCGAGGGCGGGCTGGGCGACGGCGCGACGGGCCGGCCGACGCGCTGGGCCTTCCCCGGCGACCCGGTCGCGCGGGCGTTCTGGAGCATGGAGAACACCGACGGCGCGCTCGCCCGCGCGGCGCCGTCCGATACGCGCGTGGCGATTGCGACGGCCGGAGGGGCGCTCGCGCCGGGGGCGTCGGCCGACGTCACGTACGCGGTCCTGTTCGCGCAGGGCGCGGACCGGTTCGACTCGCTCGTGCGCCTGCGCGCGGCGAGCGACGCGGCGCAGGCGGCGTTCGACGCCGGGGCGCTGCTCGCGCCGGGGGCGGCGGCTATGCCGGCCATGGTGGCGGCGCCCGTCCCGGTCTCGCCGGCCGAGGGGGCGCTCGTCGCCAACGCGGGCGTCGACCTGGTGTGGGACGCCGTGCCGGGGGCGACGCGCTACCGCGTCGAGATCGCGGCCGACGCGGCGTTTGCCGGGGCGACGGTGCGCGACGTGCGCGCGACGACGGCGCCGGGCCTGCGCTTCCGCGTCGACGGGACGGTGGGGACGTTCTACTGGCGCGTCCGCGCGTACGGACCGGAGGCCGTCGGGCCGTTTTCGGAGACGCGGACGTACCGCAGTGGGTCGGACTACACGGCAGTCGAGTTTCTCGGAGGCGGCGCGGGCATCGTCGAGACCGTACGGCCGGGCGGCGACGTGTGCGCCGGAGACCCGGCGGACGTGGGCTGCGAGCGCTACGGCGGCAATACGGTCTGGCGCGACGGCGACGTCTCGCGGGACTACTACGTCTCGGGCATCGCGCCGGACTTCATCACCGCCGTAAGTCAGCACATCGGCACCCTCTATCCGGGCGGTGCGGTGGAACTGCGCTTCACCGACACGGGCGGGCTCGCCGTCTTTCCGAGTCGCAACGGGCACATTGCCCGCGTGCCGTTCGAGGCATGGTCGGTCGGGACCGATCCAGGACCGGCCGACGACGTGCGCATGATCCCGTTCATTCTGCCCAATGGGATCACCCCGCCGGCCGTGGACGACTGGACCAACCGGTTCCCGACAGTCGAGTCGGTGTCCATTCCGACATCGTACCCGCTTTATCTGATGATGCCCAAGCCGGGCGGCAGCTACGCCGCCTTTGCCGAGGACGCGCTCGCGTTCGGCGGGCCTGGCGCCAGGTACGACCCGGCGCTCGACCGCGACACCGAGGTCGGGACGAACCCGACGACGGGCGGGGCGTGTGCCAACCAGGGGTACTACGTGGACTTCTGCTACCGCAACGACCGAATCGTAAACGCCCCGGGCAGCACGTCCGTCGCACCGGTCCGGGCGATCGTCTTTGCGGACCTCGCCCGCGACGGGACGACGCCGCCGGCCGGGACGACGGTCCGGTTTCAGGCTGCCGCGCCGCGGTTCGTGGATGCTGCGGCCGCGCCGGCGGACGCGCGCGCGGGGCTCGGGCTGCCGTACCCGAACCCGGCGCGCGGCGGGGCGCGCGTGCCGTTCGACGCCCCGGCGGGTGCTGTTCGGCTGGTCGTGCTCGACCTGCTCGGACGGACGGTCGCCGTGCTCATGGATGGCAACGTAGCGGAGGGCCACCACGTGGCGCGCGTCCCGGCAGGCCTTGCACCCGGCATCTACGTCGTCGTGCTCGACGTGCCGGGTGCCGCCCGCTCGACGCGTCGCCTGACGGTGGTCCGGTGACGGCGTGCTGACTGTCGCTAGGTTTGCGTTTCACCCGACCCCGCGCCCGTGGACCTGCTCATTACCGGCGGAACGGTTCTCGACCCCGAGACGGGGGCCGAGACGCGGGCCGACGTGCTCGTCCGGGACGGCGTGATCGCCGAGGTCGGCGAGGGGCTCGATGCGCCCGAGGGGGTGCGCGTGCTGGACGCGTCGGGGCGGCTGGTCTCGCCGGGGTGGATGGACATGCACGTCCACCTGCGCGAGCCGGGGCAGGAGCACAAGGAGACCATCGAGACGGGCTGCCGGGCCGCGGCGGCGGGCGGCTTCACGGCCGTCGCGTGCATGCCCAACACGGACCCGCCGATCTCGACGCGCGACGTCGTCGAGTTCGTGCGGCGCCGCGCCGAGGGGCTGGCGGTCGACGTGTACCCCATCGGGACCGTCTCGCAGGGGCGCCGCGGCGAGGCCCTCGCCGAGATGGGCGACATGGCGGCCGGCGGGGCCGTCGCGTTCTCCGACGACGGCTCGCCGGTGCAGCACGGCGGGCTGATGCGGCGGGCGCTGGAGTACGCGCGCACGCTCGGGGCCCCGATCCTCGCGCACGAGGAGGACCTGACGCTGAACCCGCACGGGCAGATGAACGAGGGGACGGTCGCGACGCGCCTCGGTCTGCCCGGCATCCCGGGTCTGGCCGAAGAGGCGATGATCGCCCGCGACGCGCTCCTGGCCGAGTTCACCGGCGGCCACGTCCACGTGTGCCACATCTCGACGGCGCGGGCGGTGCAGATCGTGCGCGAGGCGCAGGCGCGCGGCGTGCCGATCACGGCCGAGGCGTGCCCGCACCACTGGGCCCTCACCGACGCCGCCGTCGAGGCGTCGGGGTACGACACGAACACGAAGATGCACCCGCCGCTGCGGACGGCCGCGGACGTGCAGGCGATCAAGGACGGTCTCGCGGACGGGACCATCTCCGTGATCGCGACGGACCACGCGCCGCACGCGGGCTTCGAGAAGGAGGTCGAGTTTCTGGAGGCGCCCTTCGGCATCCTCGGGCTCGAAACGTGCTGGGGGCTCGTCGGCCGCGACCTCGTCGCCCCCGGCGTGCTGACGCTGGCGCAGGCGGTCCGCGCCCTCACGTTCGCGCCGCGGCTCATTCTCGGCCTGCCCGTGCCCCGCATCGCGCCCGGCGAGCCGGCCAACCTGACCGTCTTCGACGCGACGACCCGGTGGACCTTCGAGGCGCGCCACATCCGGTCCAAGAGCCGCAACACGCCGTTCGTCGGGACCGAACTGGTCGGGCGCGCGTGGGCCATCGTCAACCGCGGGCAGCTCGTCGAGGTGGAGGCATGAGCGCGAGCGCTGCCTGGGCCGTGCTCGTCGTGAGTGGCCTCTTCGAGACCGCGTGGGCGGTGGGGCTGCCGCGGACCGAGGGGTTCACGCGCCTCGGCCCGAGCGCGTTCGTCCTCGCCACGATGGCCGTGAGCATCTACGGCCTCTCCGTCGCGACGCGCGTGCTGCCCATCGGGACGGCCTATGCGGTCTGGACGGGCATCGGGGCCGTCGGGGCCGTCGTGTTCGGGCTGGTCGTGCTCGGCGAGCCGCGGACGGCCGCGCGCCTCGTGTGCGTCGGGCTGATCCTGGCGGGCGTCGTCGGGCTGAAGGTGTTCGGCGGGGAGCACTGACCGGCGGCTACTCGGGCCGTTCCAGCGTCAGCCGCTCCGCCTCGAAGTCGATCCCGACGCGGAAGGCCTTCAGGAAGTTGAGCCCGACGAGCCCCTCCGCCTCCAGCCCGACGCGGGTGAGGGCCGACAGGTCGACGGTGCAGAGGGGGAGGTCGTAGGCCGACGCGGCGCCGACGCGGAACGAGTCGGCCCGGACCACTCCGACGCTCCCGGCCCCGCTGATGGTGGCCCCGACGCCGGCCACGCCGGGTTGGCGTGGAAGCCCGAGCGAGTCGGCGAGGGCGGTGTCGATGCAGGTCAGCGTGGCGCCCGTGTCGAGGACGAACGGGACCTCCGGGCCGCCGTTGACCGAGACGGGCACGACGACGGCCACGCCGCCGGGTCCGGCCAGCGAGAACGCGACCGAGTGGCCGGCCGAGTCGTCGGGGACCGACGTGCGGGAGGGCCCGCCCCCGAGGGGGATCTCACACCCGGAGAGGGCGAACAGGGCGGCGAGGACACACGTGCGCATGGGACCGTCGAGTGGGGAATGCCGGGAACGGGGCACGCTCGGCACCGATCCCGCGCGTCGCGTGGAGGCGCGCGGGTCGGGAACGCCCCCACGCCTCGGCGGTCTCTCCGGTCCACCCGCCCGACCGGAATGGCGTCCCTGGACGTCGTCGTCGCCAACCTCACGCGCCTCGACGTGGACGAGGTCGTGAACGCGGCCAACGAGCGGATGCTCGGCGGCGGTGGCGTCGACGGGGCGGCCTTCGCGGTGGCGCTAGCTTCGGCTCCGCCCGCGCCGCCCGATGTCTGACTGCCCGCCCGTCGCCGAAGTGATCGCGTCGTCCACGCGCGAGGTCGTGGCCGAGGTCTACGACGCCACGGCCGTGCCCGCGTTCGGGTCGTGGGTCGAGGTCGAGACCGAGAGCGGCGCCGTCCTGTACGGCCTCGTGAGCCACGCCGAGACGGGCTCCGTCGAGCCGGGGCGGCAGGCCGTCGCGCTCGGCGCGGCCTACGACCGCGAGACGCTCCGCCGCGAGATGCCGCAGCTGCTCGCGCTCATCCGGACCGTCGTCCGCGTCCAGATTCTGGCCTACTGGGACGGGCGGACGCGCCGCGACGGCCGGCCCGTGCTGCGGCAGACGCTCCCGCCGCAGCCGGCGGCCCTCCACGACCGCGTCCGGTCCTGCGGCGACGAGACGGTCGCGCGCTTCGGCTCGCCGTACGACTACGTCCGGACGCTCGCGCGGCACCCCGACCCGGCCGTCCCGGCGGACGACCTGCTCGCCGCGGCCCTCGGCGGGCTGTACCGCGCCTCGGGCGGCGGCGAGGCGGGGCGCCGCGTGCTCGTCGAGGCCGGCCGCGCGCTCGCGCGCCTGCTCGACGACGACCACGAGCGGCTGCAGTCCATCCTGCGACGCGTCGGCTAACCGCCCGCGTCGGCTAACCGCCCGCGTCGGCTATTCCGGCGCCTCGGCCGTCCACGCGTCGACGACGGCGACGATGACGACGTTCGCGGGGGTCGGCGCCACTCCGGGGGCACTATCGAAGAGGTCCGCGACGACGGCTCCCTCTTTTGCGACGAGCACGGTGTCGCCCACGCCAGCGTCGAGGCCGGGGTCGAGGGCGACTTCCTCGGCGCGGCCCGTGTCCTCACCCGAGAGCGCCAGCGGGCGGACGAGCAGCAGCCGGTGGCCAACGAGGCGCTCGTGCTTGGCCGTCGCGACGACGGACCCGGTGACGCGGCAAAGAACCATCAGAGTGGGGAAATGAACCCGAGGAGCGTGCGTTCAGGGGAGGGTAGTATTTTGCCACCCAGGACGACCGGACCACCACTTTATCTGGCCGCCTGTTCAACCTCAACCACCCCATCCCGATGTACAGCACGCAAGGTATCGAAGCGGTCGCGACGGTCACGGAACTCCGCTCGCGGACGTCCGCCCTGATCGATCAGGCCAAGGGTCTCAAGACCGGCATTATGATTCAGAAGAACAACGAGCCTGAGGCGGTCCTGCTGGGCTACGAACTCTACCTCGAGCTGTTCGCGGCCTACAACAAGAAGAAGGCCTGAGTCGGTCCCCGGCGGGGGGCGGTCCCGCCGGAGGCCTGACCTCTGTCTCAGCGCTCGCCGATCAGGCGCTTGAGTTCCTCGACGCGGCGGACGGTCGCTTCGCGGTCCAGGGACCGGAAGCGTTCGGGCAGCATCGAACGGCTCGTGCATTCCATCACGGCGACGAGGTTCTGAAGCTCCACCTGAAGCGGATAGGTCGGCGGGAGGAAGTCGTGGACGACTGACTCGAGGATCGCCCGCGTGACCGTGCCCGGCGCCGCCGAGGCGGGTGCTTCGGCGGCCGCATCGCCAGATGCAGTTGGTTGTGCGAGAGTTGGCCCTTCGGATTCCGCTCCCGCCGACGCCGGCTCCATGCCTGGAGACGGGGCCGTCGCCGCGTGGCTCGCCTCGGCCATGGGTGCGGCTTCCGTGCTCGCCTCAGCCGGCGCTGACGCGCCCGCATCGGCGACAGGGGCGAGCATACGGGCGTCGGTCGCGGCACGGAACTTGGCCCGGGTGAGCAGGGCCTCCATGTCCGCGCCCGAGTACGTCCGCGCACCGTCGAGCAGGACTTCGGGAATCTGGTCGGCCGCGACGTCCACGCCGGTCTTTTTCATCATCACGCGCAGCAGTTCCTCGCGGTCCTCGCGCGTGGACGGGTAGAAGAGCGCGAGGTGCTCCTCGGCGCGGCCCTGCCGCTTGAGGTCGACTGGCATGAGGTCCGGGCGAGCCGTCACCAGGAACCAGATGATCTTGCCGCGGAAGCGCGTGTCGGACATCGCCTGCGCGATCTGGCCGAAGACGCGGCTCGAGACGCCCGAGTCGCCCGAGGCAGAACGGTCGCCGAGGGCCGCGTCGGCCTCATCGATCATGACCGCGACGGGGTTCATGGCCCGCAGGAGCGTGAGGATCTTTTCGAGGTTGCCCTCGGTGACGCCCTGCCACTGCGAGCGGAAGTTTTTGAGCATCACCATCGGGATGCCGATCTCGCCCGCGAAGCTCGTAATGAGGAACGTCTTACCAGTCCCGACAGGCCCATTGACGAGGTAGCCCATCGGCATCACATCGGGCCGGCCCGTTTTGATGGCTTCGGCGGCTGCCCGCAGGTGCGCCTTCGCCTCGCCGTGCCCGGCGACGGAGTCGAGCCCGAACGGGGACTCGACGAACTCGAGCAGCCCGTAGGCTTCGGCCTCGATGAGCTCCTTCTTCTTGTCCGAGAGCGTCTCGAACGTCAGGCGGCGCTGGTTTTCGAGTACGTCCGCGAGGATCGAACGGAGCTGGACGTAGCCCAGACCGGCCGTGTTCTGAGCGAGCGCGAGGTCCGGCACGTCCGAGAGCGCCGCGTACCGGGCCCGCGCGCCCGCGCCCGACGGGCCGCCGTCCGAGAGAAACCACTCGATAAAGGCCGTCCGCTGCTCCTGCCCGGGCAGCGTGATTTCGAGCTCGGCGTTGTACGGGCTCTGGATGAACGGCCGTGAGAGGTCGTTGAGGTTCTCGGCGATGAGGACGAGCGTGAAGTCGGCCCGGAGGAGCGTCGGGTCGTGTGCCCACTTCTGGAGCGTCACCAAGGCCGCACGGTCCTCGGTGGAGTAGGACGCGGCCTCGGACATCGGGACGACCGTCTCGGCGTAGTCGATTACGCATGCGACGCGCTTGCCGTCGGCGAGGCGCAGGCGGAAGTAGTTGTCCAGGAGGGCGAAGACGCGCGGCGGGTCCTTGGGCATCCGCTTGGCGAAGTCGGTCCCGAAGAGCGAGTCGTAGCCCGAGACGGCGCGCGCGAAGTCGCGGCGCGACTCGGCGTCGAGAAAGTGGATGCCGTCCGAGCGGTCGTAGAACACGACGAGGTCGCGGCCGGCGAAGAGGTCCTCGGAGAGGAACTGGCGCAGCGGCACGTAGGCACGGCCGGGCGTGCCGCCGTCGCCGTCAGTCTCGGCCGCGACGAGGTCCCGCACGTTGCCGTGCAGGATAAACTGGTTGATCGTCTTGGTGAAGTAGCGCCGGGCGAGCTCGCGGGCCCACGTCGGGTAATGCGCGAGCGGGTCGGCCGTGGGAGCAGCCAGTGCGGCGGCAGTCGGAGCGGGAGTTTGGTCCATCGGGAACGGGGCGGGGGCGTCGGGCGAAGATACCGGGACGGCGCGGCCCGCCGGGCCGTCCGTAGAATCCGCTTCCGCCCGGCGCATGCCGGCCGTTTCAGCACCCTGCCCTCACCCCACATGTTGCTCGACTGGTTCGCTACCCACTTTTCCTGGTTCGACGATCCGCAGGCGTGGGTCGCCCTTGCGACGCTGACCGCCCTCGAAATCGTGCTCGGAATCGACAACATCGTGTTCATCTCGATCCTCGCCGGGCGCCTGCCGGAGGCACAGCAGGCCCGTGCGCGGTCGGTCGGCCTCGCGCTCGCCATGTTCGGGCGGATCGCGCTGCTGCTCGCGATTGGCTGGGTGATGAGCCTCACGTCGCCGCTGTTCCACCTGCCGTTCGGCGGCGAGGAGATGGCCGAGGTCTCGGGCCGCGACCTCATCTTGCTTCTCGGCGGGCTGTTTCTGGTCTACAAGAGTACGTCTGAGATCCACAACAAGATCGAAGGCGACGATCACGAGGCCGGGGTCAAGGTCAAGGCCGCGTCCTTCGCTAGCGTGATCGTTCAGATTCTGCTGCTGGACCTCGTCTTCTCGCTGGATTCAGTTATCACGGCGGTCGGGATGGCGGACGAGGTCGGCGTGATGATCCTCGCTGTCATCGTTGCGATTGGCATCATGATGGTCTCGGCGTCGTCGGTTTCGGCGTTTATCCAGAAGCATCCGACGATCAAGATGCTTGCGCTGTCGTTCCTGCTCATGATTGGCTTCGTGCTCGCGGCCGAGGGCTTCGGGCAGGAGATCCCAAAGGGGTACATCTACGGCGCGATGGCATTTTCGCTCTTTGTCGAGACACTCAATCTGCGGGCCAAGAAGAAGAGCGGGCCGCCCGTCGAACTGCGCGGCCCCGGCCCTGGCATCGGGTCGGGCATTCCGGCGCCGGGCTTCCCGAACGCCTGAGGCGTTTCGGACGGGTGACGGGCACGGAAGGCAGATTGAGTGTGTTCGATGATATGTGGGCCGTCCACGTGACCCGCCCGGCCCGTCCGGCGGCTCTCGTTTACCCTTCATACCGTTCCATGTCCCTCCGTCTCGCGCCCGTCCTCGCCCTGTTCGCGTTCGCGGCCGGCTGCCAGGCGCAGACGCCTGCGCCGTCACCCGTCGCCCCGCGGCGGTCCGCGCCCGCCTCGGCCCCCGCCTCGGCGGCCTCGGAGCTCGCCCCGGCGGGCCGCGCGATGACCCGGGCGATGGCCGCCGACGCGGCGGTCTCGGACTACGAGGACGGCCCAGCGTCGGCAGATGGGACGGGCAGGCGCTACATGGGCCGCGAGATCGCGGGCGTGTTGAGCCACCGCGGCGCGGCGTGGCTGGAGCGCGACGACCGCGCCCTCGAGGAGCGACCGGACATTCTGCTGCGCGCCCTCGACTTGCCACCCGATGCCGTGGTGGCAGACCTCGGTGCCGGGACGGGCTACTTCACGTTCCGCCTCGCGCGTGAGGTCCCCCAGGGCCGGGTCTACGCCGTCGACATCCAGCGCGAGATGCTCGCCATCGTCGAGGCCCGCGCCGACCGCGACGACGTCCGCAACGTCGAGCCCGTCCTCGGGACGGAGTCCAACCCCAATCTGCCTGCCGCGTCCGTCGACGTGAGCCTGCTCGTGGACAGCTACCACGAGTTCGCGTACCCGCGCGAGATGCTCGCCGCGCTCTACCGCGCCACGCGTCCCGGCGGTCGGGTCGTGCTCGTCGAGTACCGCGCGGAGGACCCGAACGTCCCGATCCGCGAACTGCACAAGATGACCGAGGTGCAGGCGCGCCGCGAGGTGGAGGCGGCGGGCTTCCGCTTCGTCGAGAACCGCAGCGACCTGCCGCAGCAGCATTTCCTCGTCTTCGAGCGGCCCCGCGGCGATGGCGCGACGCGCCCGTGATGCGATGATGCGAGAGCCATCACCTTATCACCTTCGAGCGGCCGCGCGGCACCAGCGCGGCGCGGCCGTTCTGCGGCCAGCCCGTTTCCCAAGTCCGCTCATGCGCTGCGCTGGTCTTGCGCTCATCCTTGCGGCATCGGCGCTCGCTTCGTGCGACTCCAGCGGCACGGGCGAGGCATTCTCACTCACGGTAACTGTGCTCGACGAAACCGGTCGCCCAACGTCGTCTGGCCGTCGGCTCGCGCTCGACTACGGGTCTGCGATTCAGGCCGGTCCAAGTGCGACCCTAGGGCTAGGAGGTGGTGCCGAGCTTTTCCCTATCAGGCCAACGCCCTGGACGACGACCGCACTGATCCGCTATTCCGTTCCTGCCGAGACGACCGTTCGGATCGACCTTGTCGGGCTAGATGGCACTGTCGTGCCTGTGCTTCCGTCACAAACAGTGCAGGCGGGGATCCACTTTTCTGGGTTGACGGACTATGTAGGTGGCCCGGCGCTCCGCGCCGGGGTGTATGAGGTTCGTCTTCGGGCGGGTGCGGACGAACAAATTCAAACGACGATCCGGTCTGACGACACGCGCCGAGGCCGCATCACCCGTGTTCTCGGCACGACAGGCCCTGAGGGAATGTTGACGACGCTTGACCGAACGACGATGCCTGCATTCTACGGCCTCGAACCGATTTCAATCAGCGACTTCGAAGGCACTACATCCAGCACGTTCACATTTTCGCCCTCTGTTCGTGTCATGGTCATAAATGAGTTTGGGGATGCCTTGGGCACTGCAAATGTGACGCTGCGTGATGGAAGCAACCGGGTCACGGTTCGTCTGGATCGGCCGAACTAGCGGGATCCAAGCCGGGCGGGCCGTCGTCCGCGGGCAATGGACCCTCGCATTCTGACTTTCATTCTCGTCGGCCTCGGGCTGTGGGGCGCCGTGGCGCTGCAGCGGCCGCTCAAGAACAGCGTGTTCACGTTGCCGATGCTCTACATCGGCTTCGGTTGGCTCGCGTTCACGCTGCCGCTCGGGCTGCCCCGGCTGGACCCGGTGGCCGTCGAGGCGCACACGCAGGCGACGGAGTATCTCACTGAGTTCATTCTCATCGTGTCCCTAATGGGCGCCGGGCTCGCCATCGACCGGCCATTCACGTGGCGCGGGTGGGGGCAGGTGTGGCCGCTCCTCGGCGTGACGATGGTGCTGTCGGTCGGGGCCGTCGCCGCGCTCGGGTGGTGGGGGCTCGGCCTCGCGCCCGCCTCAGCCCTTCTGCTCGGCGCCGCACTCTCGCCAACGGACCCTGTACTTGCGCGCTCCGTCGCCGTCGGCCCGCCGGGCGAGACCGAGCGCGACGACGTCCGATTCGACCTCACGGTCGAGTCCGGCTTCAACGACGGGCTGGCGTTCCCGTTTACCTACCTCGCCATCGCGGCCGTCGGGCACGCTGGCCTCGGCGAGTGGGCGCTCGTGGACGTGCTGTGGCGCATCGCGGCTGGCGTCGCCGTCGGCGTGGCCGTCGGGGCGGCGGGCGGGTGGTACGTCTTCCGGCAGTCAGGCGAGGTCGGGGACGACGGTCACGCCGTCGATGACGAACCGACACGCGAAGGGCTCACCGTCGTCGGTGGACTCCTCGCGGCGTACGGCCTCGCCGAGGCGGTCGAGGGCTACGGCTTCCTGGCCGTCTTCGTCGGCGCCGTCGCGGCGCGGCATGTCGAGCGCAAGAGCGACTACCACGAGAAGTCGCACCACTTTATCGACCAACTCGAAGAGATCGTGCTCGTCGGGATGCTGCTCGGCTTCGGCGGGCTGCTCGCCGGCGGCATCCTCGACGCGCTGACGGTCCCGGCCGCCCTGCTCGCGCTCGCGGTCGTGTTCGTCGTCCGGCCGCTCGCGGGCATTGCCGGGACGATCGGCGATGCGCTCCCGTTGCCCGGCCGCCTCGCCGTCGCGTTTCTGGGCGTCCGTGGCATGGGCACGGTCTACTACATCGCGTACGCGCAGTCACACGCCCGCTTCGAGGGCCTCGACGTGGTCTGGGCGACGGGTGCGTTCGCGATCCTCGTCTCGGTCGTCGTGCACGGGCTCACCGCGGACGCGATCATGCGGCGCCTCGAACGCCGCGGCGACAACATCGCCGAGGGCGCGCACCCGGAAATCGAGGCGGACGGATAAACCGAGCGTGGGGCCAGGGTGACGCGTGTTTCCCTCATCACCCCGGGCCCTGCGTGTCACGCGACGGTCACCTCGGGGTTGAGGTAGACGTCCTGGATGGCGTTGAGGAGCGCGACGCCCTCGGCGAACGGGCGCTGGAACGCCTTGCGGCCCGAGATGAGGCCCATGCCGCCGGCGCGCTTGTTGATGACGGCCGTCTTGATGGCCTCGGCCGTGTCGTTGGCGCCGGAGCCGCCGCCCGAGTTGATGAGCCCGGCGCGCCCCATGAAGCCGTTGGCGACCTGGTAGCGCGTGAGGTCGATCGGGTGGTCGCTGGCGAGCTCCGAGTAGATCCGCGGGTCCAGCTTGCCGTACGCCGAGCCGCCCGAGTTGAGGGCGGTATAGCCGCCGTTCGTCGTCGGCTGCTTCTGCTTGAGGATGTCCGCCTCGAGCGTCGCGCCGAGGTGGTTGGCCTGGCCGGTGAGGTCGGCCGAGGTCTCGTGGTTCGTGCCGCCGATCGTGAAGCCCTCGTTGCGGAGGTAGCACCAGAGGATCGTCGCCATGCCGAGTTCGTGCGCCGCGGCGAAGGCCTGCGTGACCTCCTCGATCTGGATGCGCACGTCCGGCGAGCCGAAGTAGATCGTCGCGCCGACGGCGGCGCAGCCCATGTTCCACGCCTCCTCGACGCGAGCGAACATTGTCTGGACGTAGATGTTGGGGTACGTCAGCGTCTCGTTGTGGTTGAGCTTGAGCACGAACGGGATCTTGTGCGCGTACTTCCGGGCGACCATCCCGAGGGCACCGTACGTCGAGGCGACGGCGTTGCAGCCGCCTTCGATCGCGAGCTCGACGATGCGGGCGGGGTCGAAAAAGTCCGGGTTCTTGGCGAACGACGCGCCGGCGGAGTGCTCGATGCCCTGGTCGACGGGCAGGATCGAGAGGTAGCCCGTCCCGCCGAGGCGGCCGGCGTCGAACATCTGCTGGAGCGAGCGCAGGACCGGGACCGAGCGGTCCGAGTGGGCGAAGATGCGGTCGACGAAGTCGGGCCCGGGCAGGTGCAGGCGGCTCTTCTCGATCTTGGGCGACGAG
Source organism: Rubricoccaceae bacterium (assembly GCA_036399715.1). GTDB lineage: Bacteria > Bacteroidota > Rhodothermia > Rhodothermales > Rubricoccaceae > DASVSE01. The sequence continues at coordinate 16,110 of DASWMO010000356.1, forward strand.
AAGCCGAGCAGGGAGTCGGCCTCGGTGCCGAGGTACTGTTCGAGGTGGGCGGTGGTCAGTTCCATCGGGGACGGGCGGGGGCGGGAGGAGCGGGAGAATACCGCCGCGCAGGGCTTCGGTAGGCGTTTTGAGGGCCCGGAGGCGCGGCTCGGGCGTTAACGGGCGCGGCGGGCGTCCGCGAGGCGGAGGGCCTCGGCGAGCGTCTCGGGCGAGTAGCCGCTGAGCAGCGACGACAGCATCTCGGCCTCGCCGTCGTCGGTGTCGAACTGCACGACGCCCTCGCTGAGCGCGCGCTGCAGGACGGGGTCGTACTGGTCCACCAACTCGACGAGGCCGTTGACGGCCCGCATGAGCTGCGCGCCTGTCAGCGGGGCGTCCATGAGCGGAAACTCGACGACGGGCCGGACTTCGCCGTCCTCGGCGTCGTACTCAAACTGGATGAGCTTGGTGCGCCACTGGATCATCGCGCACGCCTGCAGGAACGGCGCCGCGCGCTCCGCCGGGACGACGTACGCGGCCGGGGCAAAGATCTGGACGTAGCGGCCGTCCTCCTGGACCTGGATCACGAGTCGGAGGTGCGGCTCGCCGTCGGCGTCGCGGTAGTTCGCGAGGTTGCCGAAGCCGGTCAGGATCGTCGCCTCGTCGCGGATGCCGTACGCGAGGTCGCGCTGATCGAAAAAGTGCGAGACATCGGCGAGGGTCGTGGCCATGGGCGCGAGGAGTGGCGGGGCGAAAGTACCGAGCGCGGCGGCATCAGGGCGTGAGGGAGGCCCCGAGCGTCTCGGCCAGAAGCGGGGCTGTGAGGAGGCCGCGCGAGCCCAGCCCGGCGAACAGCCACACACGGGGCGAGAGCGCGCCGACGTGCGGCAGGCGCTCGGGCGAGACGGACGCCGGGACGGTGAGCCGCGCGCCCGCCCGCGCGTCGACCACGGGCGCGTCGGCCAGCGCCGGGACGAGGCGGGCCGCCCGGTCGCGGAGCGCGAGGCTCGCCTCCAGGCTCGGGTCGAGGTCCGCAAACGTGTGCTCGAACGTCGCCCCGACGACGGCGCCGCCGGGCGTCGGGACGATGTAGACGCCGCCCGAGACGGCGGGAAGGCCGGGCGGGAGATGCGCGGCGAGCATGACGGTCTGGCCTTTGACGTGGCCGAATGCCAGCCCGGCGAGGCGCGGCAGGTCCGCGACGCCGCGGCCGGGGCAGAGGACGAGGGCCCGCGCCTCGACATCGCCCGAATCCGTTATTGCATTGACACCATCAGGCGTCTCGGCCCAGTCCACCACGCGCACGCCGGACCGCACGACGGCCCCGTCGCGCTCGGCCGCCGCGAGGAGCCCGTGCACGAGCCGCGGCACGTCGACATGGCCGCCGCCCGGGATCCACAGCGCGCCGAGCGGCGCCGCGACGCCCGGCCAGCGCTCGCTCGCGGCGTCGGCCGTCCACATCTGTGCCTCGGCGGGGGAGAGGGCCGCGGCGTCCGCGAAGGCCTGCGCCTGCCTCGCGTCGCCAGCCGGGCGCAGCACGCCCGACGCCTCGATCGGTACACCGGCACGGTCGGCGGCGCGGTCGAGGGCCGCCCGCGCCTCGGCCGCCCGCCACGCCCGCGCGCCGCGGCGGCCCGTGAACGCGTTGACGAGCCCGGCCGCGGCCCCGCTCGCGCCCGCGGCCGGCCCGACGGCGTCGAGCACGACGACCGGACCCGACCGCGCGAGCGCGAGAGCGGCACACGCACCTGCGAGCCCGGCTCCGACGACGACGATGGGGAGGCGGGACACGGAGAGTGGCGGAGCGGCGGTCCGCGAAGGTCGTACCCTCAGGACCCGTCCACTGCCCGTTCCGTGCCCGATCCTGTGCTCGATGTCGTCGTCGTCGGGGCCGGCGTGGCCGGCCTGGGCGTCGCGTGGCGGCTCGCCCAGAGCGGCACGCGCGTCCTCGTCGTGGACCGCGGCGAAGCGGGGCGGGGGGCGACGTGGGCCGCGGCTGGGATGCTCGCGCCGAGCGCCGAACTCGGCTTCGAGGAACTCGACCTCTACGCGCTCGCCCGCGAAAGCCTCGCCCGCTGGCCTGCCTTCGCCGCCGACCTCGAAGCCGCGACGGGCCTCGCCGTCGGCCTGCGGACCGAGGGCACCCTCGTCGTCGCCGACGACCGGGACAGCCTCGTCGCGCTCCGGCGTCTGTTCGCGTTCCAGGCGGCGCAGGGAGCGCCCGTCGAGTGGCTGACCGGCGAGGCGGCGCGCGAGCGCGAGCCGCTCCTCTCGCCCCGCCTCCCCGGCGCCGTGTGGTCGCCGGACGACCACCAGGTCGACAACCGCGCGCTCGCCGACGCGCTCGCAGTCGCCGTGCGCGCGGCCGGTGGTGAGATCTGGACGGGC